>JADGPO010000147.1 GCA_017882405.1 Solirubrobacteraceae bacterium | reverse complement strand
GATGGAGACTGAGTTGACTCAACTAGCGAGCTTGGGGCGGAGAAGCAATGGCGCGCAAGGTGCTGATCAACCGGTTCGATTCCGGCTGGGGGTAACCCGGTCTTCCGCTGCGGCGCCTGTGTCGGCTTCGCTGAGCGGAGTGTCGAGGAACGCTCGAAACTCTGTGCGGAGTTGGTCGCGGTCGGGGCGGCGGATTAGCTGGGCGTAGACGGCGAACCGAATGCTGCGTGTGCGTCGCCCAGCGTGGTCTTGAAACGTCGCCCGAATGAGAGAGCTCTCAACGGCGTCGCACCGTGGGCTTACCTGGAGTGCTGACACTCGTGCCTGCGTCAGCTTTCCGCCATGGACCTTCACGCGAGCCACACCGATGAACACTCCGGCACAGGCCTGCGTGTCGTCCTGCTCGTAGAGGACGAGCGCTCGATTGCCGAGCCGTTCGCCCGCGCGCTGCGCCGCGCCGGATTCCGGACGGAGGTCGCCGCGAGCGGTCGAGCGGCCCTTGAGCTGGCGCGCGTCGTCCGGCCGGACGTGATCCTGCTCGATCTCGCGCTTCCCGACGTCGACGGGCGTGACCTCTGCCGCCGAATCCGCCGTGACTCGGATGTGCCGATCATCATGGTCACGGCAAGCGGCTCCGTGACCGACCGAGTTGTCGGGCTGGAGATCGGCGCCGACGACTACGTGATCAAGCCGTTCGCTACCGGCGAGGTGATCGCCCGGATCCGGGCCGTCCTCCGGCGCGGGCGGGCCTCCGAGGACAGCTCGGCGCTGACGGTCCGGGACCTGCGTGTCGATCCCGCTGCGCGGCGCGCCTGGCGCGGCGACGCGGAGCTCGACCTCACCCGCAAGGAGTTCGACCTGTTGCTGCGCCTGATCCGGGACGCCGGCCGCGTGGTCACACGCGAGTCGCTGATGGCTGACGTGTGGGACGTCAACTGGTTTGGGTCGACCAAGACCCTGGACGTCCACATCGGGTGGCTGCGACGCAAGCTCGGGCCCGATGCCGCCACCCCGCCCTACATCCGGACCGTCCGGGGCGTCGGTTTCTGCCTCAGCACCGGGGAGGAGGAGCACCGATAAGCCTCCGGGCGCGGCTGCTGAGTGCGGTCAGCTACGTGCTGGTGTTGGCCATCGTCGCCTTCGGCGTCCCCCTGGCGCTCAATCTCAGCGCCCGCGTCAACGCCGAGGTGCGCACCCAGGCCCAGGCGCAGGCCGACCTCATCGCCGCCACCGCCTCGGACCTGCTCGCACCGCGCGCCCGCCGGCAGCTCGCCACGCTCGCCCGCAGCGCCGCGGCGCCTCTGCACGGCCGGGTCCTGATCGTCGACCGCGCCGGCCGGGTGATCGCCGACAGCGCCGGGCCGGCCGAGCTCGGCGTCGAATACGACAGCCGCCCGGAGCTGGCGTCGGCGCTGCGCGGACGCCCGGTGCAAGTGCAGCGGTCCTCGCGAACCCTGGGCCGCCAGATCCTCGCGACGGCGGTGCCGATCATCCGGGGCGGACATCCGGTGGGCGCGGTCCGGGTCACCCAGAGCGTGGCCGCGGTCAGCCATGCGGTCGGGCGGGTGGAGCTGGAGCTGGCTCTCGTCGCGGCGGTCGTACTCGCCGTCGGGCTAGCCGCCGGGGCTCTGCTGGCGGGTCAAATTGCCCGGCCGCTGCGGCGTCTCGAGGCGACGGCGAGGCGCGTTGCCCAGGGCGATCTGCGCGCTCGCGCAGCGGTGGAGGGCAGCTCCGAGCAGCGATCGCTGGCGAGCTCCTTCAACGACATGACCGATCGCATCGCCGGCCTGCTGGCGGCCCAGCGGGCATTCGTGGCCGACGCCTCCCATCAGCTGCGGACCCCGCTGACGGGCCTGCGCCTGCGCCTGGAGTCGGCGCGTGCCGTTGCCGACGATGACGATGCCTTCGGCGATCTCGATGCCGCCATCGCGGAGGTCGACCGGCTCTCGCACACCGTCGACGAGATGCTGCTCCTCAGCCGCGATGGACGGCGGCGCTCGTCGGGAGCCAGGGTAGATCTCGCCGCGGTGGCGCAGGACGCGGTCCTGCGCTGGCGCCCGGAGGCGATCCATCGCGAGGTGACACTCGGCGGCCACCGCGAGGGGCCCTCCGCCATGGTGTGGGTGGCGCGGGCCGACCTGGAGCGGGCTCTCGACGCTCTCGTGGAGAACGCGATCCGCTACTCGCCGCCGGACTCCACGGTGACGATCGTGACGGCCCCGGGCCGGATTGAGGTCCTCGATCGCGGACCGGGGGTTCCTGCCGACGAGCGCGAGCTGGTCTTCGAGCGCTTCCGGCGCGGAGGCGCCGGAAGAGCGGCCCGGCCGGGGCACGGACTCGGTCTGCCGATCGCCCGCGAGCTCGTCCGCGAGTGGGAGGGCGAGGTGACGATCGGCGAGCGGCCCGGCGGTGGCACCGTCGCCGGCATCAGCTTCGTCGTCCCCGACGGTGTAGACGCGTCACCGGCCGACTTTGCCGGCGCTTAACGCGACGATGGCTAGCCTCGCCGCTCCATGAGGATGCACCGCCGCACACTGGCCTCGGCCGCGGTCGCGCTGCTGGGCATCGTCGTCACCGCGGCCCTGACCTGGTCGGTGAGCCGCCTGGCCGCTCAGCACATCGGGCTGAGCTCGGCACCGCCCTCCGCGATCCGCGGCCTGGTTCCGCCGCCGCCGCAAGCGACCCCGCCGCGCAGGGCCGAGGACAGCCGCCCGGGTCGCCCACCCTCGTCGCAGTCCAGCGCGGAGAGCGGCCCGGCCACGGTCGTCACCTCGACCACGACCACGACCACACCCACGATCACGCCGACGCCGACGCCGACGCCCACCGCATCGCCGAGCCCGCGCGTGGCTGCGACGGCCTCCGGTTCGGGGCGGCGCAGCGGGGACGACGGGGGGGACTCCGCGCGGGGAGCCGCCCGGGCGGGCGGGCGCGACGACTGAGGAGGGGGGCCGCGCTCTGGCGGCCCCCCTCCTCTCCGATTCACGGGTAGACCTGCCGGCCGGTCTCGCGGTCGAGGATGAGGATGGCCGAGCTGGGGCAGGCTCGCGCCGCCGCCAGCAGGACCTCGTCGGGTGCCGTCCCGATCACGCGGGCGACGTCGTCGAGCTCGAACACCTCGGGCGCGATGTCGGCGCAGTCTCCGTGCGCCGCACAGGCGTACTCGTCGATCTCCACTGCATAGCTCATGGTCTGGCTGTCCTTTCGATTTGCTTGCGGGCCGCGGGGAGGTCATGTGGGCGATCGACGAGCAACGCGGCCACAGCTCGTTTGCCCCGGGAGAAGGTGGCGGTGAAGCTCCGGGTCTCCGGCTCGCCGTCGATGCCGAGCGTGTCGCCCGGTCGGCGGCGGCCGACGTACTGGATCCGCAGCCCGTACTGATCGGTCCAGAAGCTCGTCAGCGGTGCCTGACCGGTGCTCAACCCGAGCATGCGACGGGCCACACGGGCGCCCTGGCGCGCAGCGGCCTCCCAGTGCGATCCAGGGACGTGGCTGCCCGAGGCGGGGTCGAAGGTGGCGGCGGCGTCGCCGGCGGCAAAGACGCGGGGGGCGGCCGACCGGCCGTCGGCGTCGACGGGCACGCCGCGGTCGGCCTCCAGGCCGCTGTCGGCGAGCCACTCCACGTCGGGGACGATGCCCACGCCGACGATCACGTGGTCGACCTCGGTCCGGGAGCCGTCCGACAGGACGAGACCGCGCACTGTCGCGTCGCCGATCACCCGCTCGACGGTCGTCGCTGTGCGCAGGTCGACTCCCTCGGCGGCGTGCAGCCGGTGAAACCAGCCGCCGAGCTCGGGGCCCAGCACGTTTTCCAGCGGGCATTGTCCTGCCTCCAGGGCCATCACCTCGACACCGAGGCGCCGCGCGGTGGCCGCCACCTCGAGGCCGATGAAGCCCGCCCCGATCACGGCCAGCCGACCGCCGCCGGCGAGCACGTCGCGCAGTCGCCGCGCGTCGTCGCGGGCACGGAGCAGGGTGACGTTGTCGTAGCCGCCGAGGAGCGGCAGCGTGCGTGGCCGGCCTCCGGTGGCGATGAGCAGGTCCCGGTAGCGCACCGAGCCACCGTCGGTCAGCTCCAGCCGGCGCTCGGCGAGCCGCAGCCGGCGCGCGCCGACGCCCAGGAGGAGCTCGACGTCCTGCTCGTCATACCAGACGGCGGGGCGGTACGCGAGATCGTTCTCGGCCGCGGCGTCGACGAGCGCGCCCTTGGACAGGGGAGGGCGGTCATAGGGCGGCTCAGCTTCGGCGCACACCATGCGGATGGGCCCGTCATAGCCCGCCCGCCGCAGGGCCTCGGCACAGCGTTGTCCGGCCAGACCCCCGCCGGCGATCACGATCCCGTCGTCGCCGGCGCGTCGGCCAATGGTGGAAGTTGTCATGCCGTGAGATTGGGCTCCGCAGGTAAGCGGACGGCTGGCTCCCGGTAAGAACCCGCTTGCCTTTGCCGAACCTTTGCCGGCGTTTGCCCGGGCGCTGGGGCCACCGCGGGCACAGTGGGCCGCGACCCCACGACTGGAGGCGTTGAACATGCGAAGGACATACGGCCGCATCGCGAGCGCGCTGGCCGCGGTGCTGGCAGCCGGCGTGGCCGGCTTCTCACTGCGGCCCACGCCGCGCACCGTGACCACCCTGGCCACGCGCGGGCCCACCGAGATCCACACGCAGGTGGTGCGTCGCACGATCCACATCGTCCGCCACCGGGGCGATCGTCACGGCCGCACCCTCGCGGGGTCCGGCAGCCCCACCGGACGCGGACGCGGCACTGCCGGAGGTCCGGCCCACCCGGCCGGCGTGGTCCGCACCGGCGCCAGTGGCTCTCATCACGCTGGCTCGGGCTCGACGCCCGCGACCGCAAGCGGCACGGGCGCCGTGACCACTCGCACGAGTGCCTCGCACGCCACGTCAAGCGCGCCGTCGACGGGGAGCCCACCAGCCTCGGGCGCGCCGGTGACCACCCGCACCAGCTCCTCGCATGCTCCCTCCTCGGGCGGCTCCCCGAGCGGGGGCACCCCGTCCAGCTCACCGTCTCATCCCGTGACCACCCGCACGAGCTCGGGAACGTCGGGCTCCAAGGGCTCGGGCTCCTCGGGCTCGACGGGCGGGTCGGGCGCACCGGTGAGGACCCGCACCAGCGGGGGCGGGGGCGGGGGCGGTCACGAGGGCGGCGACCATGGCGACTGACGCCGGGGCAACACTCGGCGCCGGCCGGCGGGAGCTGCCCAACGGCGCCGGTCGCCGCCGCAGAACCGCCTCCGGACCCGACCGGGTGACCGTCGTCCTGCTCAGCGTGGCGGCCTTCCTGGTAATGCTGGCGTTGCTGGCCGGGCAGATGTCCGCGTCGGCCGCACGCGCCCCCGCGCCGCGGGTCGTGCTGCTGCGCAAGCTCGTGCGCACGACGGTGCTCGAGACCGTGACGGGCGGCACCGGCCGCCCGACGGCGGTCAGCTCGTCGCAGTCCAGCTCGGTGTCCGGGGGACCGGTCTCCGCCGCCCCCACCACCCGGACCTCCTGAGATGTCCGCCGAGCTCGACTACACGTTGGACGCCATGGGCAGCGAGATCCGGCTGCTGATCAGCGCACCGCTGCTGCGCAGTGCGCCCACGCCGCTGGAGGCTGCCGATCGCGAGCGCGCCTTCGTGTGGCGATTCAGCGATCGGCTGTCGCGCTTTCGGGCCGAGAGCGAGCTCTCGCGGCTCAACCGGGACCGCCGCCGGGTCGTTCCCGCGAGCCGCCTGCTCCGTGCCGCCGTGGCCGCGGGCGGCTGGGCGGCGCAGCTCAGCGGTGGCCTCGTCGATCCGACGCTGGTCCAGGCCCTCGTCGCCAGCGGCTACGCGGAATCCATGGCCGACGTGCCTCCCGTTTCTCTCACCGAGGCGCTCGCCCAGGCCCCGCCACGCCGCCCGGCCCGACCCGATCCCCGCGCCCGCTGGCGAGAGGTGGAGATCGACGACGAGGCCGGCACCGTCACCCGCCCCCCCGGGCTGATGATCGACACCGGCGGCACGGGGAAGGGACTGTGCGCGGACGCGGTGGCGCTGCATCTCGGCGGCTACTCGCGGTTCGTGGTCGATTGCGGCGGCGACATCGCGGTGGGTGGGATCGGCGCCCAGCTGCATCCCTATCCGGTGGCCGTCGAGCACCCGCTCACCGGCGAGACGATCGGGACGGTTGCGGTGGCCCGCGGTGGGATCGCCACGTCGGGGCTCAACGTGCGCATCTGGCGCCGACCTCACGGAGGGTTTGCGCATCATCTGCTGGACCCGAGCACGGGCGCGCCCGCCTGGACGGGGCTGGTCGGTGCCACCGCTCTGGGCGACACGGCCCTGGAGGCCGAGACGTTGTCCAAGGTGGCCCTGCTCTCGGGACCCGAGGGCGCGCGCCGCGCGCTGGCGAGGGCCGGGGGGCTGATCGTCCACGACGACGGCGAGGTGGAGGCGATCGGCCCGCTCGCCGATCAGCTGACCGGTGCCGGCGCCCTGGTGCGCTGCGCGTGAGTCCCCACACGCAGCCCACGGCCGTCCTGGGCTGGCTGGTGAGCCGCGCGGCGGGAATCGTCGCGCTGATCCTGATCACCCTTTCGGTGGTCCTCGGGCTGATGATGGCGGCCGGTGTCCTGCGCCGGCCCGAGCTCCGGCGCGGCGCCGTGCGCCTGCACGAGCACGTGGCCATCGTGGCGCTCGCCGCCATCGCGGTGCACGGCCTGGCGCTGCTGGGCGACACGTGGCTGAAGCCGGGGTGGCTGGGCATCACCGTCCCCTTCGCTCTGCGCTACCGCCCCGGTTTCACCGGGCTGGGGATCCTCGGCGGCTACGTGGCCGTGCTCCTGGGACCCAGCTTCTACCTGCGCCGCCGCTTGGGGGCCCGCCGCTGGAGGGCTCTGCACCGGGCGACGGGGCTCGTCTGGCTGCTGTCGGCGGTCCATGCCGTCGGCGCGGGCTCGGACGGCGCCACGCTCTGGCTGCGAGCGATCGTCCTCGTGCCCGTCGCGCCGATCGTGTACCTGTTCGTGATCAGGGTGCTCGGCACCGAGCGACGCGCCCGAGCGGCCGTGGGCAGGCCCGGCGAGCAACCCGCGCCCGCGCACCGCCCGTCGCCCGAGCGCAGGCCGGCTTCTCACGGAGATCACCGGCGTGACCAGTTCGAGCTGGCGCCCGAGAACGCCGGACGCTGATCGGGCGCGACGTAGCCGGGCAGCTCGACGACGAAGGTGGCGCCTTCTCCCGCTGGAGAGCGAGCGACGACGGTGCCGCCGTGGGCCTCGGTCAGCGCTCGTGCGATGGCCAGGCCCAACCCCGTTCCGCCGCTGTCACGCGAGCGCCCGGGATCGACGCGATGGAAGCGCTCGAAGATGGCCTCGAGCTCGTCGGCGGGGATCCCCGGACCGTCGTCGCGCACGGCGATCCGCAGGCGCCCGCCGTTCGCGGTCGCGGTGACGACGATCCGTCCCCCCGGTTCGGTGTGGGCCACGGCGTTGCGGACGAGGTTGTGCAGCACCTGGGTGATCCGGTCGCAGTCCGCGCTCAGCGTTCCGGCGACGCCCTCGACGCTGAAGTCGCGCTTGCCGTACAGGGGAAGGTCGCGGCGAAGATCCTCGAAGAAGTCCTCGAGGTCGATCTGCTCGAGATGCACCAGGTGTCCGTCCTCGGCTCCGGCGAGGGTCAGCATGTCGCCGACCAGCCGGTCGAGCGTGTCGATGCGCGCCAGGAGAACGTCGGTCGCCTGATGACGGCGAGCGGCGTCCGCCTCCCGATCGAGCAGCTCGACCTGGGCGCGCAGGACCGTCAGCGGGGTGCGAAGCTCATGGGAGGCGTCGGAGACGAAGTCGCTCTGGCGACGAAAGGAGCGCTCCAGGTGCCCGAGCATGCGGTCAAAGGCTGCGGCCAGTGCGCCGACCTCGCCCCGCGAGGCCGAGGGCCCGGCCCGCGCCGAGAGGTCGCCGGCATCCACGGCCGCCGCGACCCTCGCGATCCGTCGCAACGGAGCGGAGATCAGAGAGGCGAGCACCCACCCGGCGGCGAGCGCCAGCACCAAAGCCGACGTCCCCACCAGGGCGAACGTGCGCAGCAGCGTCGACTGTGCCTGTTGGACCGCGCTGAGCGGTGCGGCGGCGCGGAACGTCCCGGCCTGGTGGCCGGTCCCGTCGATCGGGGAGACGAGGACGCGCATCGGCCCCGCCTCGGCGACCGTCGCCGTGCTCAGCCCGGCCGGGGCTCGCTCCAGGCCGCCCGGCCCCCCGCCGTCCCCGTCGCGCGCCAGGAGCTCCGGGTTGTTGGTGATCGTCCTGCCGCCGGTGACCTGCATCGCTAGGATGAGCGATGCGGCGTGGTAGCGCTGGCCGGCGATGAACCCTGCGGCGGAACGCTCGAGCGCGGCTGGTGTGCCCCCCGGCCGGTGGGCGACGAAAGCCCGCCACTCGGCAGTCTCGGTTCGCAGCTGGGAGTCGACCTGCGAGCGCAGGCGGGTTCCCGTCACGGTGTACAACGCCCAGAATCCAGCGCCCACCGCCACTAGGGTGATGACCGCGATGGCGACTGAGAGCTGGGCACGTAGGCCACCCGGCAGGAGGCGCCTAACCATGGGGGACGCATAGGCGGTAGCCCACGTTGCGCACCGTCTCGATCGGGTCCTCCTCTCCGGCCAGCTTGCGCCTCAGGTAGCCGATGTAGACCTCCAGGACCTTGCTTCCGGGGTCGAAGTCATAGCCCCACACGGCGTTGAGGATCTGCTCACGCGAGAGGACCTGATCGGGGTGGCGCATCAAATAGGCGAGCAGCTCGAACTCGCGCGCCGTCAGCGGGATCTCGCGTCCGCCCCGGACTACCCGGCGAGTCCGCAGGTCCATCGTCAGCCCGTCGACCGCCAGCGCCGATGACTCCGGCTGGGTGGGGGTGCGCAGCTGGGCCCGCACCCGGGCCAGGAGCTCGGCGAACGAAAATGGCTTGGCGACGTAGTCGTTGGCGCCGCGATCGAGACCTTGGACCCGTTGCTCGATAGCTGCGCGCGCCGTGAGCACGATCACCGGAAGCGCCGGCAGATGCGCGCGGATCGCGCCCAGCACGTCGAGGCCGTCGCGGCCCGGAAGCGTCAGATCGAGCAGCACGAGGGCGTAGTCACCTGTCAGCGCGGCCGCCTCGCCGCTTGGACCGTCGTGGCACACGGTCACGGCGTGGCCCTCGGCGTGGAGGCTCTGCTCGATGAAGCTCGCGAGGGTCCGTTCGTCCTCGATCACCAGGATGCGCATTTGACACTCGACGCTAGGGGTCAGATCACGGCCGCGGCAGCGTGTTCTTCCACAGGCGCGATCAGCGATCGCCCCTGATCGGCTGCCTGATCACGGCGATCCAAGACAAGCCTGACCGGCGACTTACCGCCCTCTCACCGCTCGGTTCCACAGTCCTGTCAGGACCCGATGGTCCAGCCCCACAACCACAGGACACCGAAAGATGACCGATCAGCCCACATCCAATCCCGCCCCGCGGACCGCCGCGCCGAGACCGTCGCTGTATCGCTACGTGGTGAGCCTCGGGATCGCGGCCATCGTCGCGACCTGGCTGCCGTTCTCGTTTCTGTACGTCAACGCGCTCAACAGCCGCCCCCCGGCGGTGATCGGCGCTCCCGTCTCGCATGCCGCCGGCGCGTTGCCGGTCCACGCCACCGCCCTGACCCCCGTCACCACCCGGACGTCATGACCCCGCTCGGCCCAGAACACGAACGCCGCCTGGCGCTGTTCGGCACCGACGTCCGGGTCCTCGTCAGCGGTCCGGAGAACTCGGCCGTCGAGGCGGAGGTGGCTCTCACGCGCGTCCAGGCCCAACTGGAGAACGTCCACCGGACGCTCACCAGGTTCGAGCCCGACAGCGAGCTCAGCCTGCTCAACGCCCACGCCGGGGAGTGGGTGCCGATCTCGGAGATCATGATGCAGGCCCTGCGGGCCGCGCTGTTCGCCGCTGAGCTCAGCGACGGACTCATCGACCCGACGCTGCTGCGCGGTCTGGAGCGGGCGGGCTATACCCGCTCGCTGGTGGGGCGTCGCCCCGTGGCCCTGGCCGAGGCGCTCTCACGCGCCCCGGCCCGCCGGCCCGCGGCCCCCCGCGCCGCCGCTGAATGGCAGCGCATCCAACTCGATCACGCACGGTCGGCCGTGCGACTGCCGCGCGGGGTTCGGCTGGACCTCGGCGGCAGCGCCAAGGGGATGGCGGTCGATGCGGTTGTGCCACTGCTGGAGAGATTCGGCGCATTCGCCGTCGACGCCGGCGGAGACATCCAGCTCGGCGGGACCAGCGGCCGGCCCCGGACGGTTGCCATCGACCATCCGCTGCGTCAGGGACCGGCGCACGAGTTCACGCTGGCCACCGGCGCGGTCGCCACCAGTGGGCTGCGCAGCCGCCTGTGGGCGACCGGCCGGGACTTTGCCCACCACCTGATCGATCCCTCGCGGCTGGCGCCGGCCTGGACGGGCGTCATCCAGGCCACCGCCCTGGCGCCGAGCGCGCTCGAGGCGGAGACGCTGGCCAAGGTCGCGCTGCTACGTGGCCCGCTCGGTGGTCGCGTCGTCCTGCAGCGCCATGGCGGGGCTCTGATCCTTGACAGCGGCGAGCTCGTGCTCGTCGACGGGGTCCGGGCTGCGTCCACGCCCCTGACGGCGCAGCGCCGGAGCGCCTGACCATGACCACTGCCATGCATCAGGCGTTCTGGCTGGCCAGCCGAGCGTTCGGGATCACCGCGCTCCTCGGCCTCACCGCCTCGGTGCTTCTGGGCCTGGCGATGTCCACACGAATCGTGCGCCGGCCCGGCCTTCCGGCCAAGCTCAAGCGGGCGCACGAGGCCACGACGCTCGTCACATTGGGCTTGATCGTCGTCCACGGCGGCCTGCTGCTCTTCGACAGCTATCTGCGCCCGGGTCTTGCCGGGATCGCGGTCCCCTTCACGATGAGCTATCGACCGGTGTTCACCGGCTTGGGCATCATCGCCGGCTGGACCGCGGCCACCCTCGGCCTCACGTTCTACGTTCGCCGCTGGATCGGGACCCGGACGTGGCGGATGATGCACCGCTTCACGATCCTCGCCTACGGGTTGGCGGTGGTGCACGTGGCGGGGGCGGGTACCGACGCGCGCCATCCGTGGATGATCGCTCTGCTCACCCTGCTCACTGTGCCGGTGGCCTTCCTGTTCACCTATCGGGTGTTCCCTTCGAGACACGCGAGGACGCTCTCAGTTCGGAGCCCATGACTGCTCGCTGGGATCGATCGCAGCGCCCGCTGGAGGTCTAGAGTTGGGCCATGGCCTCGATGGTGCTCCACGTGGCGCTCGGGGCCCGGTCTGAGGACGGTGGGCCGACCCCGGCCCGGGATGTGAGCACGGTTGGCGGGGCGCGGTGACGCCGGCCTCTGGCATTGCGCTCAGGCCCGGAGAGGCTGGTCCTCGATCAACCGAGGGGCGACTCAAGGCCGGCCAGCTCGGGACGAGAGACCTGACGGTCTCCACCGTTGCCAACATCGGTCCTGGAATCGACTTCTACTTCGCGTTCGGAGTGATCGCGGTGACCGCCGGCGTCGCGGCGCCCCTGACGATCCTGGCCGCCGGGGTCGCGGTCGTCTTCTTGGCGGCGGTGGTCGCCGAGTTCACGCGCGCTGAACCGTCGGCCGGGAGCTTCATCACCTACGTGGAGTCCGGGTTGGGGGCGAGAGCCGGTGCGGTGACCGCGCTGCTGGTCACCGTCGGCTACACGGTTGCCATGGCTGGGGTGTTCACCATGTCGGGCGGGATGGTGACGATGACGCTTGACCATTACACCTCGGTGCACGTGCCCTGGGAGCCGCTGGCGATGGTGTTCACCGTCGCGGCCATCTGGGTTGCAGCGCGGGGCGTCAAGCTCTCGACGTCCGCCGTGGGCGTCGCTCTCGTCGCACAGGTTGCGGTGATGGTGGCCGTCTGCGTCATCGCTCTCGTCGATCAGGGCAGCCACTTGTCAGGCGCGCCCTTCTCGTGGGCCCATCTCTCCGGAGGCCTCACCGGCCTGTCACGGGGCTTTCCGTTGGCGCTGTACATGTTCATCGGCTGGGAGAACGGCCCGGCCCTGGCGGAAGAGTGCCGCGACCCGACTCGCACGGTCCCCCGTGCCCTCTTTCTCTCGATCGCGATCGCGACGGTGCTGTTCGTACTCTTCGCCTATGCCACCATCACCGGCTTTCACTATGACGTCACCTCAATCGGCCGTACCTCGGTGCCGTTCCTCACGGTCGCCGACCACGACCTGGGCGGCGTAGCCGTGCTGGCGTGGATCGCCGGGATCGTGTCCGTGCTGGCCGCGCTGATGGCCGGTGCCAGCTCTCAGGCGCGGATGCTCTACGACGGGGGAAGGTCCGGGCTGCTGCCGTCGCCGCTCGGACGTCTGCGCCAACCGACGAACACCCCGGTCAACGCGCTCATCGCGATGGCCGCCATCGGCCTGGGCATCATCGGCGTCTGGTGGCTCACGCACGCGATCAGCGGACACACGCGATCATTGAATCCCGTCGGCCTCTACGCCGAGTGCTCCACCATGGGCACGATCGTGATCCTGGTCGTCTACGTGCTGACCAACCTGTCGCTGCCGGTGTTCATGTGGCGCCGCCACCGCGCGACGTTCTCCCCGATCCGACACGTCGTCATTCCGGCCGCGGGATCGGCTGTCCTGATCGTGCCGTTCATCGAGCTGTGCGCTCCTGGTCAGCCCTCGCCCTACAACGCCTTTCCGTACCTCGCCCTCGGATTGCTGGTGCTGGCCGCCGCGATCGCTTGGCTGGTCGTACACCGCAATCCCAACGCTGGAGCCAGCGGGGCCCCCACGGCGAAGTAGAGCCCGAGCGGAGGACCATCGCCAACAAACGAGGGGGCCCTACGCCATTGCGGCGGCAGACGCGCGATGCCTTTCCCGGCGTCGCTCGCAGACCGCGGGTGAGGGAACGACGATGACCGCGCAATCGGCCTGTTGGACGAGGTCGTGCAGTCGTGGGTGATCACCAGCACCCCGCGGTCGCCGCAGTGCTCGAGCATCCGCGGCAGCAGGCGGGCGGCAAGCGGCGCGTCAAGGGTGTTCACGAGGCGTTCGGCACGGAACGGGCGATCGCGTAGGCGGCCATGATGTCGGTGGTCGACAGGACCCCCACCGGTTGGCCGCTGGACTCGTCGACCACCACGAGATGTGACGTGCCGTGCTCGGCCATGAGCTCAGCGGCGTGACGCAGCGAGCTCGCGCTCGGCGCGGTCAGCAGCTCGCCGGCGGCGACGTCACGAGCGGTGAAGGCGTCGCCCTTGCAGGCGATGGCGGCCATCACATCTCTGTCGGTGACGATCGCTGAGGGCCGGCGGCCGTCGCCGCGCACGAGGAGGGCGTGCACGTAGCGGTCGGACATCAGCGCGGCGACGTCGATGATCGGCGTCTCGGGATCGCAACTGAGGATGGGGTGCCGCATGCAGTCCCCGATGCGCACCCGGTCCAGGGCGTCTGAGCTGAAGCTGAGCATGCCGGCAGCTTTTCGCGCGCCGGACGGGCGGCCATCAGGGGCGCGCCGCGATGTACCGGGCGCGAACTACGGAGACGCGGATGGTGTGCTCGTTGTTCAATCCCAGCAACCATCTCACAAGGAGCAACAACCATGATCGATCGCACTTCAAGCGAGGAGCACGGCGAGCGGTTCGCGGTGCTGATCGCCGGCGGCGGCGTCGCCGGCCTGGAAGCCGCCTTTGCGCTGCGCGACCTCGCCGGCGACCGCGTTGCCATCACGGTGCTGTCGGGCAGCGAGGACTTCGTCTACCGGCCGCTGTCGATCGGAGAGCCGTTCAACCGCGGGCACGCTGAGCACTACGGGCTCGCCGGGCTGACGGCCGCAGCCGGAGCCCAACTGGTGCGGGGCACGCTCGCCCAGGTCGACGTCGAGCAGCGGGTCGCGCGCACCGTCGAGGGGACCGAGTTGCCCTACGACGCTCTCCTGGTGGCGACCGGCGCGACCGCCGAGCCGGCCTTTGAGCATGCCACCCAGTTCGACGATGCCCGCATTGACGAGCTGCTCCACGGGCTGGTGCAGGACGTCGAGGAGGGCTACACGCATAGCATGGCGGTCGTCCTACCAGCGCCCCTGCCGTGGCCGTTCCCGGGCTATGAGCTCGCGCTGATGGCCTCCGAGCGCGCCTGGGACATGCAGACCGAGCTCGACATCACGCTCCTGACGCCCGAGCGGATGGCGCTCGAGGTCTTCGGCAATCAGGTCAGCCGCTCGGTGTCCGACCTCCTGGCGGAGCGCCACATCGAGATCGTGACCTCCGCCTACTGTGAGATCCCGCAGTCCCAGGAGGTGGTCGTGCATCCAGGCGGGCGCACGCTGCACGTCGACCGGATCGTTGCCCTGCCGCGCCTCCGCGGGCCCGCGGTGGACGGGCTGACCAGCGACGGAGGCGGGTTTCTGCCCGTCGACGAGTTCGGCCAGGTGCGTGATGCTCCTCGCGTGTGGGCGGCGGGCGACGCTACTGATGTCCCGATCAAGCAGGGGGGAGTGGCTGCGCAGCTCGCCGACGTCGCAGCCCGCTCGATCGCCGACGTCGCGGGCGCGCCGGTGCAGGCGCAGCCGTTCTCGCCCTCCATCGAGGGAGTGCTGATGACAGGTGGTACTCCTCGTTACCTGCGCGCTCGGCCGGCGTGGCCGGGTCCGGAAGGCGAATCGGTGTTCGCGCGCGTCCCGCACGAGCTCTCACCGCCGAAGATCGCCGCTCGCTACCTCGCGCCCCATCTCGTGCAGTCGGCGTCCACCGCCGGGGCGTCGGCCTGAGCGCTGAGCGGCCGGGCGCGCGCCGCGCCGGCCGCCGTCGGCACGCGCCCCCGCCCCTCACGCACCAGCCCCCGCCCCTCAGGCGGGGGTCGCCGACCCGGTCACCGGTTCGCCCACACGCGGCCGTGGCGAGCTACCGTCGACCACGACGAGCACTGGGCACGGCGACGCTGCGAGAAGGCGAAGGCTGAAGCTGCCCAGCAACGCGCCGGACGCGGGCGCGCGGCCTCGCGAGCCGCAGATCATCAGGTCGGCGTCGACGCTGCCCGCCACGTCGGCGACGTGGCGGGCGCAATGGCCGGTCGCTCCGCGGATGACGTGCAGGGAGGCGGGGATGCCCCGACGGCGCAGCGCCAACGTCTGTGCCTTGAGCTTGGCGACCGTTCGGTCCTCGTAGGCGTGCACCTCCGGACCGCGAAGCGCTCCGACGGCGAGCTCTTCGATTACGTGCACGATGATCATCGAGCTCGCGTACCGCTCGCCGAGGTCGCGGACATAGGGCAGGCACAGGTTGCTGTGGGCCGATCCGTCGCTGGCCCACACGATCGTCTCAAACATCGCCACTCGCCTTGGTGGTCTGTGTCATCAGGGCTCCAGGGTGGCGCCCCCGCTGTCGGCGGCCAAGGCGGGGATCCCGCAGACTCCGTCCGTGGCGGGTACGCGCCACCGGGGTCACAGGGTCCAGCGGTGAGCCAGATGCGAGGCGACACGCGGCGTGACCAGCGCGTCGGGCGCGGCCGACTCCACCTCGCCGACGCCGCCCAAGGCGGCGATCGTGGCCACCGCGCTCTCGGCGAGCGCTGCGAGGTCATAGCCGCCTTCCAGCACTGCCCCCACCGGCACGCCCAGACGACCGGCAAGGTCACGGACGTGGCAGGCCATCTGCCCGAAGGAGCTGCTCCGCAGTCGACACTCCCCCAGTGGATCGGCCTCGTGCGCGTCAAAGCCCGCGGACACCAGCACCAGCTGGGGCTCGTACTCGAGCCCGATCGGCACGATCAGGTGCTCGAGCAGCGACAGCCAGACCTCCTCGTCAGACCCGCGCGGCACCGGCAGGTTGACCGTGTAGCCCTGCCCGGGTCCCGAGCCGCTGTCAGCCAGCGCGCCTGTGCCGGGGAACAGTCCGGCCTGGTGGATGTCCGCGACCAGCACGTCCGCGCGCCGGCGAAAGATCTCGGCGGTGCCGTTACCGTGGTGCACGTCCCAGTCGATCACCATCACCCGCCGGATCCCGCGCTCGCGGATGGCGTGCTCGACGGCGATCGCCATGTTGTTGAACAGGCAAAAGCCCATCGCCCGGTCGCGCTCGGCATGGTGTCCCGCGGGCCGCAGCGCGCAGAATCCCGTTTCGGCCATGCCCGAGGTCAGCATCCGCACCAGCTCGCAGGCACCGCCGGCAGCGTGGAGCGCCGCTCCATAGGAGGCTTCGCCAACATAGGTGTCGGCATCGATCTGCCCTCCGCCTGACCGGCAGAGCGCGCGGATGAACGACACGTGCTGCTCGGTGTGCACCAGCCTCAGCTCGTCGTGCTGCGCGGGAGGAGCCTCCAGACGCTGGAGGTCGATGCCGGCGACGACGAGCGCCGACTCGATCGCCGCCAATCGCGCGGGAGCGTCCGGGTGCTCAGGCGACAGCGCCTGCGGATCATGGGACAGCGAAGAGGGATGGTGGATGTAGAGCATCGGTCGGCGACCTCGACGCCAAGGGCCCACGACTTTATAACTGCCTTTCCGGCGGCGTCTGGACGCGCCTGACACCAGCTGCCGGATTGTCGATCGGCTGCTTGCCCACCGGCCATTGCGGTCGCCTACGGATGGAGACCGTCGGCGACAAGGATTGGATCTAGCGATGAGCAGAGAGACCGCATCCCACACCACAGCGTGCCCGATCACCGAGCTGCGCCACATCGCCGTCGGCGTCGACCCGGGGGCACAGTCGCGGGATGCCGCGCTGCTCGCGTCCAGGATCGCCGCGGCCACCGACGGTGACCTCATGTTGATGACGGTTGAACCCGAGCTGCCGCTCCTGCTCCCCGGCGCCGACCAGCGCCGCGCGCGCCGCGAGACCGAGACGATGCTCTCGCGCATCCGCGCCGTCGACGCTTCTGGGGCTCGCACGGCGATCACCACCGACCTCTCGGTGGCTCGGGGGATTCGGCGGCTCGCCCGCACAGAGCACCGTCAGCTGGTCGTGGTCGGCTCGCGCTCACACGGACCCGCGGGCGAGGTGTCCGTTGGCCACAATGTTCGCCAGCTGCTCGACGGCCTCCAGGGGGCGCTGGCGATCGCGCCGCGCGGGCTCAGTGCTCACCCCGATTTCCAGCTGGGGCGCATCGGAGTGGGCTTCGACGGGGGCCCCGAGGCCGCGACGGCACTCGCCGCCGCCGCCACGCTGGTCCGCGGTAGTGACGCCGAGCTCGTCGTGCGCGGCGTGATCGACGATCGCGTCCCGGCGCTGGGGTGGCCGCACGTGTGGATGGGCGCGATCATGCAGGCCTGGACAGAGGTCATGGATGACGAGGCCGGGGATCTGGAGAGGCAGATCGAGGGGGCAATCTCGGATTTGAAGATCAAGGCGACCGTCGAGATCACGCGCGGACGCTCAGCGGAGGAGTTGCGCGAGCTCTCCGCCGAGCTTGACCTGCTCGTCATCGGATCGCGACGGTGGGGACCGCTGGCCCGGCTGCTGCTGGGCGGCACCGGCGAGGGCCTGGTCCACGGCTCACGATGTCCGCTGCTGATCGTGCCACGGCCCGCAGACACACACGAATGACCCACGAGGTCGTGATCTGCGGCGGCGGGGTCGCCGCCCTCGAGGTCGCCGCCGCCCTGAACGAGCTTGCCGGTCCGCGGGTCAACCTGACGCTCGTCGCTCCCGACGATCAGTTCGTCTATCGACCGCTCGTGCCGGCGTGCGCCTTTGGCTATCCCGAGCCGCCGCGTGTCCCGCTGGAGCAGATCGCCGATCGCGTCGGAGCGGACCTGGTGCCGGATCGTGCGGGCTGGGTGGATCGCGAGGCGCAGGTCCTGCACACGGCGGCGGGCCCGCGGTTGAGCTACGACGCGCTGGTGATCTGCGTGGGCGCCTCCACGCGGGTTCGCTATGAGCACGCCGTGACGATCGATGACCGGGCCGCGCCGTCGCTCGAGGAGCTGGTGGCCGAGGTCCAGGCCGGCCGGGTCCAGCGCCTGGCGTTCGTCGGCCACGACCGAGCGAGCTGGCCGCTGCCGCTCTACGAGGCGGCTCTGATGACAGCCACCGTGGGTGCCGAAGCCGGACGGACGCTGGACCTGACGATCGTCACTCCCGAACTGGCGCCGCTCCAGGTGTTCGGCGAGCGTGCCAGCGCCGGCATGAGGAGCCTGCTCGCCGAGCTCGGCATCGAGCTCTTCACGAGGGCACACGCTGAGGTTCCCGAGCGTGGCCAAGTCATCGTCGAGCACGAACCGGCCAGCTCCGGGCGCATGGAGATCGCCGATCGCTCTTGGCGGCTGGCGGTCGATCGCGCGCTGGCGCTTCCGGAGCTGATCGGACCGCATCTGCGGGGTCTGCCCAGCGTTGACGGGGGGTTCATCCCGATCGACCATCTCTGCCGAGTGCGGGGTGAGGAGCGGGTGTTCGCCGCCGGCGACGCCACGGACTTCCCGGTCAAGCACGGCGGATTGGCCGCTCAGCAGGCCGAGGTGGTCGCCCGCGCGATCGCGGCGCGCGTCGGGGCGCCGCTGCACCCTCGGCCGTTTCGCCCGCGGCTCGAGGGGTTGCTGCTCACCGGTGGTCTGCCCCTGCGCCTGGGCGCGCAGCTCGTGGGGGGCCATGCCTTTCAGTCAGAGCTGTCGGCCGAAGCGGCCGGTGGCGCGCAGCCGAAGATCGTCGCCGAATGGCTCAACGAGCTGCTCGATCCCCGGCGAGCGCCGCTCCGCTGACACCCGCCTGCGGGCCACTCAGCCCGACTGCCAGCCGGTCTGGTCGCCTGTCGAAGAATGTGAAAGCGCCGTCGGTCCGCGACCGGCGGCGCGCTCACGTCGAGCTCGGCGGCCGGCGGGACGGCGATCGACGGTGGTCGAGCAGGTAGCCGTGCTTCTGCAGTTCAAGAATGACCTCCTGCTGCTGGTCGGCCAGCGTCTGAAGTCGAGCGGTGAGCGCTCGCAGCTCCTCCTGGCCG
The DNA here is from genome assembly GCA_017882405.1 of Solirubrobacteraceae bacterium. Next base: position 60,005 of record JADGPO010000147.1, on the reverse strand, counting down.
GCTTGCTCACGTCGGTGGACTGCCATCAGCTGCCGATTCGCGATGTCGCGCGTCCGGGCGCGGCGGACCTCGGGGCTGGCCTCCGTGCCGGAACCGAGCGCCGATCTCCCGTTGCAGCCCAGCGCGACCGGCACGCGGATCGCCACTCCGTCCGGATGCCCCGGCAAGTCGTTCTGGAGCGATGGATTCCACGCGGCGATGCGTTGGGCCAGCATCGTCCCCACCGCTCGTCCGGGGGGCCACCACAGACACCGAGTTGACGGTTCACGAGTACCGGCCGGATTCTCAACCAGCCATCGGTCACGCTGTCCGGTGAGCAGGAAGCCGGCGAGATCGGGCGCGGCCGTCGGGTTGCCCGCGGCTGCCTCGATGCCCGCGGCCGCGGCCGCGATCGCGGCGACTGCGGCGTCGGCCTGCTCGGCGGCCAGGGCGCTGTGCTCCAGGGCGGCCGCGATGCAGGCGCCTGCGGCCCACATGCGCTCGCTGCCACAGACCTTGAGCCCCTCGTCGACCTCGACGAAGCCGGCGACGTCGGTTGGCACTCCTGCGATGAACGGGCCGACGACGGTGGGCAAGGAGATCAAGCGGTCGAACGCCACCGCGGACGCCCTGGGATGTGCAGATGCGGGATCGGCCGGCCTGCCCATCAGCGCGTCATCCTCGCTCGCGGGCTCCTCGGGCACGAGGACGATCCTCGCGGGTCCCGGCGCGGCGGGATCGCTTGACTCCTCATCCATCACCTCGACGCCGGTCGTGACCTCGACCCCGGCTGATTCGAGCTCGCCGAAGACGGTGTCCGCCGCTTCGTGTCCGAGCGCCGCCAAGGGCCGTCCCTCGGCGGTGATCAGCGCGACTCGGCACCGGGCACCGGTCGCACCGGCCGTCCACGCCAGGATCAGCGCCAGCTCATACCCCGGCACGGGCCAGCGCGCACCACGTGGGACGACCACGGCGACGCTGCGCACCCGGCCCGCGCGCACATCGGCGAGGATCTGATCCAGGAAGTGCGGATCGCTGCCGCGCATCCAGATGTGTCCTTGACGGAGCGTGCGCTCAGATCGCGCACCGAGAGCAAGCAGCAGGAAATCGAACTCCACCTCGTCCCCGTCGCGACTCAGCAACGTTCCCTGCGCCTCGTGGACCGCCGCGACGCGATCCACTACCCAGGTGGCGTGCGTCTGAGCGACGACATCGGTGATCGGAAGCCCGCGCTCGTCGGCGGGTGCGAACAGCGAGGCGGCGCTCATCGGTCTGTAACGGAATTCGCGGTCGGGTGCGATCAACGTCAGCTCGACCTTCGAACCGAGCTGCGCATGCGCCGAGAGTAGGCCCTCCAGGCCGCCGGTCCCGCCTCCGACGACACAGACGCGGATGCTCACCGACCGCCTCGGTCAGAGGGCCGGACGAGCAGCGAGCGGCCGGTCATGAGGCTCGGCTGCTCGATCCCGAGCAGCGCCAGGATCGTCGGAGCGACATCGGCGAGCGTCCCGGTGGTGGCGAGTTGTGCACCGCGCGCGGTGACGATCAGCGGGACCGGATTGACGGAATGGGCGGTGCTGGGGCTCCCGTCGGGTGCGAACATCTGCTCGGCGTTTCCGTGGTCAGCGGTGATGACGCACGCGCCACCGGCTGCGTGGACGGTCTCCACGACCCGACCCAGGCATTCATCCACTGTCTCGACACCGACGATCGTCGCGGGGATCACGCCCGTGTGGCCGACCATGTCGGCGTTGGCGAAGTTGATGACCGAGAAGCGAGGGTGGTCCGCGCCGAAGGCCTGCACGAACGCGTCGGCGACCTGGCGGGCGCTCATCTGCGGCTTGAGATCGTAGGTCGGGATGTCGCGTTGCGAGGGGACGAGGGCGCGCCGCTCGTTCGCGAACGGGCGCTCCTCCCCGCCGTTGAAGAAGTAGGTCACGTGGGCGTACTTCTCGGTCTCGGCCACGTGCAGCTGACTCGCCCCGGCCTGGGCGAGCGTCGCGGCGAGGGTCGTGGCGGGATGGGCAGAGGTGAACGCCACGGGATACGGCCAGCCGTGTTGGTACTCGGTCATCGTCGCGAGATGCGTCACCGGCTCGACGCCGCCACGCCCGCGCCATCCGGGAAGCTCCTCACCGACGTCGCCGAAGCCGGGCTCGGCGAGCGCGCGGACGATCTCACGCATCCGGTCGGGGCGGAAGTTGAAGCAGAACACGCTGTCCTGCGCGCGGATGCGACCCTCGGAGCCGACCAGGATGGGGGCGATGAACTCGTCGGTCTCGCCGCGCTCGTAGGCGGAGCGTGCCGCCGTCGGAGCGTCGGGTGACCGGTGCTCGGCCTGCCCGTGGACGATCAGGTCATATGCGACCTGCGTGCGCTCCCATCTGCGGTCGCGATCCATCCCGTAGAAGCGGCCCACGATGCTCGCCACGCGGCCGACGCCCGCCTCCTCGCAGCAGTCCTGCAGCGTCTGCAGGTAGCCCGCCGCGGCGGTGGGTGACGTGTCGCGGCCGTCGGTGAAGCAGTGCAGCACGAGGTCACCGGTGTGCAGGTCGGCGGCGAGCTCGATCAGCGCGCGCAGGTGCCCGAACGCGGAGTGCACGCCGCCTTCGGACACCATGCCGACGAGGTGCACACGGTCTGAGGCAGTCAGCGCCTGGCAGACGATCTCGCTGCGCGCCAGCTCGCCGGCCGCGACGGCATCGTCGATCAGGGTCAGCGTCTGCGGCACCGCGGCCCCGGCGCCGAGCGTCAGGTGTCCGACCTCGGAGTTGCCCATTTGGCCGTCGGGCAGTCCGACGCTGCGGCCGCTGGCGCTCAGCGCGGCGTGCGGGTAGGCGCCCCACAGCTCGTCGAGCACCGGTGTGTCGGCCAGCGCGATGGCATTTCCCGGACCGCGGGCAGCGATGCCCCAGCCGTCCATCACCACCAGGCACGCGCACGTGATGCCCGGCAGCTCGGGTCCCGGCGCGATGCTCATCGGGCTACGTGGGCTTGGGCTGGGCGCAGAAGCACGTGCACGCCGGGCAGCTCGCGACCTTCCAGCAGCTCGAGGGTCGCGCCGCCTGCGGTCGAGAGGTGGCTGACGCGCTCGGCGAGCCCGACCGAGCGGATCGCCGCCACCGTCTCGCCGCCACCGACGACGGTCGTCGCGGACGTCGCGCCCACCGCGTTGGCGATGGCGCGGGTGCCGGCCGTGAACGGGTCGAGCTCGAAGCGGCCCATCGGGCCATTCCAGAAGACGGTGCCGGCGGACGCGATCTCGCGCGCGCAGTGCTCCGCCGTGCGAGCCCCGATGTCAAGGCCGATCCAACCTTCGGGAACGTCGATCAACTCCTCGATCACAAGCGGGAGCCGGGCGTCGACATGCTGGTGGTCATGGCGCCAGGCTATGACCACCCACCGCGGGGTGGATCCGCAACCGGCTGCACCTCTGTCGGTAGGAACCACCGATGCTGCCCTCAGCGTAGGGCCGGAAACTGGGCTCGATGACCGACGTCCCTTCTGCCATCGCCCCCTATCCGTCCCAACGCGAAGCGGACATCGCGCTGCGTGATGGATCGACCGTGCACGTCCGGCCGGTCCGCGCCGCCGACGAGTCCGCGATTCGCGCCTTTCTGCACGACGTGTCGCGGGAGTCGATCGGCTTTCGGTTCTTCGGCCCTCCCGACCTGGAATGGGTGACGTCCTGGTCGCTGGATGTCGACTATGCCGACCGCTTCGGCCTCGTTGCAGCGACGGGCTCCCCGAGCAGGATCATCGCCCACGCCGCGTATGCGCGGATCGATGACGAGCGGGCGGAGGTCGCCTTCCTGGTGGCCGAAGCCTGGCAGGGGCGGGGAATCTCGACGATCATGCTCGCGCATCTCGCAGCCGCCGCCGAGCAGCACGGGATCGCCATGTTCATCGCCGAGGTGCTCCCTGCGAATCACCGGATGATCGAGGTCTTCCGGTACAGCGGGTTCCCCATCGAGACCCGGTCGACCCGCGACGCGATCGAGGTCGAGCTGCCCACGTCGCTGTCGCCGGAGGCGATCGCGCGCTTCGAGGAGCGCGAACGGACGGCCGCGATCGCGGCCGTCCGCCGGTTTCTCGCGCCGCGCTCGGTGGCGGTGGTCGGGGCGTCGCGGCGGCGCGGAACGATCGGCGGCGAAATCCTGCACAACCTGATCGAGGGTGAGTTCACCGGCGACCTCTACCCGGTCAACGAGCACGCCGACAGCGTGCAATCCCTCCCCGCCTACCGTTCGGTTAGCCACGTCCCGGGCCCGGTGGACCTGGCCGTGGTGGTGGTGCCCGCCGAGCGCGCCATCGGGGTCGCGCGGGATTGTGCGGCCTCCGGGGTGCCGGCGCTGCTGGTGATCTCGGCCGGTTTCGCCGAGGTCGGCAAGGAGGGGCGCGAGCGCCAGAAGGAGCTGATGGACGTGTGTCGCGCCTCGGGGATGCGGCTCGTCGGACCGAACTGTCTCGGGGTCTTGAACACCGCGGCGGACGTGCGTCTGAACGCCACCTTCGCCGCTCACCAGGCACCACCGGGGCGCGTCGGCTTCCTCTCTCAGAGCGGCGGGCTGGGGATCGCGATCATCGAGGGCGCGCGGCGGCTCGGGGTAGGCCTCTCGTCGTTCGTGTCGGTGGGCAACAAGGCCGACCTGTCAAGCAACGATCTGCTCGAGTACTGGGAGCAGGATCCGGGCACCGACGTGGCCCTGCTGTACCTCGAATCTTTCGGCAACCCCCGGAAGTTCGCGCGCGTCGCGCGACGATTCGCGCGCACCAAGCCGATCCTGGCGGTGAAAAGCGGACGCTCGGGCGCCGGAGCGCGAGCGACGTCGTCGCACACCGGCGCCCTGCTGTCGGCGTCCGATGTGACGGTCGACGCCCTCTTCCATCAGGCCGGCGTGATCCGAACCGAAACGCTGCATGATCTGCTCGACGTGGCGGTGCTGGTCGCCGACCAGCCGATCCCCCGCGGCGACCGGATCGCGATCGTCACCAACGGAGGCGGCCCGGGGATCATCTGCGCCGATGCGTGCCAGGCAAATGGCGTGCAGGTTCCCGAGATACCGCCGGAGCTCGGCGCAGAGCTCAGGCAGCTGGTTCCCAACGCGGCATCGCTCGGTAACCCGGTCGACCTGCTCGCCTCGGCGTCCGCCGATGACTATCGTCGAGCGCTGCGCGCGCTGACGAAGGCCGGCCTGTGCGACGTGATCCTGGTGATCTTCGTGCCGGCGATGCTCACCGCGGCCGACGAGGTCGCCGCCGCTGTCAGCGAGCTCGCGCAGGACAGCGGCGACTGCACGATTGCGGCCGTCTTCATGACCGGCGATCGCGCACCTCCGCAGCTCAGCTCCGGCTCCGTGCGTGTTCCGAGCTACGAGTTTCCCGAGGACGCGGCTCGCGCCGTAGCTCTCGCCGCCCGCCATGGCGTCTGGCGTTCCACTCCAGCCGGGACCGTACCCCGTCTCGATGGATGCCGGCCCGATGAGGCCACGGCGGTGATCAGCGAGGAGCTCCACCGCGGGTCGAGCTGGCTCGCCCCGGAGCGCGTCGCCACGCTCCTGCGCTGTTACGGCCTCCCGCTGATCGCCACCCGGGTGGTGCCCGACGCCGCCGGCGCGATCGCGGCGGCCGCCGAGCTCGGCGTGCCGGTCGCCCTGAAGGCGGTGGCCACGGGGTTGCTTCACAAGAGTGACGCGGGCGGGGTGGCGCTGGATCTCGACGGCATCGAGGCCGTGGGAGCCGCCGCCCTCCAGATCGAAGCCGCGGTCCAGCGTGCGGGACACGAGCTCGAGGGCTTCGTCGTGCAGCCGATGGCACCGCGCGGAGTCGAGCTGATCGTGGGCGTGGTCCACGACCAGAGCTTCGGGCCCGTGCTCGCCTGCGGCGCGGGGGGGACGACCGCCGAGCTGATCAAGGACGTCGCCGTGAGGCTCACGCCGCTGACGGACCGGGAAGCCGGCGAGATGCTCCGCTCGCTGAAGACGTTCGCGCTGCTCGACGGCTACCGGGGCGCGGACCCGTGCGACCTCGCAGCGATCCAGGACGTGCTGCTGCGCGTCAGCGAGATGGTGCAGAGACACCCCGAGATCGCCGAGCTGGACTGCAACCCGCTGATCGTGGGGCCGCAGGGCGCGACGATCGTCGACGCGCGGCTGCGCGTGGACGCATCCGCGCCCGAGGCGCCCGTCTCCTCCGTGCGGTCATAGGCCGGTTGCGTGCCCGAAACGCTGACAGCCCTGGACGCGACGCTGCTGGAGCTGGAGGAGCTCAGCGAGGGTGCGACGATGAACCTCGGCGGCGTGATGGTGTTCGATGCGCTCCCTGACGGAGGCGCGCCGAGCATCGAGGAGGTGCGCGCGCTGGTTGCCGGGCGCCTGTCAGGGCTTCGCGGCTACCGGCAGCGGCTGTCTCGCGAGCGCACCGGCCGTTGGTCTTGGCCGCGGTGGACCGAGGACGAGCGTTTCGACATCGAGAATCATGTCAGCCGAGCGGCGCTTCCCAGCCCCGGCGGCGAAGCCCAGCTATGTGACTGGATCGCCGCCTTCTATTCGCACCGCCTGGATCGCACCCGCCCGTTGTGGGAAGTCATATTGCTCGAAGGCCTCGAGGGCGGATGCTGGGCGCTGGCGCACAAGCTCCATCACTGCCTGGTTGACGAGATCGGCGCCGCCGGCGCCGCGGAACTGATGCTCGACGCTCGGCAGGACGCCGTCGAGGAGAGCTCGCCCGGCTCGATCTCAGCCGCGTCCCCCGAGCCCCTGTGGCGCTCGCTCGTGCCCACGCCTCCACGTCTGGTGGCGCAGGCGGCCGGTGCGGGCGGGCATGTCGTGAGGGCAGCGCTGCGGTCGACCGTGCACCCGCGCCGGACACTGGCCCGCTCGCGCAGGGTAGCCGAGCTGCTGATCGAAGAGGAGATCGTCGGGGCGCCCCGCTGCTCGCTCAACGTTCGGATCGGCCCCACGCGAAGGTACGCGGCCGTCCGCTGCCCGCTCGTGGACCTGACCACGATCAGCGAGGGGCTCGAAGGAACAGTGAGCGACGCAGCCCTGGCCGCGTGCGCGACCGGCCTACGGCGCCTACTGCTCGAGCGCGATGAGGATCTCCCACCAACGGGGCTTCGGGCGATGCTCCCGGTCAACATGAACCATGCAGCTGACGGCGCTGCGGTCGGCTACCGGCTCGTCTCGCTTCCGGTCGCCGAGCCCAACCCACTGGTGCGCCACCGGCGGATCGTCGAAGCGACACGTCGCCAGAGCGGTTCGGGCAGGTGGGAGGCCGCCGGCACGGTGGTCGACCTCGCGGCACTCGCGCCACCGCTGGTCCACGCTTCGCTGGCGCGCGTGCTCTACGGCACCCGCTTGGCCAACCTGGCGATCGCCACGGTCCACGGTGAGCAGCGACCGCGCTACGCGTTCGGAGCCCAGCTGCGCGAAGTTCATCCGATCGTGCCGCTGGGCCCCGACCACGCCGTCGGTGTCGGGATCTTCTCGCAGGCCGGACTCGCAATCTTCGGCATCAGCGCCGACTGCGAGTCGATGCCCGACCTCGCCGTGCTCGTGCTGGGCGTCGAGGAGGGCATTGAGGAACTGCTCGGGTCGCTGGGCACAGTCCGTCGCGGGCGGCGACGCGGGATTGGCTCCCTCGACGGCGACTAACCGACTTGGTAGCGCACCGGGACGTAGTTCTGCTCGCGCTGCGGCGGGCGCACGTACGCCCGGTCCTGCCGCGGCGGGAGCTTGACCTTCTCCCGCGGGACCTCCTCGTAGGGGATCAGGCTCAGCAGGTGGCTGACGAGGTTCAGCCGCATCGTCCGCTTGTCGTCGGCCTCGACCACGTACCACGGCGACTCTCGGGTGTCGGTGTAGGCGAACATGTCGTCCTTGGCCTCGGCGTAATCGACCCAGCGGCGGCGCGCCTCGAGGTCCATGCCGCTGAGCTTCCACTGCTTCGCCGGATCATCCAGACGTGCGCTGAAGCGACGCTCCTGCTCCTCGTCCGAGACCGACAGCCAGTACTTGACGAGGATGATCCCCGAGCGCAGCAGGTCTCGCTCGAACTGCGGACACGTCCGCATGAATTCCTCGTACTCGGCCGGCGCGCAGAAGCCCATGACACGCTCGACGCCCGCGCGGTTGTACCAGCTGCGGTCAAACAGCACGATCTCGCCGGCGGCGGGCAGGTGGGCGACGTAGCGCTGGAAGTACCACTGGGTGCGCTCCCGCTCGGTCGGCGTTCCCAGGGCGACAATTCGCACGACCCGGGGGTTGGTCTTCTCGGTGATCCGCTTGATCGTCCCGCCCTTGCCGGCGGTGTCGCGGCCCTCGAAGACCACGACAACCTTCAGGCCCTTGTGCACGACCCAGTCCTGGAGGCGCACGAGCTCCACCTGGAGGCGTTCGATCTCCTTCGCGTAGCCACGCTTGCCCAGCCGTCGCGGCTCGATCTCGGAGCCGGCGAGTGCCGGACGATTCCACTCTGGCTCGGCCGCGGCCATGCCGGCGACGCTACTGCAACCGGGCGGCGAGCGCGAGCATTCCGATCCAGCTCAGCCGGCGGCGAAGGTCAGACCGTCGCCACGATCCGCGCCACGTCCAGCGTCGAGATCATCCCGCAGGGGAGTCCGGCCCGACCGACGACAACCACGTGTGCGGCGTCGTCATCGACCATCAGCCGGGCGGCCGCTGCCACCGTGTCGTCCTCGTTGACAGCGGGAGGCGCGCTGGCGGCGATCGAGGCCGCCGGCTCGGTCAGCGCATCGCGGTGGACGGCGCGAACGATCTCCATGTCGCTGACCAGCCCCCAGCTGTAGTGTCCGCTGTGGGGGCCGCTACTGGCCACTCCGGCGACGGCCACGCAGTGGACGCGGTGCTCGGCCATGCACTGCGCGACGATCCACACCGCGACATCCGGCGGACAGGTGACGACGGAGGGGTGCATGGCGTCACCGACGCGCACGTCGCTCAGCGTCTGTCCGCGACGGTACGGCGTGGCGGAAGCCAGCGTGCGCCCGCGGCTCGGCCGATCGCCACCCAGGACGGCGGCGACGTCGAAGCTCGAGACGACGCCGCAAGGCGCGCCGGACCCGGGATCCGAGACCAACACGTGCGCGACGTTGAGCTCGGCCATTCTCACCACGGCCTGACGGAGCGGAGCGTCGGCGGGCAACGACGGAGCCGGGTCTCGCGTGAGATCGCCGGCGCGCGCGTTCTCCGCCCGGTCCAGAGCGGCGCCGACCAGCGCGAGGTCGGTCACGAACACTGGCGAGGAGTCGTTGGCTCGTTCGAGCACGACCGTGTGGATTCCGTGTGTGACCATCGTCCTGGCGAGGGCCGCCACAGCGTCGTCCGGACCGCAGGTGAGAACTCCAGCGTGCATGACGTCGCGAATCGTGAGGTTGTCAAAAGCGGAGGTGATCTCAGTTGCATATATGGCCATGACCCACCTAATCCCGTACTCGTCGTGCTTCATGCTCGCGTTCGCGTTCGGCGGCAACCTCTGGCGACGGAACGACGATCACCGTGCGGTCGGCATGTTGGATCACGGCATGCGACACGCTGCCGAGCAGCAGCGACTTCACGCCGGTGAGACCTCGGGACCCCATCACGATCGCGCTCGCACCGGTCGTCGCCGCCTCTCTGAGGATGGCACTCGCAACCGTCCTGTTCAGTGAGCAGGTTCGCGGCTGTGCGTCCAGCCCCGCCTGGCGCGCCAGTTCCGCGCCCTCCTCGGCTGACTCCTGCGCCCGCTCGCGCGTCGCGGTGTCGATCTCCTCGATGTCGAAGCTGCCCGGCGACATCGCGAGCATGCCGGAAGAGCTGCGTGCCAGCACCTCACTGAAGGGCTGCCAAACCGTCAGGACGGTCGCGGGCTGACCGCCGAGCAACTCGCCCGCCCGCTCAATCGCGGCCCGCGAATCAACAGAACCATCAAAGCAAATCAAGATCATTCGGCTCGCTCCTTATCGCTATACCGTGAGTGTGACGAATGCCGGTCGGGAGATTGTCCAGCTGCTGCCGTTCAGCGATCTGCTCGAAGCAGGCCTGGTGGTAGCGCGAGTGGGTGGTGCTTGACACCAACCGCGGCTCGGCGGCCAATGAGGTCTCGTGGGGTCCGGTGGGAGTCACCAGCACCGTCGGCTCATAGGCTCCGATGACATCGCCGCAGCGCTGGCAGCGCATCGGACCGGCAAGGGGGTCGGCGGTCACCGGTGGTCGGTTGTCGCAGCGTGCTCGGGGTGCGAGCCCGACTGGGCGGGCTGGCTACTGACGGTGCTGTGGGGGACCGTCATCACGGGCCGGCGCGAGTTGTGAACCAGTGCGTTGGAGACGCTGCCCAGCAGTCCGGTGGTGACGGCCGTGCGGCCGTGGGTGCCCGTGACGATCAGCTCACAGTCCAGTTCGTCGGCAACGTCGAGAATCGTCTGCCAGACACTGGAGTGGCTGGGCTCGGAGCGGGTGGAGGCGGCGATGCCGAGAGATGCGGCGAGCCGCCGACCCTCGGCCAGGATCTCCGTGGCGCGCTCTTCGCTGAAGTGGCCAAGCTGCTCATAGCTCGGGCCGTGGCTATCGCCGACGCCGAACGAGTCAGGGTGAGTTCGCTCCGGCGGGTTCCAGACGTGCAGGAGCACAGCGGGCTGGTGGCCGAGGCAATCGTGAGCGGCCCGCAATGCGCGCTGGGCGCTGGGCGAACCGTCGTAACAGATGAGGGTGGGCATGGGGCCGCTCTCCGATCGCTGAGTGGGTGTGGCTAGGTGAGGCTAAGCGCGGACGGGTGGGCGCTCATCGGGGGGCGGCCGGGCGTCGGCTACGGGTCTTCTACGGAAAGCTTCGTCGCGTGCCAGCCCGAGCTCACAGGGGCCGGGTAAAGCCCGGAGCCCGGGGTGGGCGACCACGGATGGCGAGACAGCGGCACGCACCTACGGTGCGCCAAGACCTTTGATACCTCGGGAGTGCCGTGATGTTCGAGAAGCTGCTTGTTGGCGTGGATGGTCGGCCGGGCGGTCGGGACGCGATCGTGCTCGCCCAACGGCTGGCCGCGCCGTCCACCCGGATCGTGCTGGCCCACGTCTACAGCGACCCGGCCCTGGGGTTCGGCGACGGGGTTGCGCTGGCAGACGAGCGGGACCGCGCCCAGCGACTGCTGACCGGCGAGCGCCTCGCGATCGGCGTCAATGCCGAGACGGTCGTGTCCAATTACGGGTCGCCGGGGCGCGGTCTGCACTACCTGGCCCGCACGGAACACGCCGACGGGCTCGTGATCGGCTGCTCGCACCGCGGGTCGATCGGACGACTGCTGATCGGTGACGACACCCGAGCGGCATTGCACGGTGCTCCGTGCGCGGTGGCCGTCGCTCCTCGCGGCTATGCCCGCAGCGACCATGAATGGCAGAGGATCGGCGTGGCGGATGACGGGTCGCCAGACAGCCGGCGGGCGCTGGAGGCCGCTCGTGGCCTGGCGGTCGGTGGGTCCTGTCAGATCGTGGCTCGCTCGGTCGTGACCCTGCAGCCGGCGGCCGACGACGGGGCGCCCGTGTCCTGGACTGAACCGACCGAGCAGGCGATCCTCGCCGAGCGTGAGCGGTTGGCCGCGGTGGACGATGTGGTTGGCGACGTCGCGTACGGCGAGCCGCGGGCGCAGCTCGTTGAGTTCGCGCGCGAGGTCGACGTCCTGGTCGTCGGCTCCCGCGGACTCGGGCCGATCGATCGGGCACTGGTGGGGAGCATCTCGACCCATCTGGCCGGTCGGGTGAGCTGCCCGTTGCTCGTGCTCGGACCGAAAGTCAGCTGGCCAGCACCTGGCGGGCCTGACGAGCCATCTCGAGGTCCTCGCGGGCTCGCAGAACCAGCGTCGTGACCGCCGCGCCTGAGGCGGTGATGTCGTGGTCACCGTCGGCGGACCGATTGGCGGCTTCGTCGATGTCCGCGCCGAGGAACGCGAGTCGGTGAGTCGCTTGCCGGCGGATCTCGGGCGAGTGCTCGCCCACGCCGCCCGTGAACACGAGCACGTCGACACCCCCCAATGCGGCGGCCATCGCCCCCACGTGAGCGCACAGCCGGTGCAGATAGACGTCGATCGCCAACCGGGCGTCGTGGTCGCCGCTCTGGGCGGCAGCGAGGACATGTCGCATGGCAGCGTTGCCGGCCAGACCGAGCAGTCCCGACTCGTGCTCCAGCGCGTCGGCCAGCTCGGCTTCCGTGAGCGACTCGCGTTCCAGCAGCCACAGCAGCATGCCGGGATCCACACTGCCCGAGCGGGTGGCCATCACGAGCCCCTCCAGCGGCGTGAAGCCCATCGTGGTGTCGACCGACTCGCCCCGGTGGATCGCGCACAGTGACGCTCCGGCACCGAGGTGGCAGGAGATGATGCGGTCAGGCCTGCCACCGGAAGACAGCAGCTCGGGGACCCGGCGTGCGACCCAGCCGTGGGAGAGGCCGTGAAAGCCGTATCGCCGCAGTCCCCACCGCTCGCGCCAGCGCGCCGGGAGCGCATAGGTGGCGGCGGCCTCGGGCAAGGTGGCGTGAAACGCGGTGTCAAAGCAGGCCACCGCCGGCACATCGGGCAGCTGGCGGGTGACGGCGTCCAGGGCGGCCAGCGACTTGGGCTGGTGCAGGGGCGCCAAGTCGGTGAGCTCGCGCAGCCGCTCGCGGACCTGCGGGTCGATCATGAGCGCGTCGCGGTACATGGTGCCGCCGTGCACGATGCGGTGAGCGACGGCGTCCGCGTCAGCGGGGCCGTCGCGCAGCGCGGCGGCCAGTTCCTCACGATCCACCCGGGCTCCGGGAGCCGGGAGTTCGCGCTCGGCGAGCGTCTGCTCCTGCTCGCCGATCAGGCTGAGCTTGAGGCTGCTGGAGCCGGCGTTTACGGTGAGGATCGGCAAGCGGGGCTAGTTGACCTCGGAGGCGGAGCCGGTGCTCGCGGGCGGCGCTCCCGGCCAGGTCCAGTCGCGCACCTCGGGAAGATCGTCGCCGGCCTCACGGGTGTACGCGCGGGCGCGCAGCCGCGCGTCGTTCATCTGCTGGCGCAGGCCGGCGGTACGTTCGCCGAGGCCAGGCACGCGATCGATGACGTCCATCACCAGGTGATAGCGGTCGAGGTCGTTGAGCATCATCATGTCGAACGGGGTGGTGGTCGTTCCCTCCTCCTTGTAGCCGCGGACGTGGATGTTGTGATGGTTGGTGCGGCGGTAGGTGAGGCGATGGATCAGCATGGGATAGCCGTGGTAGGCGAAGATCACCGGCCGGCTCGTGGTGAACAGGGCGTCGAACTCCGACTTCGGCAGCCCGTGGGGGTGCTCGGTCTCGGGCTCCAGGCGCATCAGGTCGACGACGTTGACCACCCGGACGCGCAGGTCGGGCAGATGCTCGCGCAGCAGCGCGGTGGCGGCCACGGTCTCCAGGGTGGGACCGTCACCGGCGCAGGCGAGCACGACGTCGGGCTCTTCGCCGTCATCGTTGGAGGCCCACTCCCAGATCCCGAGGCCGCGGGTACAGTGCGCGATCGCCTCGTCCATCGTCAGGTAGTTCAGCGCGGGCTGCTTGCCGGCGACGATCACGTTGACGTAATCGCGGCTGCGCAGGCAGTGGTCGGCCACCGACATCAGGCAGTTGGCATCGGGCGGCAGGTAGACGCGGACGATCTCGGCCCTCTTGTTGACCACGTGGTCGATGAAGCCGGGATCCTGGTGCGAGAACCCGTTGTGGTCCTGATGCCACACGTGGGAGGAGAGCAGGTAGTTCAGGGAGGCGATCGGTCGTCGCCACGGGATCTGTCGGGTGACCTTCAGCCATTTGGCGTGCTGGTTGAACATCGAGTCGATGATGTGGATGAACGCCTCGTAGCAGTTGAACAGGCCATGGCGGCCGGTGAGCAGGTAGCCCTCCAGCCAGCCCTCGCACAGGTGCTCGGAGAGGACCTCCATGACCCGGCCGTCAGGCGCGAGGTGATCGTCTCCCTCCACGATCTCAGCCTCCCAGGCACGATCGGTGGTCTCGAAGACCGCCTGCAGGCGGTTGGAGGCCGTCTCGTCAGGTCCCATGATCCGAAACGTCTCCGGGTTGGCGGCGATGACGTCGCGCAGCATGGTGCCGAGCACGTGGGTGGCTTCGCTGGTCGTGGTGGCCGGGGAGGGCACGTCGACGGCGTAGTCGCGAAAGTCGGGGAGCTCGAGGTCCTTGAGCAACAGCCCGCCGTTGGCGTGCGGATTGGCGCTCATCCGCCGTTGCCCCCGCGGAGGCAGCGCCGCCAGCTCGTCGCGGACCGCGCCGCGCTCGTCAAACAGCTCGTCGGGACGGTAGGAGCGCATCCACGACTCCAGCTGGGCGAGATGCTCGGGATTCCCCCGCACGTTGGCCAGTGGCACCTGATGCGAGCGGGACGTGCCCTCGGCGGGCAGCCCGTCCACCTCCTTGGGGCCGGTCCAGCCCTTCGGGGAGCGCAGCACGATCATCGGCCATCGCGGCCGCTTCAGGCTGCCGGTCTCACGAGCGACTTGCTGAATCTGGGCGATCCGGTCCATGCACCGGGCCAGGGCGTCGGCCATCAGGCGGTGCATAGTCTCCGGGTCGTGGCCCTCGACGAAGATCGGGTCGTGGCCGTAGCCCTCGAGCAGCGCCTGGAGCTCGCCGTGCGGGATTCGAGCGAGCACGGGTGGGTTGGCGATCTTGTAGCCGTTGAGATGGAGGATCGGCAGGACGGCGCCGTCGTCCTTGGGGTCGAGGAACTTGTTGGAGTGCCAGCTGGCCGCCAGCGGACCGGTCTCGGCCTCGCCGTCGCCGATCACGCACGCCACCAGCAGGTCGGGGTTGTCGAACGCCGCGCCGTAGGCGTGTACCAGGCTGTAGCCCAGCTCCCCACCCTCATGGATGGAGCCCGGGGTCTCGGGGGCGACGTGGCTCGGGATCCCGCCGGGGAACGAGAACTGGCGAAACAGCCGCCGCATCCCGGTCTCATCCTGGCCGATGTGGGGATAGACCTCGCTGTAGGTGCCCTCCAGGTAGGCGTTGGCGACCAAACCGGGACCTCCGTGGCCCGGACCGGTTACGTAGATCGCATTGAGGTCGCGCCGGCAGATCAGCTGGTTGAGATGCGCGTAGATGAAGTTCAGCCCGGGGGTCGTCCCCCAGTGGCCCAGCAGCCGCGGCTTGACGTCCTCGGCGCTCAGCGGCCGGCGCAGCAGCGGATTGTCCAGCAGATAGATCTGACCGACAGACAGGTAGTTGGCGGCGCGCCAGTAGGCGTCGATTAGGTTGAGCTCGTCGGGCGTGGTGGACATGTGGCCAGCCTAGCCACTGTCGGGCCGAGCGGCCCGCGCACGAACTACTGATCCCTCGTGAGGGAATAGCCACGCGCGCGCCGTGGAGGGGGACCGTCGCGCTCGCCTTGATCTGCTTGGGATGCAAAGGCCCACAGATCATCGAGGCGATCGGCCCGACGACGAGAGCTGACCACTCAGAACGCTTCGGCGGCCAGCAGTTCTGTGCGCTCCCGCGGTCCGGCGAAGAGGAAGCGCTCAACGATGGCGAGTCCGGCGACATCGCTGGCCGCCCGATCGAGCTGTGGGATCACGATCGGGTGCTCGTCGCCGAGCTCGGCCGCGAGAAGCTCGAGGCCGGCGGCGTCGCGGTGAGCGAGTGCCCGCAGGTCACGGAGTGCCCGCATGGATCTGGCCGAGAGTCCGCTGTCGCCGCCGAGGTCCGCTCGCAGAGCGGACTCATCCACCGCGGGGCTGGTGGGCGTCAGCACGCGCGCGCGGTTGACGACGAGACCGCCGAACGGCATCCCGGCCTCCGCGAGTCGGCGGCGGAAGAAGATCGCCTCCTGGACCGGCGCCGGCTCGGGCGAGGTGACGATCAGGATGGTTGTTCCCGGATCGCCCAACAGTCGCTCGACGGCACGGGCGCGCTCCGCGAACCCGTCGACGACGCCGCTCAAGACACGAAGGAACTCGCTGAGGTCGGCCAGTAGGTCGACACCCGTCACGCGCCGCAGGGCTGCGAAGGCGATGCCGCTGCCGTGCGCCGCGATCGTGGCGGCCGCTCCGGTCGGCGCAGTGAGAATCTTGAGCGCACGACCTTCAAGGAACCCACGCAGGCGATTGGGGGCATCGAGGAAGTCCAATGCATTACGCGACGGTGGTGTGTCGAGCACGATCGCGTCAAAGCGGCCGGAGCAGTCGAGCTCGTAGAGCTTGGCCACGGCGGTGAACTCCTGCGACCCCGCCACGGCGCTCGAGAGCTCCTGGTAGATGCGGTTGGCGAGGATCTCATCCCGCGTGGCGGCGTCGGGCGCGAGCAACTCGATGAGCTCATCGAAGGTGCGCTTCGCGTCGAGCATCATCGCCCACAGCTCGCCGCGCAGTTCGATCCCGTGTCGCGTGAAGTGGCCGGGGTGGACCATCCGTGGCTGATTTCCCAGCTCCTCGAGCCCGAGCGCGTCGGCGAGCCTCCGGGCGGGATCGATTGTCACCACGGCAACTCGCTGACCGCGTGACGCGAGCCCGATGGCAATGGCCGCCGCAGTGGTCGTCTTGCCCACCCCTCCTGATCCGGTGCAGATGCAGATGCGCTTGCCGGCCATGAGCTCGGAAACGCTCATCGATCGAACTCCCGTGAGAGCCACTCGAGCGCCGAATGGTCGAGTGCGGACTCGAAGACGAGCGGAAGCGTGATCAGCGGTACGTCCGGGAGGCCTCGGTGCAGGCTGGCGGCCTGTGTGCGCTGGTGGCGTGCCCAGCCGGCCGAAAAGAGCGCGGCATGCCGAGCGGGCGAGGGCGGCGCGGCTCGGAGTGTCCGCTCATCGGCAGCGGAGAAGCTGTGAGGCACGACCGCGTTGACGACGACGAGCGACAGGTCGAGCCCGAGTTGGGTGCGCAGGGTCGCGCGGAGCTCGAGCGTCTCGGCGACCGGCATCTCCTCGGCGGTCGACACCGCCACCACGGCGGTGCGTTGGGGGTCGTCGAGAAAGTTCGCCACCGCCCGTCCCTGTTTGGCAACGGGGCCAACGCGCGCGATCGACGCGAACGTGCGCGGTGCCTGGAGCATTGCCAGGCAGTGCCCGCTTGCCGGGGCGTCCAGGACGACGAGATCGAAGCCGCGCGTGTGTCGGTGGGGCTGTGCCAGCTCCCACACCTTGCCAATCGTGATCAGCTCCCGCATGCCCGGAGTGGCGGCACTCAATGCGGCGAACATCCGGTTGCGCGCGAGCACGCCGGCCAGAGCCCCGATCGGCAGCCGCTGGCGCAGGTACTCCTCCGTTGCGCTCTGCGGCTCGATCGAAATGTGGTGCAGCCGGTCAGAGATGACTCCTTCGGTGTGCGTCGCGTCGCTGCCTGACCCGCCAAGCGCGCGGGACAGATCGTCACGTGCGGCCACCTCGACGACGATCGTCCGCAGCCCACGCTGTTGCGCGGCCAAACCGAACGCCGCTGCCACCGTCGACTTCCCCACGCCGCCCTTTCCGGTGACAACCAGCAGCGAGCGAGCGAAGAGACGGTCCACCGCGCGACCGGCCTCCGGCGACCGCGCGGACCCCCGCGCGGCCTGATCCGAGCCGCCCAGGCTCACGCGTGCGCCTGCCATGGTTTCACCGTACGGCCCGCCGCACTCGGCGCCTCGGTGAAACAGCGCGGCACGTCATTCGGCAAACCACGGTGTATCGCGGGCGTCGGCCGACAGCGGACTACGGAGAGCTTGCCGCAATCACCCCGGTGGATCGGGGCGCGACAGGGACTTAGCCTCCTATCATGCTCCAGACACGCCCCCCCAGCGGACAGGCAACTGCCGGCGCCCGTAGCGCGCCGCGCGACCTCTACCGGGATCTCCGCGAGCGCAACGTCCGGCGCGAGCGCGTTCGCCAGCTGATGCTGCAGCGGCTCGCCGAGCGCAGTGGCGGTGAGGGAGCTCAGCTGGTTCGTCAGGCGAGCGCGTCCCTCACGGAGCTGGCCCTGCGCGCGCAGCGCCTCCATCGACATCCACGCCCATGAGCCTCGAGGAGCACAGCCTGGAAAGCGCCGGCGATCGCTGCGAGGAGTGCGGCGTGACGCTGACGGACGCCGAGATGCAGGCGGTGCTGGAGTCCGGCGGACCGACCCTCTGCTCGATGCACGCTGCGGAGGACGAACCAGGTCTGGCCGCCGATGACTCCGGCAGCCCGGACGAGTAGCCGAGAGGTCGCGCGTGCCGGCCACACTTCGGCCGGCCGACAGGGCCGCCGGCCGACAGGGCCGCCGGCCGGGTGGCGACTGTTCAGGCGGCGAGCGTGCGCCGCATCTGCCACACCGCGATTGTGATGGCGGCGAGGGCGAAGCCGAGCAGGACGCCGACCTGCGGGAGAACCGTGATGAGGTCGCCTCCGTGTTGAAGAAGCTTGGAGAAGGCATCGTTGGCCCAGGCGTGGGGCGTGATGTGCGCGATCGTCCTGGCTGTACTGGGGAAGACCTCGAGCGGGGCCATCGAGCCTCCGAGCGCTGCCAGGCCGAGCCCCAGGAGATAGCCGATCGGCTGAGCCTGCTGCGCGGTGGAGCAGAGGGCGCCGACGAGCACGGCGGCTCCTGTACCCACCAGGCAGAACGACAGGACAACGGCGGCGGTGCCGAGCGGATCGCCCCAGTTGACGCCGAAGAAGATCATCGACCCCAGGACGATGATGAGCGCTTGAACGAGCGCGACCGCGAGGCGCCCGAGCAGCTGTCCCGCGACGAGCGTCCCGGCCGAGGTGGGGGTCGACAGGATCCGGCGGGCGATGCCGAGGCGGCGGGTCTCGATGACGAACGCGGAGGCGGTCAGCGAGGTGAGGAAGACGAAGAGCAGCAACTGGGTGCTCGCGCCGGAGTCGAACCGGCCGGCGACGTTGGTGTAGGCGCGGCCGTTGGGGTCGGTCAGGGTCGCCCGCACTCGGGATGTTGCGGCGCTCTGCACCTGCGCTCGCGCGAGCGCGTCGGTGAAGCTGATCTTCAGTTGCCGCTGCAGCACCTGGGCGGCGGCGATCAGCCGGCTCTGGTCGGCGGCGACCGATTGTGCCGTCAGCCGCAGTTGCTGGGCGACGGAGTTCGGACGGGCGAAGTACCCGAGCGTCACGCGGGCGCCCTGCTGCAGCCGTGAGCCGTAGTCGGCGGGAACCAAGAGCCCGGCGTCGACGCGCCCGTGAGCGACCGCCTGCTGAAGTGCCGCGGGATTGCCGTAGCGCAGCACTGTGGTGGACGGGTGCTGGCGGAGCGCGCCGACGAACTGCCGCGACAGCGTGCTGCGATCGCGGTTGACCACTCCGATTTTCGCTCTCTGGGAACCACCGAAGGCCGCCCCCAGCAGCAGGATGATGAGCATCGGCAGCACGAACAGGAAGAAGAGGTTGGCTCGCCAGCGCAGCAGCCGTCGCACGTCGTTGGCGGCGATCGTGAGCACCTTCATCGCGCCACCAGCCTGCCTTGACGCAGGAATGCCAGCGACCCGGTGATGAGCGCGAACGCCAGGATCGCCGCGACCGGGCCGAGGACCGCACTCGGTCCTGCGCCTCCGGTCATGTTCTCGATCCCGCGCAGGAACCATGCCTGCGGCGTGGCGAGGCTGGCCGCCGCGAGCACCCCCCCGGCCTGGGCGACGGGGAAGAAGGTCCCGCCGAGCATGCCGAGTACGAGCGCGACCATGCTCTGCCAGGATTGCGCCTGATCGGGCGTGCGAGCGAGCGTCGCCACCAGGGTCATCACCGCTGTGGCCGCAAGCACCCCGGCCGCGATCAGGAGCGCGACGCCGAGGATGTTCCCCCAGTGGGCGGAGAGCAGGAAGTGGGTCGCGACCGCGAGCACGCCCATGCTCACAAACCCGAGCACGAGACTGGTCAGCAGCTTGCCGACGAGGATCGCGCTGCGGTGGATCGGCGCGACGAGCATCCGCGCCAGCGTGCCGTCGCGACGTTCCTCGAGGATGCTCGAGATTCCGAGCTGGACGGTGAAGAACAGGAAGAACACCGCCATGCCCGCGGCATAGAACGTGCCGGCGTCGAGTTGCCGGCTCTTGGTCGAGATGTCCGCGAGCGAGATCGGCGTCGGCAGCGTGGCGAAGCTACCCTGGCTGACCCGTCCGTGGGTGGCGGCCGCGACGATCCGAGCGGTGTCGACCCGGTCGGCATACGATCGCGCGATCGCCTGAGCGACCTGAGCACCGATCGACGAATCGACGCTGCCCAGCACCTGGAGAGTCGCGGGCCGACCCTGGCCGATCGCTGCCGAGAACCCGGGTCCGACGACGAAGGTGGCAGACACCCTGTCCTGGTCTGCTGCGCTGCGGCCGGCGGCGAGCGTCGGCTCGCGTACGATCGTGAGCAAGCCGTCGCGCTGGAGCGGCCCGAGCGCCGAGGTCAATGCCTGCGCCGCCGGGCCGTGATCCTGATCGACGATGCCGAACCTGAACGCGATCCGGCCGCCGACCGCATTGTGGAAGATCAGGCCGAAGATCGATGCGAGGACGAGCGGAACGACGATCGCCACGAGCAGGGCGGAGCGATCGCGCAATCGCTGGCGCAGATCCTTGCCGAGGATGACCAGCGCCGGGCGCATCGATCAATCACGAAGGCCCTTCCCCGTCAGATGGAGGAAGACCGCCTCCAGGTCGGGCTCGCGCACCTCGACGGCGCTCACGGAGACGCCCGTATCGGCGGCGACGCGCAGCAGCTGCGGGAGCACGGTGCGCGCACCATCGACGATCAGCTGGACGCTGCCACCCTCGACGCTCGCCGCACGTACCGCGGCAAGCGCCTGACATGCCTGCGCCGCCGCGGCGAGATCGCCGACCCCCTCGAGCGATACCTGGTCGTGCTCACCGACGAGCCCGACCAGCTCGTGCCGCGTTCCTTCTGCCTTGAGCTCCCCGAGGTCAACGATGCCGATCCGGTCACACAGTCGCTCGGCCTCCTCCATGTAGTGCGTCGTGTAGAGCACGGCCATGCCCTCGCCCGATAGACGCTCGACGCTCTCGAGGATCGCGTTGCGGCTCTGCGGATCGACACCGACGGTCGGCTCGTCGAGGATCAGCAGCCGCGGCCGGTGCAGCAGCCCGATGCCGATGTTCAACCGGCGCTGCATCCCGCCAGAGAA
Source organism: Solirubrobacteraceae bacterium (assembly GCA_017882405.1). Next base: position 38,941 of record JADGPO010000147.1, on the reverse strand, counting down.
GTTCTTCGTCTGCTCGTCGGCCCGATCCGTCAGACCGATCACCGCCAGCACCTCGTCAACTCGAGCACCCGCCGCGTCCGGCGCCAGCCCGTACAGCCGTGCGAAGAAGCGGAGATTCTCGCGGGCGCTGAGATCGGGGTAGATCGCCAACTCCTGGGGGACGTAGCCGATCGCTGCCTTGGCGGCGACGCTCCGAGTCGTCAGCGGGCGACCAACGACCGTCACCTCGCCCGCATCGGGCTCCAGGAGCCCGCACACCATCGAGATCGTCGTCGTCTTGCCGGCGCCGTTGGGACCGAGAAGGCCGTATGTCTCTCCCTCGGCAATCGTGAAGCTGACAGCGCGGACAGCATCAAGCTCGCCGAAGCGCTTGCTCAGTCCAACGCATTCGAGCACGGGAGACGGCCTCGTCGCAGCAGCGACTCCCGAGGTGTCCTCGATGTCAGCAGGGTCGAACACGGCTATCGCCGAACTATCGCTCCGCGGCCCTCGCAGCTCATCCGCACGGATCGGCCGCTCCTGACGGATGAACTACGGATGCGACCATCGGTCCAGGGGGTGACGCCGGGGGAGCTGTTACTGCCCTCCCAGGTCCACGAGCTGCCGGGACAGGGCATCGGGGGGGAGTCGCCGGCGTATCGCGAGACGCGCGCCAACCCGCCAACCTCGTCTACCGCCGGACACCGGTGCATGCTCGTGGCGCTGCAGGCGACCGGCAGGGTCCCGAGGCACCTCCTCGACGAAGAGCCCGCCGGTGCTGGCGCAGGCTCCGCGCGTTGAGCGCCTCGAAACCTCAGCGCCGGCTTGTAATGGCTAGCTCGTCGTTGTGGCCACGGCCGGCTGATCGTCGGCGACGGCTGGCCGGGCGTCGGGTCCAATCGCGCGGGGGACGACCATCAGTGGGCATCGTGCGCTGCGTGCCAGACTGAGCGAGGTGTGACCGTGCAGCATGCGGCCGAGCGGGCCGTACCCGCGCGAGCCGACGATCAGCAAGTCGACCGATGCTCCGTAGAGCGCGAGCTCCTCGACGGGATCGCCGTAGGCGGCGTGCACTTCGACGTCGCCCAGCGCCGCCAGACGTTCGCGAGCCTGCGCCAGCTCGGACTCGAGCGTCTCCTTGCTGGGGTGGCGCGCGCCGGCAAAGCGTCCGACCGGCAGCGACACCGCCTCGAACACCGACAGGCGGGCGTGCCGCTCTCGAGCCAGCTCGCTGGCGACAGCCAGAGCGCGCCGGCTCTCACGCGAACCGTCGTAGCCGACGCCGATCTCGTCCACGATCGCACTGCGCTGCGCATAGCCGCTGGGAGCGACCGCCAGGGCGCAGGGTGCTGCCGTCAGGGCTCCGCGGAGGTCGTCGCCCAGGAGGACGCGACCCAGCAGGCCACGACCGGAGGAACCCACCACCAGCAGGTCGGCGTGCAGATCCTCGGCAAGCTCGTGCAGACCGCGACCGACGAACGGCGAGTTGACGGCCTCCAGCCGCGCCGTCACACCAGCCTCAGCGGCGGCCGCCTCGAGCAGCTCCTGTGATTCTCGTCGCACTCCGGCATGGAAGATCCCGGTCGAGTCTCGCCCCGGCAGCTGGCTCGCGATGTAGACGTTGGCGAGCACGAGTTGACCGTCATGGGCGGTGAGCTGCCTGGCCAGCGCCAGCGCGTCCGCTCCGCCGGAGCGGCTGTCGATGCCGACGATCGTCTGGTTGAACATGGTGCTCCTCCGGTGAGGTCGTTTGATCTGACGGGCCGCCAGCGGCGTGGCCGGCGGCCCTACGCAGAGCCTGCAGCCAAGTTCTGATCGCGCCATCCGGGGAAACCCCGGCCTGGTGGCCGCCAACCGCACTGATCCGGGTCGGGTCTGTCGTCACGCAGCCAGTGCGCGCAGGCGCTAGTTTCCCGTCATCGCTGACTCTGTCGAGAGCCCGCCGCGCACCACGATCGTCTTGGCAGATGATCACACGATCGTGCGCAGCGCGCTGCGCGCATTGCTGGAGGCTGAGGCCGGGTTTGAGGTGGTGGCTGAGGCCGGCGAGGTAGAGGAGGCGGTGCGCAAGGTTCTGGCCTATAAGCCGCGAGTGCTCGTGCTTGATCTGAGCATGCCGGGGGGCTCGACATTGGCGGCGATCCCGCGGATGCTGGAGGCCTCTGCGGCGACGGCAATCGTCGTGCTGACGATGGAGGACGAGCCGCGGTTTGCGCGCGAGGCGCTGCGGGCGGGCGCGTTGGGGTTTGTGCTCAAGGAGGCGGCCGACCGCGAGCTGGTGGATGCGGTGCAGGCCGCGGTGCGGGGTGAGCGCTATCTCAACCCGCAGCTGGGCGGGCTGATCGCTGCTGCGCCGGAGACGCCACCGGGTCCGCCGGACAATCTCAGCGAGCGTGAGGTTGAGGTTCTCAAGCTGGTGGCCCTGGGTCACACCAACGCCGAGATCTCGCAGCAGCTCTATCTCAGCGTCCGCACGGTGGAGTCTCACCGTGCGCACATTCAGCAGAAGTCGGGACGCAGCACGCGCGCCGAGCTCGTCGCCTACGCGCGCGAGCACGGCCTGCTGGAGTCGCCTCCGGAGCTCTGAGCCGTCGCGGATCGCCGCGCGTCACAGCGTCGCGACCAAGATCTCGGACTCGGGGAGCGCCTCGGGCTGCTTGGCCGGAGGCACCGCCAGGACGGGACGGCCGGCGATGTGCAGGAGACGCTGGGTGACGCTGCCCAGTACCAGGCCGCCAAGCGCCGAGCGGCCCCGGGTTCCGACGACGATGAGATCGGCATCCGTCTCGGCGGCGATCTCAGCGATGCGTCCGGCGACGTTGCTCGCGTTGCCGGCCGTCATGTGCAGGAAGCACTTGACGCCGTGGTCGGCACTGGCTCTGCGCGCCTGCGCGCGGATCTTGTTGTCGATCTCCTCCTCGTTCAGATTGGTGTTCTGCCCAGCGGTACGGCCGGCGGCGAACCTCTCGACGATGTGCACGACCTGCAGCCGAGCGTGTTCGTGGTCAGCGATCCGCAACGCGTATTCCAGCGCACGGTCGGCATGCGCTGATCCGTCGGTGGCCCAGACGATGTTCGTGAACATCCCGCTTCTCCTTTGGCGATGAGGATTCCGGACTCGGGGCCGTGGCGCCCTGCCCGGGTGAACGATCGGGGGCGGCTACGGATGATGTCGGCTGCGGGCAGCCGTACGCTGGCGAGACTATGAAGAGCCTGATCTGCTACGAGGGTGGTCGCGGCCTGACCGGCGTGAAGTCCGTCCTCCTTGGGGAGCGTGTCGCGCGGGGTGCTGGGTCACGCTGACTGCCCGGTGATGGTGGTGCCGGCGCCCGACGTGGCTCGACAGCGCGGGGAGCGCCTCCGCCGGCATGAGGCTCACGCGGACGAGGGCTCGCGGGTCTAGCCGGCGGCGTCGCCTTCGCCGGCGTGTGGCGAGGAGTCTGTACCTGCCAAGAAAAGGAGCGCGTTATGGTTACGGTCCCAAGTCGCGTTTGTTGGCTCGCTGAGTCAGGATTTCGCGGAGGATCCTCAGCCCCATGGACCCAGTCACCGAAGGCGTCATGACCGTCGCTCGCAGCGTTCTCGAAAAGCTCGATGTCGAGCTCGTGCTCGCTCGCGTCCTCGAAGCCGCGCGTGATCTCACGGATGCTCGCTACGCCGCGCTGGGAGTGCTGGATGACTCGCGCCGGAAGCTCGACCGCTTTCTCACGCTGGGCATCGACGATCAGACCCGCAGCCTCATCGGCCCGCTCCCGACCGGCCGGGGGGTCCTCGGCGAGCTGATCCGCACCCCGCGGCCGCTGCGCGTGGCCGACGTGGGCAGCCATGCCTACTCCTACGGGTTCCCGGTCGACCATCCGCCCATGAGCTCGTTTCTCGGGGTGCCGATCTGCGTGGACGGAGAGCCCTACGGCAATCTCTACCTGACCGAGAAGGGGGATGCCGAGGAGTTCAGCGAGGAGGACGAGCGTGCCGTGGTGCTGCTGGCAGACTTCGCCGGCCTGGCGATTGGTCACGCCCGGCAGTACTCGGGCTCAGAAGCCCAGCGGCGACAGCTGGTGCAAACGGTCCAGGCCCTGGATGCGACGATCCAGATCGCCCGGGCACTCGGCGGCGAGACAGAGCTGAACTCGATCCTGGAGTTGGTCGCCAAGCGTGGGCGGGCTCTCGTGTCGGCTCGAATGCTGGTCATCGAGCTGCTGGACGGCGACCGGCTGGACCTCGCCGCGGGTGCCGGGGAGCTGCCCTCCGGACTGCTGGGCCAGAGCGTTCCGTTGGCCGACACGGTGGCGGCGGCTGCGCTGCGGGCCGGGCGCACGCAATGGCTGTCTGACCAGCTCAATCGTGCGCGCTTCGACCAGCACGGCATCGGTCATCTCGGTCTGCCCGCGGAGAACGGTCTGGTGGTCCCGTTGGTGTTTCGCGATCGCCCTTATGGCGCGTTGGTCGCTCTCGATCATCTGCAGGAGGGCGATTTCACGGCGGAGCACCAGCGGCTGCTCGAGGCCTTTGCCGCGAGCGCGGCCACCGCGGTGGCCACTGCCCAATCGGCGGCTGGAGAGCGACGGCGCCAGCGTGTCGCCGCCACTGAGGCTGAGCGCGGACGCTGGGCGCGCGAGCTGCACGACGAGACCCTGCAGGCACTTGGCAACCTGCGGCTGGTGCTGTCTAGCGCTCGGCGCAGCCGCGATCCTGGCGCGCTGGCCGGGGCGGTCGATCAGGCGCTCGAGCAACTGGAGGTCGACATCACTTCGCTGCGGTCGCTGATCACGGAGCTGCGACCGGCAGCGCTTGACCAGCTTGGCTTGGAGCCGGCCTTGCTGGCGCTGGTCGATCGCGTCCGGCGGACAGGCCTGGACGTCGAGTGTGAGATCGAACTGGCCTTCGACCACGATCGTCATCGTGAGCGGCTGGTCCCCGAGCTCGAGACCGGTGTCTATCGTGTTGTTCAGGAGGCGCTGACCAACGCGGTCAAGCACGCCGGTGCCGGGCGTGCTCGGCTTGAGGTGCTCGAGCGCGACCAGCAGATCAGGGTCCTCGTTTCCGACGACGGCCAGGGCTTCGACTCGTCGGCAACCACCGCCGGCTTCGGGCTGATGGGGATGCGGGAGCGAAGCGAGTTGTTCGGCGCGCGCCTGTCGGTGCAGTCAGCCGTGGGCGAGGGTACGGTGATCAGCTTCACGTGTCCGGCGGCGCATCGCCGTCGCGGACCGGACGTCTCGGAGGCTCCGCCGTCGCTGGACGCGACCGGCTGATCGTCGTGCCGCGCCCCCTTCGATCCGGGCGGCGCTCTCGGTCATTCAGTAATCGCTACGTAACCGGAGCCGTGGCAGCTGCGATGTCACCGTGCTCCGGTGGCCGCCTAGACTCCCGACATGTCGTCCAGCATCATCGAGGAGCCCGATCGACGAGCGACGGATACCGGCGAGCCCGTGAATCCTGCGGACGCGTCGGTCAGTGATCCGATCACGGTCGTCCTTGCCGATGACCACAAGGTGGTCCGCTCGGGACTGAGGGTGCTGCTCGAGTCAGACGGACGGTTCACGGTCCTGGCCGAGGTCGGCGACGTTGCCGGTGTCGTCGAGAAGGTCCGCGCCTGCCGTCCCCAGGTTCTCGTGCTCGATCTAAACATGGGTGGCGACTCCAGCCTGGATTCGATCCCGCAATTGCGCGCCGACTCGCCCGAGACTCAGATCGTCGTGCTGACGATGCAGGAGGATCCTGCGTTTGCCCGCGCGGCGCTGCGCGGTGGGGCGGTCGGCTATGTCCTCAAGGATGCCGCCGGCGATGAGTTGATGAGCGCCGTCCTCCTCGCGGCCAGCGGCCAGACCTATCTCAATCCCCAGCTCGGCGCGCGCCTGGCCGCTCAGCCTGCGCAGCAGGACGGCAGGCTGGACAACCTCTCGCCGCGCGAGACCGAGGTGCTCAAGCTGATCGCCCTGGGGCATACGAACACCGAGATCGCCGCGTCACTGTTTCTCAGCGTGCGCACGGTGGAGTCACATCGCGCTCACATCCAGCAGAAGATCGGGCTCACGACCCGCGCGGAACTGGTCGGCTACGCGCGCGAGCGCGGTCTGCTCGACTGACGCAGGCGTCCGAGGATCTGAGCACGACGGCGGAGCGCCACGCCTAGCCAGCCGCCGCGGTGGCCGGGCGGATGCGTCTGCCGGTGATCGTTGAGGCGCGTACGCGGATCCAGTGCGCTTGCGGACCGGGCACGAAGCTGTCCAGCACCGACTGCTCCAGCCGGCGGATCTCGCCAGGATCGACGATCGGCTCGGTGACCCCGTAGACGATCACGCTCCAGCCGCTGCGGGTCTCGGTATCGACCTCGTCGATCTCAAAGCAGGCGCTTGCGCTGCGCAGGAGGGCGTGGAGCTTGGTTCCTTCGGCCGTGCGGAAGGAGACGGCTTGCGACGCGTGATCGAACACGTAGTTGACGGGCCGAATCAGGGGTCGATGATCGGCTCCGACGGTGACCACCACTCGTCCGAAGCTCTCCGCAGCCAGCAGCTCCAAGCACTCGTCGCGGCTGAGCTCGATGTCCATCACGGGTCTCCTTTGACGAGGCGGGTGAGCGACGGGCTCACACCGGCAGCGCCTTCCGGTGCGCATGCCAGCGCTCGACGGCGGCGCTGTCAGAGGCGGGGGCGATCAGCAGTGGTATACGGGCATCGCGGGCGAGGTGATTGCTGGTGCTGCCCAGCATCAGCCGGCCAGCCGGCCCCTGGTGGCGGGAGCCGCACACCAGCAGGTCGATCTGCTGGCTGAACCGCTCGAGCTCCTCGTAGCGCTGGCCGTAGACGAGCTGCACCTCGAGGCCGTCGACGTGGCCGTAGCGGCGCCGGGCGGCCGTCAGCTCGCTTGCGGGGTCATCGAAAAGGATCGGCGCCATGCTTGCGCCGACCGGGTAGTAGCGGGGCTCGACGACCCCGAACACGCGCAGGTCACCGTGCAGCTGCTCGGCCAGCAGTCCTCCGTGGGCGAGCGCCACCAGGCTGGTGGGTCGCTCGTCAAACGCGATTCCGATGCGCGCCAAACGGGCGGAATGCTCGCTGTAGCCGGTGGGGGCGATGGCCACCGCGGACCGCGTGCGGTGCAGGACGGATTTGACGTCGTCGCCGGAGATCAGCCGAGTCAGACCGTGCCGGCGCGAACCGCCGACGACGACGAGGTCGGCGTCATGGCGCTCGGCGGTGTCCTCCAAGCCGGCGCCGATCGAGCTGGCGCGAACCCGGACGGCCTGTGCGCGGTCGCCGCAGATCTCGAGTTCAGGAGCCATCAGCGCCGGGAGTGACTCAAGGTCGGCGAGCTCGAGCTCGAGGTTCGTCACATGCGTGGCCACCGGCGCGGTGATGGTGACGTAGACCAGTGTGAGCCGCGCGGAGGGCGCGGCCAGCTGGTGGGCGAGCGTGGCGGCGTCCACGCCGCCTTGGTGGCCGTCGATGCCGACCATCACGTTGTAGTACACGTCGCTTCTCCTTTCGCGGGTTGGATGCGCCGCCGAGGCGCGGTTCTCAGTGAGCGTCGCTGACCAGCTCGGACCCGTCGGGGTCAGCTGCGGCGACGGCGACCGGCGGCACAACAAGCACCGGACAGGGCGCGACGTGCAGCAGACGTTGGGTGACGCTGCCGAGGATCGCGCCGACAAGCGGCGAGCGGCCCCGCGTCCCGACCACGATCAGGTCGGCCTGAGCCGCACGCGCACGCTCGGCGATCAGCGCGGCGGCATCACCGGTCCTGCCGGAGATCATGTGCAGGACAGACGCGATCTCCTCAGGCTCGTCGGCGACCTCGCGCCGGATCTTGGCGTCGATCGCCGGTTCGTCGAGGTGGGCATTCTGTCCGGCGACGCGCCCGGTGGCGAACTTCTCGACCACATGCACGGCGTGCAGAGTGGCGCCGTCCCGGAGGGCGACCCGGGTGGCATAGCCGAGTGCACGGTCGGCGTGTGCCGAGCCATCGGTTGCCCACATGACGTTGGTGAACATTTTCAGACCTCGCTTGACGAGCTGGCAGCTGCCTATGATCAGCCTGCCGGATTTCTCGTCCGGGGCCAACGCGTCGATCCCGCAGCTCCTCTCCGGGGCGACCACGGATGCCGCTGCCGGCGGCCACTGCGACTGTGTGGGCATGCCAGAGACACGAACCCCAACGATTCGCGTGGCCTTCAACGGCCGCGACGGCTGGGAGGTCGTCCTCTCAGACCCCGACGCGACGCTGACCTTTCAGATGCTGGAGGACGCGCGCCGAACCGCGTTTCTGAGCGCCGCGCGTCGCCAGCCGTGCGAGCTGGTGATCTTAGACGCCTATCACCGTGTGACGCTGCGCGAGACGCGCCAGGAGACCAGCGACCACGAGCGATGGCGATGAGCGCCTCCACGATCACTCCGCCGCCGACGCAGCCCTTCCCGGTCGCGGTCTCGGGCCGGCTGGAGTCGCCGTCGCGGTGGCTGCGGCTCGTCAAGTGGGCGCTGGCGATTCCTCACTACCTCGTGCTGGTGTTCCTGTGGGTCGGATTCCCCTCATCGGCTAATGGCTGGCCGGGATTCCCCAGTACGTGATCTCCGGCATCCTCGTCGCTTTCGCAAGCCGTCACGGTGCCACTGGCGAGATCGCCATTCGGATCGCGACCGAGCTGCGCGAGGGCGGGCTCACCGCTGAGGCCTTGAACATCTCGGCTACGCCCGATCCGGCCAGGTACGACGCGGTTGTCCTCGGGAGCGGGATCTACATGGGACGCTGGCTGGCGCCCGCCAGACGCTACGTCCAGGCCCATGGAGAGGTGCTGCGCTCTCGGCCCGTCTGGCTGTTCAGCTCCGGGCCTGTCGGTGCGAACGAGCAGGTCAGGGCCGAGACCTGCGCGGACGGCGAGCACGCCGCGTCGAGGCTGAACGCCAGAGATCACCGGATGTTCGCCGGACGGCTTGACCGCTCAGAGCTTGACTGGATCGAACGCGCCGCTGTCCACGCTGTCGGTGCGCCGGAGGGTGACTATCGCGATTGGGCGGCCATAACGGGCTTCGCTCGCCAGATCGCCGACGCGCTCACGTCTTCGGAGCTTGCGTCTGCGCACTGTGGAGGGCTTGAGTCATGAAACAGGCGAAGGCGATCGGAGCGATCTTCGCGGCCGGGGCGCTCTACGCCCTCGCGCTCAGACGAGCGGTGCTCACCTGGGGAGCGACCTCGGCAGAAGCCGCCGCGCGGTTGCCGGGCGATGAACTGCTGCAGGACGCCGACGGCGTCAGCACCCGCGCGATCACGATCGCGGCCCCGGCTTCGGCGGTGTGGCCGTGGCTGGCACAGATGGGGCCGGCTCCCCGAGGCGGTGCCTATACCTACGACTGGATCGAGAACCTACTCGGGCTCAACATGCACAGCGTCGAGCGGATCCTGCCGGAGTACCAGCAGCCTCACATCGGCGACACCATCGAATTCGGCGCCAACCGGATGGTCCTGGCACAAGTCGACCCCCAGCAAACCCTCGCCTGGCGCTCGGAAGACGGCAACTGGATCTGGGCGTTCTCGCTTGAACGGCACGGCCACAGTACGCGGCTGATCAGCCGAAACCGCTTCCGACTGCCGAGCCTGGGCGCGCGCATCGCCATGCTGCCGATGGAGCCAGCCTCGTTGGTGATGGAGCGCAAGATGCTCCACGGCATCAAGGAGCGCGCGGAGGCGCTGAGCGATCCGACGCGGCAACCCAGTCGCTCGTCACCGACAGCGCGAGACGCGCCGGCTGCCGACACCGGTTTGGGGCCGGGACGAGCTGTCGGTCGGTGAGATGTGGCAGGAGCACGTGCCGCGCCGCGCGCTGCTGACTCCGATCTCATCCAAGGACCGAGAGCTGAAGGCCATACGCGCGAACTCGAGCGGCGGATCGAAGTTCGACCAACCTTTCCGCGCGGCCTGCGTTGAAGTAGATGGGGAACACGTCAAGCGAGAGCTCGCCAGCGAGCGAGTGTGGCTCTTGGGGCGCCGCGACGTGTGGTCTTGGGGGCGCAGCGCCTGGGGGTATGGAAACCCTCAGGCGCCGCTGCTCTCGCGCCCCGGCGCGGGAGCAGCGACGATCCAGGATCCGCTTGGCGAAAAAATCGACTGGATTCCCAGCGCGATATGCCTCAGACTGTGCGCATGGGGGCGACCTTAGAAGCTGTTGACCGTCATCAGGCGATAGGCCTGAGGTCGATATTCGGCGAGACCGATGAGGATCTTGTTGCCCGCGTGCGCGCCGGGGACGACGCGGGCTTCGAGAAGATCTACGACCGCTACGCGCGCGGGATTCTCGCGTTCTGCGTGCACATGCTCAAGAGCCGCGAGGCGGCCGAGGACGCGGTGCAGGTCACCTTCGTGTCCGCTTATCGCGCGATGCAGAACGGGCGCAACGAGATCGTGCTGCGGCCGTGGCTCTACACCATCGCCCGCAACCGCTGCCTATCCGAGATCCGCGCCCGCCACGAGATCGAGCCTTCGGCGAGCGATCCGCCGTACTTCAACGATCTGTCGGACCAGGTCCAGCGCCGCGAGGACCTGCGGGAGCTGGTGGACGACATCCAGCGGCTGCCCGACGACCAGCGAGCCGCTCTGGTGCTGTTCGAGCTCGGCGACAACTCGCATCGCGAGATCGCAGACATCCTCGGCGTGCCCGCGGGAAGGGTCAAGGCGCTCGTCTTCCAGGCTCGCGAGGCGCTGGCTCGGGGTCGGGTTGCCCGGGATCACCCGTGCGCCGAGGTTCGCGAACGGATCGCGACGATGCGGAGCGCCGTCCTGCCGCGCAGCCTGACGCGCGCTCACATCGATCGTTGTCCGAGCTGCGCGACCTTCGAGGCGGAGACGCGCCGGCAACGAGTCGCGCTTGCCCTGATCATTCCCGTCCCTCTGGCCGCGGGCCTCAAGTCCTTGGTGCTCGGCGTGGTGTCGCACGGCGCGGTCGCGGCCGGCGCGGGGGCGAGCGCGGGCGGAGCGGCCGCCACCGGCGCGGGAGTGAGCGGCAGCGGCGCGGTCGCGGCGAGTGCCAGCGCGGGCGGAGCGGCCGCCACCGGCGCGGGTGTAACCGGCGGTGGTGCGGTGGTGGCCGGCGCGGGTGTGACCGGCACGGGCGCGGCCGCCAGCGGTGCGATCGTCGGCAGCGGGGTGACGATCGTCGGCGGAACGGGTGCCGGCGCGGTCGCGACCGCCGGCCTCGCCACCGGAGCAGCCGGTACCGCCGCGGTCGCCGGCGGATCTATGGCGGCGGCCGCCACGGGGCTGACGGCCGTGGGCGTGGGCGTGGGCGTGGGCGGGCTCGGTGCCACGGGCGTCATGGCGAAGGTCCTCACCGCGGCCGCGGTCGCGGTCGGCGCCACCCACGCGGCGGTCTCCGCTTCCCCGGTACCGGTACCGGTACCGGTACCGGTGGCGGCGACGCCGGTACCGGCACAGCCCGCGCCCTTCGCGATCTGGTCACCGCCGGTGAGCGGAGCGCGAGCCGCGACGACTCCGAAGCCGACCACCACGTCGACGACGGCCCCCACGGGCCTCTCCGCCCCCGGGTCGACGACGCCGTCGACCTTCGAGGGGTCGACAACGCCGACGTCGACGGGCTCGACGGGCTCGACGGGCTCGACGGGCTCGACGACCAGCTCGGGTGCCGCTCAGCCGACTGGGTCAAGCGGCGGTCAGTCGAACGCTCCGACGGGCTCAGGTGGCGGCTCGACGACCACGTCCGGAAACGGTTCGTCGACGCCCTCGACCCTCTCCTCCGGCGGCGCGGATCCGACGACGCCGACCCTGTCCTCGGGCGGCGCGGATCCGACGACCTCGACGCTGTCCTCGGGCGGCGCGGATCCGACGACGTCGACCGCCGCCTCCGGGGGCGCCAATCCGACGACCGCGAGCGGGACATCCGGCAGCGCCTCCACGGCGACGGCGACGGCGACTCCGGTGGCCACCGCGCCCAGCCCGGTCCCGACGACGACCGCGACGGTCTCGAGCGCCGCGCCCAGCCCGGACCCGACGGCGACGGCGACTCCCGTAGCCACCACCGCGCCCAGCCAGGACCAGACGGCGACGGCGACTCCCGTAGTCACCGCGCCCAGCCCGGACCCGACGACGACCGCGACGGCGTCCAGCCCCGATTCCGCGACCGCCGCGGCCACCCCGGCGAGCGCATCCGACGGGTCGGCTCCGACCTAGCGTGACCAGCACAGCAGTATCGCCGGACACCATCGCGTCCCCGCCCGCCGCCGCTGCGCCCGGGCCCGGCGCGCCGCTCGAGTTCGAGATCGTTCCCCGGATGGGCCTGCTGATCGTCGCCGCCGCGATGGTCATGCTGATCATCGGGATCGCCATCAACAAGCTGTGGTTCCTCGTGTTCCTGCACGTCGCGTTCGGTGCCGCCTGGACGATCATCGACCTGTTCCTCGGACTGGTGCTCGGCCCGATCATGGGCCGCATGTCGATTCCGGCCCGGATCGAGTTCACCACCAAGCTGATGCCGAAGATGGTGCTGATCATGCCCACGGTGGTAACCATCTCGCTCGCCGCCGGCTGGCAGCTGTCGACGAAGCTGGGGACCAACCTGACCGCGAACCCGATGCACGGCTGGATCGTGGCCAGCTTCATCGTCGTCGGCGTGATGGCGATCATCGCCCTGGGCCTGCTGGAGCCGGCCAACATCGCGGTCCTGTTCGAGCTCAAGAAGCCGCGTCCCAACCCGGCCGTGATCGAGCGCCTCATGAAGCGCTTCATCTACAGTGCGGGCATCCTCGGCGTGATGCAGGTCGCGACCCTCGTGATCATGACCAAGATCGCATCGGGATGAACGAGAAGCGCTACCCTCCGTTCACGGAGTTGGGGATGCTCTCGCTCGCGCTGATCGTCGCCGGCGGCATCTACCTGTCCTCGCACATCCCGCAGCACGTCCCGCTCGGGCCGGCGATCGCGCTGCTGGTCGCCTCGACCGTGGTCCTGGGGATCAATCTCGCGTTGTTGAGCCGCGTGCCTGACTTCGCCTGGGCTCGCTTCTTCCAGGTCGGCCGGTGGGCGCTGCTGGCTTATCTGTTCACCGCCGGGATGATCGAGTACGCCTTCCTGCGCGACCACCTCAGCGGCGGACCGCTCGTCATCCTGACCCTCTCGCTGGCCGTCTACGCGCTCCAGGTGCCGACGCTGATCGGCTTCACGGTGGCGCGCTACGACACGTCCGACGCGCCAGGACTGCCCACCACTTAGCCCAGCTCGCAGATCGGTCGTGCCGGTCCCCCGCCGCCACAGTGAGCATCAGGTGTGCGGCGATGCTCTTGCTCCCCAGCGCCTCGGCGGCCGCTTAGACCCCAGCGAGGCTGACGCCCCTGAGGGCGTGAGATAATCGAGGCGGTGAACGACCGCGATTACAGTCTCATCGGGCCCAGTTCACAGCGCGCGGCGGAGCAGGGGCTGGTGGCGGCCGAGTGGTACCACGCCGACGTGCCGCGCAAGCGCATGAAGCAGCTGATGCGCCGCACCGACGGCCCCGCGCTGCGCGACACCGCGCTGTGGCTGGCGCTGCTGATCGCCTTCGGATTCGGCGGGGGCTGGTTCTGGGGCAGCTGGGCCTGCGTGCCGTTCTTCATCGTCTACGGCGTGCTGTACGGCTCGGCTTCGGACTCCCGTTGGCACGAGACCGGCCACGGAACGGCCTTTCGCACCTCGTGGCTCAATGACGTCCTCTACCAGGTCTCCTCGTTCATGAACATGAAGGAGGCGACGTTCTGGCGCTGGAGCCACGCGCGCCACCACACGGACACGATCATCGTCGGGCGCGACCGGGAGATCGCCGCGATGCGGCCGCCCGACCTGCTGAAGCTGGTCGTCAACGTGGTCGGTCTGCGCGATGCCTACGACACCGTCGTCAGCGTGGTCCGGCACGCGACGGGACGGGTCACCGCCGAGGAGGCCAGCTTCATCCCCGAGCCTGAGCGCCATCGCGTGTACCGCGAGGCGCGGGCGTGGATCGCGGTGTACGCGGCGGTGATCGCCGCCGCGGCGCTCCTGGGCTCGCTGCTGCCGCTCATGTACGTGGGGCTGCCGACGCTCTACGGGCGCTGGCTGTCCACTCTGTTCGGGGTCTCCCAGCATGCCGGACTGGCGGAGAACGTCCTCGACCATCGCCTCAACGCCCGGACGATCCACATGAATCCGGTGTCCCGGTTCCTCTACTGGAACATGAACTACCACGTCGAGCACCACATGTTCCCGATGGTCCCCTACCACGCCCTGCGCCAGCTCCACGCCGAGGTGGCGCACGACCTGCCGACCCCGTATCCGAGCCTGCTGGCCGCCTATCGCGAGATCGTCCCCACCCTCTGGCGCCAGCTCCACGAGCCCGAGTACTACGTCCGGCGGGACCTGCCGGACGCGGCCCGCCCGTTCCGGCCCGAGATGCACCAGGCCGTGTTCGAGGCCTGATGGAGGAGTGGCTGATGGCGTGCGACGCCGACGACATCGAGGAGGAGGACGTCATCCGGGTGGAGCTCGCCGGACAGACGATCGCGATCTACCGCAGCCCCGAGAGCACCTTCCACGCCACCGACGCGCTGTGCACGCACGAGTACGCCGAGCTGGCGGACGGCCTGGTGATGGGCGACGTGATCGAGTGCCCCAAGCACAACGGCCGGTTCAACTACAAGACCGGTGAGGCCAAGCGCGCGCCGGCCCGGGTGAACCTCTGCACCTACCCGGTCAAGCTGGACGCGGGGAAGGTGTTCGTCAAGCTCGGCTAGCGCCGCCTCGGCACCGGCCGCTCGAACTCGGCTGAACAAAGGGGCGCCCCGGTGCGCCCCCTGGTCCGGCGGAATGCTGCTCCAGGTGCGCGGTCGCCTGCGCCTCGCGCGCCACGACGATCAGGCGGCGATCGGAGACCTGCGAGCCAGCGGGCGGATCGCCGCCGCCATGGGCAGAGTAGGCGTCGTTCTTCTCCTCGCTGACGGCCGACGGTCGCTCAGCCTTGGCGAACGGAACGCCGGTGGTCACCGTGCCCAACGCCGTGGTCGCGCCCTCGTCGGTGAACCACATCCGGTCGTCGGGCCCGCGCATGATGTAAGCCGGCTGGCTGCCTGAGAGCAGTCCGCGGGAGAACTCGCGCACCGCTCCGGAGCGGGTCATCCGTCCCACGGCGGTGGTGACTCCCTCGTCGGTGAACCACAGGTCGCCGCCCGGGCCGGCGGCGATCGCCACCGGCGAGCTACCGGCCCTCAGCCCCCGCGTCCGCTCGCTGATCCTGCCGGCCGCCGTCACTCGGCCCAGAGCGCCCGAGGAGTCGGCGAACCACACCTGATTGCCGGGGCCGGCAGCGATCCCCAGCGGCTGGCTGCCGGCGCGCAGGCCACGCGTCAGCTCGGCGATCCGCCCGCTCGGAGTGACCGATCCCACCGCGCAGCGGCCGCTGCCGTTGCAGCCGTGATCGGTGAACCACAACCGCGCACCGGGCCCGGCGGTGATCCCGAACGGCACGCTGCCCCGGCGCAGCCCGCGCCGGAACTCGGTGATCCGGCCGCGCGGCGTGACCCGCCCGATCGCCGGCCGCCGGCCCTGGTCAGTGAACCACAGGTCGCCGTCCGCTCCGGCGGTGATCTCGAAGGGCTCGCTGTGGCGTGGCAGCCCGCGCCGGAACTCGGTGATCCGGCCGCGCGGCGTGATCCGCCCGATCGCCGGCCGCCGGCCCTGGTCGGTGAACCACAGGTTGCCGTCGCCTCCCGCGGCGATCGTGTACGGGATGCTGCCGCGGGCAAGCCCCCGCCGGTACTCGGTGATGCGCCCCTGGGGCCCCACTCGCCCGATCGCGCAGCGGCCCAGTCCCGTGCAGCTGAGGTCGGCGAACCAAACCGCGCCGTCCGGTCCGGCTGTCAGACCGAACAGATAGGCGTTTGCGCGGACGCCCACGGGGGTCTCGGTGATCAAGCCGGCGTGGGCAGCGATCGCGCTTGAGGCAAACAGCAGCCACGCCATGGCGCCGACCGTCCAGCCGATCAGCGCGCGTCCGGTCAAGGTGCCCGTGAGACCTCGCTGGGTCGGGACAGCGCGGTCAGCGCCTCCGCGGCGGCGGCGCGGTAGCGCTCGACGCTCGTCAGCTTGATCTCCTCGTAGCCGCGGATCAGGTCGGGCAGGGCCGCCACGGCGGCGACCTCGTCCTGGGTCTCGGGCGTCAGCCAGCGCAGCGCCCGGCGGACGAGCTCCCGGTGCTCGCCGATCAGCCGGCGCTCCAGGCGGCGCATCGCGGTGCGCCCGAAGGGATCAAGCGCGGTGCCGCGCAGCCGCCGCCCGGCGCGCAGGCCCGCCAGGAGCGGACGCGCCGAGCTGCCCAGCCGCAGCTTTCGCTTCAGCCCGAGCGCGCGTAGCAGCGGCGGGTGCAGGAGGATCTGCACCTTTGCATCCGGGCCAAATTCATCATCCAGGCGCGCCTGCTCGAACGCGTCCAGGTGCAGCCGGGCAACCTCGTACTCGTCCTTGTAGGTCATCAGCTTATGCATCGCCGCCGCGTAGGCCTCGGTGACGGTCGTCGCAACAGGTGCGCCGCGCTCGCGCTCGGCGGCCAGGACCGCGAGTACGTCGTCCACGTACTCCAGGGCATAGCCGACGTCCTGATATCCGCACAGATCGCTCGCCCGGCGCTCAAGCAGGGCGCGCAGCTCGTCGGGCAGCTCGATGCCGTCCAGCAGCCGGCGCACCGCGGGATCCGGGGTGGCGTCGAGGCTGGACTCGCCCGCGTTGCCCGCCCGGAGGCCGGCGATCGCCTCGGCCGCGGCCCGCGGGTCGGCGGCGGCGGCACGACCCCAGGCGAAGGCCGCCCGGTTGACCTCGACGGCCGCGCCGTTGAGCTCGATCGCGCCCTCGATCGCGGCCGCGCTGACCGGCAGGCAGCCGTGCTGATAGGCGGCGCCGAGCATGATCACGTTGGCCGGCATGTGATCGGCGAACAGCGCCTCGGCGATCGTGCCGGCATCGAGGAACAGCGCCCGCTGCGCCCGGGTGGCGCGCTCGATCCGGCCCACGGTCTCCTCCAGCGGCGGGAAGGCCACCTCGGTGTCGGTCACCATCGCCGAGGTGGCGGTCTCGTGGAGGTTGACCACGGCGATCGTGCGCTGCGGATCCAGCGTGCGCAGCGTGTCGGGCGCGATCGTGCCGAGCAGGTCCAGGCCGAGCAGCACGTCGACCTCGCCGCCGGCCGCGCGGGGGGCGCCCGCCTCCGGCGACGGACCGATGCGCACGTCGGAGACGACCGGGCCGCCCTTCTGGGCCAGGCCGGTCTGATCGAGTCCCGCCGACCAGCGTCCGTCCAGGACGGCGGCCATCTGCAGCACCTGCGAGACGGTGACCACCCCGGTGCCCCCGATCCCGGGCATGCGGATCAGCACCGTCTGCTCGGGGGCGAACACCCGCTCGGGCTCGCCGGCCGCGAACGGGGCAGGCAGGGGCGAGGCCGGCGCGTGCGGCTGCGCGCCGTCCGCCGGAGTCACCAGCAGAAACGACGGGCAGTCACCCTCCAGGCAGGCCATGTCCTGCGTGCACGAGGACTGATGGATGCGGGTCTTGCGTCCCAGTTCGGTGTCGACGGGGACGACCGACAGGCAGGTCGACTTGCGCCCGCAGTCTCCGCAGCCCTCGCACACCCGCTCGTTGATCCAGGCGCGGTGCTGGGGCGTGGGCAGCTTGCCGCGCTTGCGCAGGCGACGCTCCTCGGTCGCGCAGCGGTCGGTGTGCAGCAGCACGGTCACGCCGTCGATGGCGGCCAGCTCGGCCTGCGCCTCGGCGAGCCGGTCGCGGTGGCGCACGGTGGCGATCGCGGGCAGCTCCGCGCGGTCCAGCGTCCCGGGGTCCTCGGTGGTGACGATCACCCGCTTGACGCCCTCGGTGGCCAGCCAATGGGTGAGCTCGACGACGCCCAGCCGTCCGGGCGCTGGCTGGCCCCCGGTCATCGCGATCGCGTCGTTGTAGAGCAGCCGGAAGGTGATGTTGACGCCGGACGCCACGGCGCCGCGGATCGCCAGCGAGCCCGAGTGGTGAAACGTCCCGTCGCCGATGTTCTGCACGTAGTGGCGCTCGGTGGTGAACGGGGCCATTCCGTTCCACTGCGCGCCCTCGCCGCCCATCTGCGGAGAGCCCAGCAGGTGTCCGCGCTGCTGCGAGGAGTCGACCAGGATCAGCGCGTGACAGCCGATCCCGACGCCCACCAGCTGATCCTCCTCGGCTCGCGTCGAGAGGTTGTGCGGACAGCCCGAGCAGAAGAACGGCGTGCGCGCCACCGGCAGGGTCACCGTCGATGCCTGGCGCATTCGCATCGCCGTCGCGTCCACGCGCTGACGAACCTGTGCCGGCAGCGCCTCGCCCCAGTGGCGTGCCAGCGCCCGCGCGATCGCGTCGGCATCGACCGTCCCGGCCAGCTCGATCAGCGCTCGGCCGTCGCCGTCGCGCTTGCCCAGCACCGGCGGCGCCCCCGGCGTGCCGTACAGCAGGTCGCGCAGCTGTCGCTCGACGAACGGGCGCTTGTCCTCGACCACGATCAGCTCCTGCACGCCCGCCGCGAAGGCCAGGGCGTCGTCGCGGTGAAGCGGCCACACCAGCTCCAATGCCACCAGCCGGATCCCCATCGCCTCCAGCTCGGGCTCGCCGATCCCCAGCTGCGAGAGCGCCCGGCGCACGGTGGCGAACGCCGGTCCCGGGGCGACCAGGGCGCGGCGCGCCTGCGCGGGTTCGAACTCGATCCGGTTGAGCCGGTGCGCGCGGCCGTACTCGCGCGCGGCGTCCAGGCGGACGCCCATCAGGTCGTGCTCCGCGGCGACCGAGCTGGCCCCGAGCAGCATCGGCGGCGCGCCGCGGCTCTCGGACGGCGGCTCGGGAATCCCGGCGGCGAGCCCGTCGAGCGCCACCGCCGCGGCGGCATCGGCCACGTCGGAGACGATCTTGATCGCCGTCCACAGCCCGGCGGCGCGCGACAGCGCGACCGCGTGCAGCCCGAGCCGGACGATGTCGTCCACGCCGCCGGGCGACAGCAGCGGCAGCATCAGGCTCTCGGCCATCAGCTCACAGGAGCTGGGCAGCGTCGAGGACTTGCAGATCGGGTCGTCGCCGATCAGCGCGACGGCGCCTCCCAGGTGCGCGGTGCCGCTGACGTTGCCGTGGCGGATCGCGTCCGCGGCGCGATCGAGCCCGGGCGCCTTGCCGTACCAGAAGCCGACCACGCCATCGCGCGTGCGGCCGGGGAGCTCGCCGATCAGCTGGCTGCCGTTGACGGCGGTCGCCGCCAGCTCCTCGTTGACGGCGGGGTTAAAGACGATGCCGTCCGGCTCCAGATGCTCGCGGGCGCGAACGATCTCGCGATCCAGGCCACCCAGCGGCGAGCCCGGGTATCCGCTCACGAACACGCCGGTGTTGAGCCCGCGGGACGCGTCCAGCCGTCGCTGCTCGATCAGCAGCCGGACCAGCGCCTGGATGCCACTCATCAGCGCGCGTCCGTGCCCGGCGGTGTAGCGATCATCCAGCCGCGCCTCGGTGAGCGATGGCGCCAGCATTACCGCATTGTAGGAATGGGGGACGCACCCCATGGTCGGCGGGGCGCGCATGCGCGATCTTTGGACGGCGACGCAGCCACCCTTATTGGAGGTTCCCGTGACCACCGAGCTTCCCCCGTTCGAGGATGCCGAGATCAGCGCCCGCCGCACCACCGCCAGCCCCGTGATCCGTTGCCTGGTGGTCGACGACCATCCCGCGATCCGGCGCGGACTGATCGAGCCCTGAGGTTCGCCTCAGGGGCGCGGGCTGGCACCCTTGGAGGGATGCCGATCTCGATCTCCCTGCTGGGCTGCGGGCACCCGCACCTGTCCGACCTGCTCGGGGTCATCGCCTCCGAGCCCGACCTGCGTCTGGCCGCGGCGTGGGACGCCGACCGCTCCGCCATTCCGGGCGCGATCGCCAACTACGTGGTCTCCGATGCCGAGCGGGGCCATCCGGCGCGCCGACGCGGTCGTCGTCAGCGCGGCCACCGACCAGCGCCCGGAGCTGTGCGTCCGCGCGGCACAAGCGGGGCGTCCGGCTGCAGGGGGTGCTCCGGGCGGGACTGCTCGGGCGCCTGTCGGCGGCCAGCGCCAGCTACCTGCACGCGGGCGCGCTCGATGGCTCGTTGTCCGGCCCGCGCTCCTGGATGCGAGATCCGGCGCGCGCCGGGGTGGGAGCGCTGGGAGACCTCGCCATCCACCTCGTCGACGCGTTCGCGGCACTCGGCGGCGCTCCGCGACTGCTCGCGGTCAGCCTGGACCGCGACGGCGCCGGCCGAGGTGACGTCGGCGGCTCGGCGCTCGGCCGGTGGCGCGACGTGCCGCTCACGCTGCGCGCCAGCTGGGTGAGTGCAGGTGGCAGATCAGGTGAAGATGCGAGAAGCCGTCGAGGTCGCGCAGGCCGGGCGCATATTCGGCCGCCACCTCCACGCGCCCGTGCACCTCGGTGCTAACCGGGGCGCTGGGCGACGATCGCGGCCACCGCCCGGGGTCGTCCCGACCGCCGCACTACGCCCTCCTCGTAGCGCAGCACCTCGAGGCCGCCGAACGCGTGGCGCAGCTCGCCGGGCTCGAGCAGGAAGCGCTCGTCGAACGAATTACCCAACTGCTCCACGTGCGCGCGGGTGACCGTCTCGGCGATCAGCACCCCGCCCGGCGCGAGCGCCGCCGCCGCGCCGGCGAACAGATCTCGCTGCAGGTAGTTGATCAGCACCACGACGTCCTGGGCGCCGGTGGGCAGCGGCTCGTGCTCCAGGTCGACCGTGCGCGCGTGCACGCCCGCCACCCCCTGCAGTGCCTCGATCGCCACCTCGGAGATGTCCAGAGCATCGACGGTGAAGCCGAGCCGCGCCAGGAACCGGGCGTTGCGGCCCGTCCCGCACGCCAGGTCCAGGGCGCGCGTCCCCCGGAGCAGCCCCCGGTTGGCGGCCAGCCAGTCAGACGGCGGCCCGGGCGCGGTACCGCGTTCGCGGTACCGCGCGTCCCATGTCTCGCGCGCCGAGCCGTCCACGGCGTCTTAGTCTGCCAGCGCTATGCGGGAGCGATGTTCTGATTCAGCCGGAAGAAGTTCGTCGGGTCATAGCGCGCCTTCAGGTTCTGAAGCCGTGTGAACGTCTCCGCCTCGTAGGCTGACCGCACCCCGGCGTCGCCCTCGTCGGCGAGGAAGTTGACGTACCGGGCGCCCGTCCCGTACGGCGCTATCGCGTCCGACGCGGCGCGCACCCAGGCGATGTTCGCCTCGTCCTGAGCGGGGTCCAGCCACAGGCCGATGTAGTTCATCAGGAAGCCCGCCTGACGATTGCCGAACGCCGTCGCCCCGGCCGCCACCCGGCTCATCGCGCCGCCCAGCTGGTGGACGTGCAGCTGACCCAGCGGGTAGGCGATCCCCCCGGCGTGGGCGACGATCGCGTCGATCGCCTCGTCGGTGAGCCTGTCGACGTATCCCGATCGCCAGTAGTTGCGTGAACCGCGCGGAACGCCGTCATCGAACATGCCCTGTATCGCCGCGTACGGCATCGGCCCGAGGACGTCAAGCGCGGGATTCTGATCACGCAGCGGTTGCAGGTCGCGCTCGGCGCTGCCGTCGAGGTCGGTGTCAAAACACGCGATGGCGAAGATCGGGGTTCCCTGAACCTCGGGCGGGACAAACGGCGCCGGCGGCGCGTAGAGGAACGCCGCCATCGTGCACACACGATCGGGGGCGTCGGCCACCCAGTCACGCCAGAAGCGCAGCACGTCGCCACCCACCGATGCCGGCCAGGCGAGGAGCCCGCCCAGCACCTGGGAGACGCGGTGCAGGCGGAACTCGAACTCGACGACCACCCCGAAGTTCCCGCCACCGCCGCGCAGTCCCCACAGCAGTTCCGCGTTCTCGGTCTCGCTGGCGCGGACCGTCTGGCCGTCGGCGGTCACGACGAGGGCGGAGAGCAGGTTGTCGCACGCCAGCCCGTGCTCGCGCATAAGCCAGCCGATCCCGCCGCCGAGCGTGAAGCCCGCGATCCCGGTCGAGGTCACCAGCCCTCCGGTCGTGGCGAGTCCGAACGCCTGGGTCGCACTGTCGAGCTCGCCCCAGGTGAGACCGCCCTGCGCCCGAGCGGTCATCGCCTCGGCGTCGACCTTCACCTCCTTCATCGGCGACAGATCGATCACCAGGCCGCCGTCGCAGGTCCCGTTTCCCGCGACGTTGTGGCCGCCGCCGCGAACCGCCACCGTCAGGCCCTCGCTGCGCGCGAAGCCGATCGCCGCGACCACGTCGCTGGTCTGAGCGCAGCGGGCGATCAGGGCCGGCCGTCGGTCGATCATGCCGTTCCAAACGCTGCGCGCTTCCTCGTAGCCGCCGTCGCCCGGGAGCACGAGCTCGCCACGCAGCGCGTCGCGCAGCTCCTGCACCGTTGCCTCGCCCAGGGCCCGTGAATCGGAAAGCTGGCTGCTGGTCATCGTCATCCCCCTCGTCGGTCAGGTCTGGTGTGGCGACCGTAGGTGGGGGCCGTTAATCGTTAGTTAGCACGGCGTTCGCGTTGGCACCCACAACCTCCTCGCAGTAGGCCAGGCCGACCCGGTCGCCGTTGTAGGCGTAGATCTCGCCCGCCTTGCGCAGCCGAGATGGCATCCGCCCGGGCTCACCAAGCGCCGCGTCGAGCTCGGCCAGCTCGAGCAGCACCGGCGCGCACCAGAGATGGTCGGGGACAAAGCTCTGCCAAAACCCGAGCGCTCGCTCCTGAAGAGTCCGGGCCTCCTGATGGCGGCCGGCGTCGGCGGCCAGGTATCCCAATTGGATGACGGCCGACGCGCGTCCGGGGCCGTCACCGGTTCGGTTGAACAGATCAAGCGCCCGCTGGGCGCTCTGCCATGCGTGCTCGGGGTCTCCAGCGCGACCGCGAGCCACCGCGGTCGCCAGCAGCGACAGGCCGATGCCGCGGGCGTCGTTCGTCGCCGTGCGGATCGACAGGGATTCCTCAAGCAGCTCCCGCGCAAGCTCGTGCTCGCCCTCCGCGCTGTGCAGATTGCCCAGCTGGGCCAGCGCTTGCGCCGCCCCCAGGGCGTCCTCGAGCCCGCGAAACCGCGAGAGCCCTTCGTCCAGCAGCGCTCGGGCGGCGGTCACGTCGCCGGCGTCTCGCGCCGCGACTGCCAGGTCACACAGCGCGAACGCGGTGGCGCCCTGCGGCCCGACGCGGCGGGCGGTGACGAACGTCTGCTCCAGAAACAGCCTCGGCGGACGGCCGTCAGCGCGGCGGATGCGTCCATAGCCGAGCGCGACCGGGAGCAGCAGCGGCTCGCCGTGCTGGGACAACGCGCGCAGCAGCTCCACGCTCTGCGCGATCTGCGCGCGGCCCGCGTCGGTCTCGTTGCGTGAGGCGGCGAGCACGCCCAACGTGTGGACGACGGAGGCGACGATCGCCGGGTCGCCCGCCGCCTTGGCCACCGCCAGGCTCTCCTCGCAGCGGCGCACGGCGCCGTCGTAATCGGAGAACACCCACGCCATCGTCCCCTGGTGATGCAGTTCCTCGCCGAGCTCCCGCCGGGCACCTGAACTCCGGAAGAAGTCGACGGCAGCCTGCGCGGTGTCAAGCGCCCGCCGGTTATCGCCCGTCCGCAGCGCGAGTACGGACAGGCCGTGCAGCGCCCGTGCGCGCAGGCCGGAAGGCTCGGGCGCGGCCCGGAGCGCCTGCTCGAGCCAGCGGGCACCCTCGGCGCTGTCGCCGCGGCCATGCCAGAAGCGCCACAGCGCCGCCGCCAGGCGCAACGCGAGGGAGGGATCCGTGTGCAGCGCGGTGTGGAGTGCCCGGCGCAGCTCGTCCACCTCGCGCGTGAGCTCGCGCCGGGTCTGCGGGGCGTCGATCGCGGCCTCCAGCGACTCGGTCAGGCGCAGGTAGTACGCGCGGTGCCTCGCCTCCAGGCGCTCCCGCTCACCGGCGTCCGACAGCCGGTCCCGCGCGTAATGCCGGACCGTGTCGAGGAGGCGGTAGCGGGCCTCCCCGTCCTGCTCCTCGACGACCACGAGCGACTTGTCGACGAGCCGGCCGAGCACGTCGAGCTCGCCCTCGGCGACCGCCTCCACGGCGTCGAGCGTGCAGCTGGCGGCGAAGGTACCGAGGCGGCGAAGCAGCGCGCGCTCGTCGCCATCGAGCAGTTGGTGGCTCCAGTCGAGCGTTGCCGTGAGCGTCTGCTGACGGGTCAGCGCCGTGCGCCGACCTGCGGCCAGCACGTTCAGCGAGTCGCGCAGACGCGCTGCGATCTGGGCCGGGGCGAGCACTCCGACGCGCGCGGCGGCCAGCTCGATGGCCAGCGGAATACCGTCTACCCGCCGGCAGATCTCGGTGACGTACCCGGCGTTCTCCTCTGACAGGGTGAAATGCGTGGACACGCCGGCGGCGCGGTCGGCGAACAGCCGCACTGCCTCGGGGACGGGCAGCGAGGGCACGCGCCAGTTGGCCTCGCCCGCGCTCTGCAGTGGCTCGCGACTGGTCGCGAGCACGCGCAGGTTGGGGCAGGTCGAGAGGAGGGCCTCGACGAGCCGGGCACACTCGCCGACCACGTGCTCGCAGTTGTCGAGTACCACGAGCATCTTGCGCTCGCCCACGTGCGCGGCCACCGCCTCGTCCGAGGGGCGTGACGACCGGCTCTCGACGCCGAGGGTCGCGCCCACGGCGTGTGCCACGAGCCCCCCGTCCGAGAGTCCCGCCAGCTCCACCAGCCAGACGCCGGCGGGCGCGTCGGCGGCCAGCACCGCTGCGGCCTCGAGCGCCAGACGGGTCTTGCCACACCCTCCCGGACCGGTGAGTGTCAGCAGGCGATGGCGGCGCGCCAGGCCGACCACGTCGGACAGGGCTCGCTCGCGCCCGATGAAGCTCGTCAACTGGAGAGGGAGATTGCCCGGCCGGCGATCGCCGGGCTCTCCGGCGGGCCGGAGGTCAGGTGGCTCGCTCGGGTGCTCGGCGGCCAGTCTTCGCGTGAGGATGTCCTGGTAGAGGCGCCGGGTGTCGTCGTCGGGCTCGTCTTCGAACTCGCGCCGCAGCGATGCGCGCAGGGCATGGAACTGCGCCAGCGCCCGGTGACGCCGACCGGAGAGCGCGTAGGTGCGCATCAGCTCACGGTGTGCCGGCTCGTGGAGGGGCTCGTCGACGAGTGCCTCCTGCAGCGCGGCGGCGGCCGCCGCGTCGTCGCCGGCCGCCTGGTGCCTACGGGCGAGGTCGACCAGCAGGGCAACGTGCCGCTCGCGCAACGCCTCCCGCCGGGCGATCGTCCATGTTTCGAAGCGATCCTCGGGCAGCAGCTCGCCCGTATAGAGATCGATCGCCGTCCGCAGGCGCATGATGCTCGGAGCGCGCTCGGCCTCCGCCGCCGCAGCCTCGAAGTCCTCGACGTCGATGGCCAGTCCGGCGGTCGTCAGCGTCAGAACGTCGTGGGCGAAGGCGATCCTCGCCGCTCCGCGCTCCCCGCACGAGTCCAGCGCGCGTCGGGCGACGAACAGCGCCTGGCGCAGGTTGTTGGCCGCCGCGGCCGGATCGCCGTCCGGCCACAGGGCCTCGATCACCTGCTCGCGATGCAGGCGGTGGTCCGGCGTGAGGGCGAGGAGCTTCAGAACTGCCCGCGCTTTGCGGAGCCGCCAGGCCTTTTCGCTCACCGCCAAGTCGCCCGCGGCGACGCTGAAGCCGCCGAGGAGATGGATGTGCAGCTCAGGTCCTGGTAGCCCTGGCATTTCCCCGGTGCCCGCCACCATACGCCAGCCACAAGGGGGCGGCAAGCCATGACACCGCTTGCCGCCGGGCGCTCCATTTCGCGTTCACGATCACGTGAAGTACGCTCGGCTGAAGTCTCGGACCGGGACTGGATGGGCCAATCGAAGGGAGACTGCTATGGAGACCGCCCGAACACGGCGAGTCTGCCTCGCGGTTGTCGTCGTGACGGCTGCCTTCGCCGCCATGACCACGACGGCCGCATCGTCCACCGCGTACCAGGCATCGTGCGCTGGTTTCACGGGTGGAAAATGGAGCTTTCCGGAGTTCTCAAAGTCGGGGACCCACTGGAAGGTGACAGCTCAGGGCGTGAGCTGCGCGTTCGCGACGCGCTGGGCACAGAAGCTCGTGAAGACGAAGTACCGGGGCGAGGCCGCGACCAAGCTCCACGGCCCGAAGGGCTGGCATTGCCTGGACTCGATCCCGCACGGCGGCGGACTTCCCGGGTCGTGCTCGCAGGGCAAGCGAAAGCTCTTCTCCTGGGGGCCTGACGCGAAGCTCTGACGGCTTGCCGCGCTACACCCGGGCGGCGGCGGCGGACAGCGCCTCGCGCGCCTCCGCCGCCAGCACCCGGGTGATCTCCTCCGCCGACCGTTCCTGGGCCAGGCGGTGCGCCTGACCGGCCCACAGGTTGATCAGGTCGGGGTCGCCGGCGCTGCGACCGTGGGCGCGCAGCGGCGAGGTCAGGTGGTGGACCTCGGGATAGGCCCGCGGAGTGGCGTCGCCGTGCTCGCGGTGCCAGCGATTGACGATGCCCCTGGCCAGGCGCCCGCTGAATGCGCGGGTCAGCACCGTGGGGCTGTCGGTGGCGGTGGCGTCACGCTGAGCCTCCGAGGTGCCGGCCTCGGTGCTGCGCAGATAGGCGGTTCCCACCTGACCGGCGGTGGCGCCGAGGGCGAGGACGGCGGCCAGGGCGCCGCCGGTCATGATCGATCCGGCGGCCACCAGCGGCAGGTCGACGCTGGCTCGCACCAGCTGCAGGGCGGACAGCAGCGTCAGCTCGGACTGGTCGTCGTCGTCGACGAACACGCCCCGGTGGCCGCCGGCCTCCACGCCCTGGACGATCAGCGCGTCGGCTGCGTGGTCCGCGGCCTGCTGCGCCTCGGCGGGCGACGTCACCGTCAGCCACACCTCCGAGCCGGCGCCATGCAGCTCGTCGACCGTCTGTCGGGGAGGCAGCCCGAAGGTGAACGAGACGACGGCGACGGCTCGTTCGCGCACGAGCTGCAACTTGTCCTGGAAGGAGTCGTCGTCGAAGCGCGGCTCGCCGAGCCGCACCCCGGCGCGCTGGGCATCGGCCGTCAGCCGCTGGGCGTAGGCCTGCACCTGGGCCGGGTCGGCAGCGTAGCCGCTGCCCACGAACAGGTTGACACCGAACGGCCGGTCAGTGAGGCCGAGCAGCGCCTCGATGTCCTCGCCGAGCCGCTGGGTGCTGAGGTAGCCGGCAGCCAGGAAGCCGAGGCCGCCACCGCGGTTGACCGCCGCCGCCAGCGCCGGCGCGGACGGGCCGCCGGCCATTGGCGCCTGGACCACCGGGACCGCCAGTTCCGAGAGGACGCTGCTCATGCGGCCCTTCAGTCTGACAGCGGAGGGTGAGCCCCGACTCCGGCGGCCGAAAAGGCCACGAAATCCGAGAGGACCCCACGCGGCGTGTCGAAACCGAGCGTCAGCATCGAGGAGCCCGAGAGCTCGAGGATGCGGGCGAGCGGATCGCCGCCTGCGGTGTCCCCAACGGCCCAGAACAGCGCTGCGAACCCGATGTAGATCAGCAGCGCCCAGAAGAACAGCTGGGCGAACAGGCCCAGCGGCGCCTGCAGGGCGAGCACGCGGTCCCGCGTCTCGTAGTCGGTGCGGCGGCGCAGGCGCAGCAGCAGCGCGTAGCGGACGATCAGGAACGTGAGGCGCGCCAGCCTGGCGGGCACGGCCCGGGGCAGCACCACGCTGCGCAGCACCGAGAGGAGCACGGCTATGACCTCGGCGAGGGCGACCGCCGCCACGATGATCCGCAGTACGAGCACCCGCCAAGGCTAGGGGGGCGTTGTCGCGGGCTACGCCAGATGCCCCGCTCACGACGCCAGATCGCGCAGCCGCGCGAGGTTGTCGTCGGTCAGCCGGCCGGCCAGCTCCAGCGCCGCCAGCGCCTCGTCGATCTGCTCGGGCCGGGTGGCGCCGATCAGCGTCGCCGCCGTCCGGGGGTGGCGCAGCGTGAAGGCGATCGCCAGGGTGGCCGGTGATACGCCGAGCTGTTGGGCGGGGTAGCGCAGCGCCGCTCCCAGCTGGAGGGCGCGCGCCCGGCGGGGATCTCCCAGCTCGTCCGCCAGGACCCGAGCGCGATCGGCGACACGGCTATCCCAGAGGCGCCGAGCCCACGTGCGCCGGCGGTCACTCCGGCGGCACGAGCTCGACGAGGTTGCCGTCGAGATCCTCGACGAAGGCCATCCGCCGGCCCGGCTCAGGCGACGGGCGGCATCGCGCCGCGGGCCCGCCGGGCAGCTCGAACGCCAGGTCGCTGAAGGTGAGCCCGACGTGATGGGGCGTGACCCGGTGAGACATCAGGACAATCCCATCAGGTTTGCGGCCGTCCCGCCGAGGATCGCCCGCTGGTCGTCCTACGCGGCCGGAGCCGCCGGGGTCGCTGTCAGCTGACGGGGGGCCCGTGGGTGGCGCGCCGGACCAGGCGCGCGAGCAGCACCACACGTCGTGGCGGAGGCGGCGCGTCGGGTCCGGCGGCGATCCGCTCCAGCAGGAGCTCGGTGCTGACCTCCACCATCTGCCCGATGTCCTGACTGACGGTGGTCAGCTGGAAGGCCTGCCAGCGCGCCAGCAGCACGTCGTCGAAGCCGATCAGGGTGATGTCCTGCGGCATGCGCAGGCCTCGCGAGCTGATCGCCTCGTGGGCGCCCAGCGCGAGGATGTCGTTGGCGCAGAAGATCGCCGTGGGGCGGGACTCCAGCAGCTCGAGGGTCAGCCGGCGCCCCGCCTCGAAGTCAAACGGCGCCCGCCGCCAGCGCTGCACCGGCAGCGCGACACCGTCCCGGTCCAGCACTGCCCGGAAGCCTGCCTCGCGGTCGCGCCCGGTGCTCGTGCGCTGCGGTCCGAACACGGCCGCGAGCGGCCGGCCAGCTCACGGGGCAGCGGCGAGTGCAGGTCCGTGGCCGTCAGGATCGCCCCGTCGAGCGACCCGTCGACCCAGGCGCTGGAGCGGGACTCGGTCGTCGGTGTCGGGCGTGAGCACCAGCATCCGCACCTCGGCGCTGCGCAGCGCCTCGTGCAGCTTGTCGAGGACCTCGAGGTAGAACGGGTTGCGCAGGTCCCCGACGACGATCCCCACCTGTCCGGCCACGCGGGTGGACAGGCTGCGGCCGAGCTGGCTGGGAACGTAGTGCAGCTGATCGGCGGCGGCGCGCACCCGGCGGCGGGTCTCCTCCGACAGGCGCGGATCGTCGCGCAGCGCGCGCGACACCGTCGGCTGTGAGACGCCGGCGAGGCGAGCGACGTCGTGGCTGGTGGGGGAGGAGCGTCGGGGGATTTGGGCATACGTATACCAAGCGCCGGGAGGCCGAAAGCGATACACCAGCCGTCCGGCTGACCGTGCGAGGCGACCAACCACCTGGAGGTCAGACGTGATCCAGCTCTTCGAGCGCTGGGCCCAACTGCTCAGTCCGCACTACGCCGCCCCGCCGGAGGTCGAGCACTTCGACCTCGTCGTCAGCCAGTAAGACGACATGAGCACTCCCAGGAGCTCGACGGGTGGGCACCGGACGACTTCGTGGTCTCCGATGAGGAATCTGAGCGGGCGGCCGAGGAGCTCGGCGAGGACGTTCATGACCGTGCTGGTCGCCAAGGTGGCCGGTGTCGGTCAGGTGGTGGGGTGCGCGCCTCCGCAGCGCGGGGCGGGATGCACCGGGCGATGCTCTACGCGATCCGCACCTCCGGGGCCGACGCCGTGCTGTGCCTGGGCGGCGTGCAGGGACTGGCCGCGATCTCGCATGCCGAGCACTTCGAGGGCCACGCGTTGACGGCCGAGATCCGGCTCGGTCAGCTGGAGAACACGGCTAGCTGAGCGGCCAGGGAGACCGGACCGACTGAAACGGCGGCCCGGTCGGCGTAGGCCTCCCTGGGCGAGTCGGCGTCGCTCTGCACCGATGCGCCGTGGCGGGCCGCGGCCGGATCAACGCGATGGTGGATGCGGCGGCCGGAAGTGCGCGTGCCCACCATCAGGATCGCGCAAGGCCCGTCGCCCGCACCCACGGTGATGTGATTGGTGCCCGGCGGGCAGTGCAGGTAGTCCCACGGGCCCATCCGCCGCTCCTCCCCCTCCACCACGGCGATGCACTCGCCGCTGAGCACCAGGAATGCCCTGGATGGTGTCAGTCGATCAGGCGCGACTCCAGGCGCCAGATCGCCAGCCGCCACATCACCACGGCGAACACGATCAGCACCCCGGCGTGCAGGAAGTCGGCGGTGACCATCGTGTTCAGCGACACGTCGCGCACCAGGGCGACGCAGTGGTACAGCGGGTTGAAGTGGGCGATCGTGCGCAGCCCGTGCGGCAGCGACGAGATCGGAAAGAACGTGCCGGCGACCAGGAACATCGGCGTCAGCACCGCGCTGGTCACGTAGTTGAAGTTGTCGATCGTCTTGGCGACGGCGGCGATCAGCACCCCGAAGGCGGCGAAGCCGAACCCGGTGACGATCCCGATCGGGACGACCAGCAGCATCCCCGGTTCGGGGTGCAGGCCGAAGGCCAGCCCCACGAGCAGCGGCGCCAGCCCGTATACGCCCGAGCGGATCGAAATCCACAGGATCTCGGCGGTGACCAGCTCCTCGACGTCGACCGGGGCGGCCAGCAGCGCGTCGTAGGTGCGCTGGAACTGCCAGCGGATGAACGTGTTGAACATCCCCGGAAAGGCCGAGGAGAAAAGCACGGCGGTGGCGACCACGCCCGTGGCCACGTACTGCACGTACTTCACGTGCCCGACGTGGGAGACGAGCGAGCCGAACCCGAGACCGAACGCGAGCAGGTAGATCGTCGGCTGCACGATCGAGGAGAACGTCGTCGCCTTCCAGTACCGGCGGAACAGGACGACGTCGCGGCTCATCACCCCGGCCAGCGCGGCCGGGTCGAGCCGATGCAGCCGTCTGCCGGCGCGGGCGGAGCTCACTCGATCTCCTGTCCGGTCAGCGCCACGAACGCGTCCTCCAGGTTCGCCGGGCGGCGAACGCCCTCCGGGGCTTCGCCGTCGAGCTGCTCGGCTCCGAGCAGCGCGACCGCCGGGCCGCTCCGGCGATGAAGCCAGCCGTCGCGGCTGGCCCGGGCCTCGAGCTCAGCCAGCTCGTGCGGCGGTCCGTAGATCTCCAGCACCTCTCGCCCGGCGTGCCGCACGATGAGCTCGGCGGGAGTCCCCTGGGCGATGATCCTGCCGGCCGACATGACCGCGACGGTGTCAGCCAGCCGCTCGGCCTCCTCGATGTAATGGGTCGACATCAGGACGGTCACCCCGCCGGCGCGCAGCCCGTCGATCAGCGACCACAGCTCCTGGCGGACCTGCGGGTCAAGGCCGACGGTGGGCTCGTCGAGGAGCACCAGCTGCGGGCGGTGGATCAGGCCGCGGGCGACCAGCAGGCGCCGTCGCATCCCGCCCGAGAGCTCGCGGACGATCGTGTCGGCGCGCGGCTGCAGGTTGGCGATCGCCAGCGCGCGGTCGACGGCGGCTGGCCGGTCGGCGCGCGGGACCCGGTAGAGCCGAGCGAACACGGTGAGAATCTGGCGGCAGGTCAGCTCGACGTCGAGGTTGTCCAGTTGGGGGACGACGCCCATCGCCATCCGGGCCTGCTTGGACTCCTCGGGGAGGGTGAAGCCGAGCACTCGGATCGAGCCCTCGTTGGCCAGGGTCTGGGCGGTGAGCATCCGCATCGTGGTCGACTTGCCGGCGCCGTTGGGCCCGAGCAGCCCCAGGCAGATGCCCGGGCGGACCTCCAGGTCCAACCCGTCGACGGCGACGATGTCGCCAAAGCGCTTGCGCACGCCACGCAGCTCGATTGCCGCAGTCACCTCATCCACGCCAGCGAGGATAGAGCCGGACCGGGGCCGCCCAAGCGCCAGAACGTCGGCCACGGAACGGAAAAGCTGAGGATCCTCCACAGCGGTCGATACGAAGCGTCAATGATCCGGCATGACACCAGGAGCAAGCGGTTCATGGCGTACACCGCCTCGGCGATGTACGCGGCCGCGGCACTCGACGGCGCAGTCGAGGGCTTCCTGCCGGCGATCGTGCCTTCGCGCTGCTGCCGGTGATCGTGGTCGGGGTGATCTTCGTGCTCGCCGCTCTGCCCGCGAGCGTGAGCGCCGGGATCGTGTCGATGGGCGACCCCGAGGACCTGCCGATGATGCTCAAGCGCGCCGATTCCGCCCTCTATGCTGCGAAGCGCTCGGGCCGCGACCGGACCGTGTCGTGGCTTCCGGAGCGCGACCCGCGCGGTTGCACGCCGGCGAGTTCGTGGCCGCTGGCGTTCAGCTGGGGCCGGTTGGGCCGGTGGGGTTTTCCGGCGGGGGACCGTCGGGCTCTTGCGGCGGGGGGCCGCTGGGGTCTGGCGGCGGCGGGTCGCCGCCGCCGGCCGCGCCGGGCATCCGGAACAGCTGCGCCATCTTGGCGGCGACCATGATGTCCCCCGCCAGCTGGATGCGGCCCTTGAAGTAGGCCTGCATCGGGTCCAGGTTGCCGCTCACCAGACGCAGGAACTCGACTGCGTCCATCGTGATCGTCAATCGCGGCGGCTCGCCGTCCGTCCCTTTGCTCGTCCGTGCCCGGCCTTTGTCCAGCTCGAGCAGGTAGGTGTCCACCTGCCCGTCGGCCCGGCTGGTGATGTCCCAGCGGATCGCCGTCTTGACGCCGACGGCCGCGTCGGTGTCCAGCTGCTTGGGCATCCCCCAGAAGATTCCGTCCAGCAGCGGCTTGCGGGCCGGCGAGCGCATCACCTGCTCCAACCGCTCGGGCGAGGCATCGCGCACGACTCGGCCAAAGCCCTCGGCCAGGTGCGCGGGAGCCTCGGCGGCCATGCGCCTTACCTGCTCCAGAGCGCGCTGGGGATCGAAATTGAAGTCCGGCACGGGACTTCACGGTACTAGGTGGCCGACTGACCCCTGTCAGCGCGTCTGGACGGGCGGCGGAATCTGGCAGTGTGCCGATCCTCCATCTACCGCTGGAATCGCGACCGACAGGACACCAGCAAGTGAACTCGTTCGTCAGCGGGCTCCCGCGCCCGAGTGCTCCAGCTGCGTGATCGGGGCGCTTACTTTCAGGCCAGCGGCACCTCGCTGGCGGCCAACTCGGCCTCCGGCGCCCAGCTCGGCTCCGATCAGGGACTCACCCCGAGCACGCTGATCGATCCCGACACCGGCTCGATCGACTACTCGACGGCCAGCTGGAGCACGCTCGGCTGGACGACGATGTGGGGCTAGCTTGCGATCTGGGGCCTGAGCGCGTTGATGATCGCGGCGGTCGCCGTCGTTCTGCTGGTCTCCGGCGGGGCTCGGCGCATCCGTTGATCGCGTCGATGCATGTGCCATTCTGGGCGCTGGGCTTCGCCGCCGCCGAGCGATTCGTCGTCCATAACCGACCCCGGCGTCTGGGGCGCTGCCGCGCTGGCCACGGCGGCGAACTCGGTGATGGCCGTGCTCCTGATCAGCGTCGCCGTATCACTCTCCGATGTCCGGTTCACGGCACGCCAGATCGCCGAGTCACTGCGTACGGATCTCACGATGGTCCTGGCCACCACCAGCCTCGGGCTGTGCGCCGGCACGCTGGTGTACCAGGACTGGCGCACCGCGATCCTGCCGGCGGTTCCGGTCGTCGGGATGTTCCTCATGTTCCACGCGTACCTCACTGAGCGACAGCGGCACCACCGGATCGAGTTCCTGTACGAGAACGCACGGGCGCTGTCGCGATCCTCCGAGATCGGGCCGGCGATGGCGGACCTGCCGGGCCTGGCCCTGGAGGCGTTCCGGGCCGAGGCAGCCGAGGTCGTCTTCTTCTCCCCGGACGGCGGCGACGCGCTGCCGACCACCCGTTCGCCGAAGCGCCGCCCCCAGCGTGTTGGAGCCGATCGAGCCGGCGCTCGCCGCCGAGCTGCGCGCGCTGGCGGAGCGCCAGGAGAGTGGCGCCGCGCCGACGCAGGAGATGCCCGCCGGTCGGCTGACCGACTACCTTCGAGGCACGCGCGCTGGACGAGGGCATGTTCGCCGTGATGAACGTGATGAAGGGCGAACGCAGCTGGATCGGCGCGATGATCGTCGGCAATCCGTCGGCAATCCGTCGGCAATCCGTCGGGGCGCGTCGACCGCTTCGGCGCCGATGACCTGAGGCTGCTGGAGACGCTGGCCAACAACACCAGCATCGCGTTGGAGAACGACCGCCCCGGCGTGGCGGATGCAGGAGCTCCAGGACAAGCTCGAGCACCGGGCCTTCCACGATCCGCTGACCGATCTGGCCAACCGGATGCTGTTCCCTGACCGCGTCGACGACGCGCTGGCGCGCGACCCGGAGACCGTCTCGGTGATCTTCGTCGACATCAACGACTTCAAGAACGTCAACGACACGCTCGGCCACGCCGCGGGCGACGAGCTGCTGGTCGCCATCGCGCGGCGCCTCAGCGACTGCGTGCGCCCGGCCGACACCCTCGCCCGCATGGGCGGCGACGAGTTCGCACGGGCATCGCCACCGGAACCGCCCCGGACACCACTACCGACGACTGATCCGCAACGCCGCCGTCGCCATGTACCAGGCCAAGCAGGAAGGCGAGCACACCTGCCAGCTGTTCGAGTCCGGCATGGAGGTTCCCGCACAGGACCCCCACCGCTCCGAGCAATCCGCGTGAGCGGCGGCGTTGGCCGGCGTTCTCGCCCGTGCCGCGTGCGGTCGGGCGGGATACCATCAGCCGCGCGGGCGGTTAGCTCAGCTGGTCAGAGCGCCTGCCTTACAAGCAGGAGGTCACTGGTTCGAGCCCAGTACCGCCCACTGGCAAAGGTCCTGGAAACCGAGCCTTTTTGAGACATGCTCGGGCTGCTCGAAAAGGTCACAGGGATGTCCTCATGCCTTTTCCTGCCTTTTGCGCGCGCTTCAGGCCCGTGATCAGGCTGGTGTTCCGGCCCTGGTGTGGCTGGATCTGGGCCGCGCGAGGGCTCGCTCCCGTTGCCGGGTCGTGGGGCTCGGGAACTGCTGTCTCGAGGAACGTCCGGAGTTCCTGTCGCATCTGTTCGCGGTCAGGCCGACGTATGAGTTGGGCGTAGATCGCGAGGGTCGTCGAGGGGTCTTCGTGACCGACTTGGGACTGGACGTAAGGGATGTCGTGACCGGCAGCGAGCATGTGGGTGATGTAGGTGCGCCGGAAGGTGTGCGGCGTGACGTGGACGTGGATGGGCGGTTGCTCGCGGCTGACACGGAGCTCGTTTGCGCGCTCGACGACCGGGTTGACGACATTACGGCGGACGTTGTCCTTGTCGCGCCGCGTTCCAGCGCGGGTGGGGAAGGCCGGCTTCTCGATCCCGTATGTGCGGACCTGGGCGCGGTGGAGCTGCAATTCGCTGAGCAGTCGCCCGTGGATGTCGACATCGCGGACTCCCGCTTCGGTCTTGGAGTCCTGGATGAACAAGCGGGCCTTGGTGAGGTCCATATCCTGGTTGTCGAGCATGCAGAGCTCGGTCACGCGCGGGCCGGCCAGACCGAGGGTGGCGATGACCGCGCGCCGCGGGCCAACGACGATTTGGGAGCGATCGTGTTCGCGGCAGCCGTAGAGGTAGATGGCGGTAGTCGGTGCCACGCCGAGTCGTTGCGCGATGGCCTTCCATTCAAGTCCAGCGTCGTCTCGCAGGGCGCGGGCGATCTCGGCCCGTTCGAGAGTCCTGGCGGAGTGCCGCGCTCGGTCGATCAGTTCGGCGGCGTCCAGGAGGCTGATGAACTCGTCGAGGTCAAGCGCGCCGCTCCGGCGCCGACGCTCGTGCGGTTCACGGGCGCGTTTGCCGCGGGCGGGGTTGCGGTCGATCCACGTCGCGTCCTCAGCGTCGTCGAGAATCTGCGCGAGCGTACGGAGCGTCTTGTTGATCGACTCGTTGCCGAGCGTCCGCAGTCGCTGAGCTGTCCGCGGGTCGACCAGCGGCTTGCCCGCCTCGCGTCGGGCACGGATCTGAGCGTTGTCGTCGTGGAGCTGTCGTCGGTACTGCTTGATCTGCTGCGATGTGATCTGCGAGGGCAGCAACTCACCGAAGAACGGAACGAGGTATCGGGTGAGCTGCGACTCGTTGAGCTCGGTGGTGCGTGGGCGGATCGCGGGGTTGCGCTTTCGATCTTGGAGCCAATCGGTCGCAAGTTCCCTGAACGTGGGTTCCTCGTCGGGATCGCCCTGACCGCTGGCGGCGCCGGGCATCCAGAGCCCAAGTTCGATCTTGGCGAGCAGCTGCTTCCGTGCGCCATCGACTCTGACCTCGTCCCGTCCCTCGCCGCTGTTTCCCAGCGACACGACTTCGTCGTCGCCGCCGGTGCGGACGCGTAGCCCGAAGGTCGTGCTTCCGTCCTTGCGCGTGTTGCGAATGATCTGCACGCTGGTAGGTCGCGGCATGGCTACGCGATCCCGTCCAGCGGATGGATGAGCCGGGGTGCGTCGGCGAGCAGGTCACGGCGCCGGCGCTTGTTGCGCCCGCGTCTCTGCGTCGGCTTGGCTGCCAGTGGCGGATGAGGCGACGGGTTAGGCACGACGATGGGGAGCACGGTGCTGTCGAAGCGGATCGGCGCCTTCTCGCCGTTGCCGAGCTTGTACCCGCCCCACTCCCGCCAGTGCGCGTACACCGTCGACCGCGCGACGCCCAAACGTCGGGCGACCTGCTCGACCGTCAGCTGCTCGCTTGCCTTGTGCGGAGCCGTGAGCTCAGCGGCGATCGCTTCAAGGTCGTCGCGGAGGGCGGCGACGACTCGTTCTGCGATCAGGTGATCGTCTGCTCGTTCATTGCGGGGTGTTCGTCTCCCTGCGTGAGCATGATGCGCGTACTGTAGCAGATATGTTGCATGAGTCTGATAGATCATCAGGACGCTATGATGTCGCTGTGCGACCAGACGCGGTCAAGAGCGCGGCGCTGTTGCGCGAGGCACGTCTACGAGCTGGGCTGAGCCAGGTCGGCCTGGCCGAGCGCAGCGGCAAGGACCGGGTGCAGATCGGCCGCTACGAGGCCGGCGCCGTCGCGCCGAGCCTCGACACGCTGATCGACCTCGTCCGTGCTTGCGGGTTCGACCTCCCGCTCGAGCTGGCGCCCATTCAGGACGCCCCCGCGAATGAGCTGACCGCGCTGCAACAGCTCTCCCCGGAGCGGCGGCTCGACCGTATGCTCAACCAGCTTGCCAACAGGAAGAACGGCTGATGGCACGAGCCCGCGAGCAGTTCGATCCGCGAGCGGTCCTCGTGGCGCTAGAGCGCAACTATGTCGACTACGTGGTGATCGGTGGGCTCGCACAAGTCCTGCGCGGCGCAGACCTCGTCACAACAGGGGTCGATATCTGCCCGTCGTTTGGGAGCGGGAACCTCGTCCGACTCGCTCGCGCGGTGGCCGAGCTTGACGCCAAGCGCGCCGATGGTCGCCCGCTCATGCTGACCGACGATGCTCTGGGCGCCGAAGCCGTGGTGGCACTGTCGACCAGCGCGGGCGTCCTACAGGTAGTTGGCTCGCCGGCGGGCGCTGAGAAGGGATATGTCGATCTGCGTCGCGCGGCGAGCAAGGAGCACCTCGGCCAGGGCGTCCAGCCGTTGGTGGCATCAGTCGGAGACCTCGCGAGAATGGCCGCGGCGCTCCATCGAGATTCGGACGTCGCTCGCCTTGCTCAGCTTCGCCGCGTCATGGACCTCGAAGTCGACCGACACCAAGCGCTGTCGCGTGCCCCCGAATCACCGCGCCAGGTCACACGTAAGGGCGCAGAGCGCGCGCGAAGGCTCACGCAATAGCTCGTGCCAAAGCATCCCGCGCAGGACACCTCATCCCTGTGACGTGAACGGTGGTTGCGTAGCGTGTGAGGCGCGCGCGTTGCCGATTTCACTTCGGTTGGAGCGCGGTGCCGCGCGCGGTAGGGCGGTGTAGCATCGCCGCTTCGCTGAAGACTGAGCAGGGGACATCCGCCTTGATCGATCGCATCAGACACGACATCGAGCAACGCCTCGAAAGCCTGCTCGCCGAGGCCGACAAGCTCCGCAAGGCACTCGCCGCAATGGGTGGCCGGTCCGAGTCGTCACCCGCCCCGCGGCCGCGACGGACGCCCCCTGCCACCCGGCCGCGTCGGGCACGTCCCGCAAGCGCCGCACGTCCGTCGGTTCCCCGAGCGTCAAAGACCGGCGATGCACGCCGCTCTTCGCCCGCTGCAAGCGTCGAGGCACCGGCCAAGTCGGCCACGAGCAGTGCGCCGCGCCCCCCCGCGCTCGCAAGCGCGTCGCAGTCGTGGCTCGACGCGGACCGCAGTGCTCGCCGCGCTCGCGGGTGGCGAGGCGATGACGGCCGCTGCTGTTGCGGCCACGACGGGGTCTTGAGCGCGGAACGGTCAGCAGAACGCTCTCCCGGCTCGCGAAGGCGGGCGAGATCACGAAGGCCGAGCGCGGGTACAGGCTCCCCGAACGCTCAGGGCCGGGCGAGCAAACCAGCGCCTAGCGTCAGCCACCGCTGACGAGTCGTCTGCGGCTAGGAGGCTGGTGGTTTTCGCGGGAGACGCAAATAACCTAGATGGGTTTTCCATCTCAGTGCAGTAGCCTTGGGGAGTGTCCCGAGAGGCGCCCAGGGCATCCGTTGACTACCCCGGCTCCTACGCCGACCTGCGGAACTGGTTCCCGGATGACCGTGCGTGCCTGGACTACCTCGACTGGGTGCGCTGGCCGGAGGGCTTCCGGTGCCCGCTATGCGCGGGCGAGCAGGGGTGGAAGCTCCCGGACGGTCGATGGTCGTGTGGTCGGTGCGGTCGTCGTATCTCACCGACGGCCGGGACGATCTTCCACGGCACGCGGACGCCGCTGACGGTGTGGTTCGCCGCGGCGTGGCAGATGACCAGCCAGAAGCACGGCATCTCCGCTCACGGCCTGAAGCGCATGCTCGGGATCGGCTCCGAGCAGACCGCGTGGGCGATGCTGCATCGCTACCGCACCGCGATGGTCCGCCCCGGCCGCGACCGGCTGAGCACGATCGTCGAGGTC
>JADGPO010000146.1 GCA_017882405.1 Solirubrobacteraceae bacterium | reverse complement strand
GTCTGTGTCGTTTTCCCGGCTGGTTCTCCCGCCTTGTCAACCATCATGCTGTGGAGGTGAAAGGGGATGGCGTTGGCGGGTGGGTGGGTCGTGCGATCGGCCTGGATGTGCACCGTGGTTTCTGTGTGGTCGCGATCTGCGAGGACGGGAAGGTCCGTTCCGCGGGGCGGGTGCCGAGCACCCCCGGAGGGGCTAGGAGCGCTGGCGGAGAGTCTGCTGGCCACCGATCGGGTGGCGTGGGGGTGACGGGTTCGTGTTGGGAGGTCGCGCGGCGCCTCGAGCCGCACGTGAACCGTGGTCGGGATCGATCCGCACAAGCGGACGTTAAGTGGATGGGCCACGCCGACATCCAGACCACGATGCGGTATCTCCACTACGTGCCGCGCGAGGAGGACGCTCAGCTGGTCGCCGGTGCGCTTCCCTGGCAGCGCGACTCTCAGGCCGCTTCCGTTCCGAGCCCACTCGCCAGGCACCTCTGCGGGTCGGCCGAACCGCGCTGCTGGTCTCGGGGTCGAGGGCGCAGCACGATCTGGCGCGCGGGAAGCTCATCGAGCACGGACGCGAGACCGAAGCTCGCTTTTCGCGCGCGGGTGCCTTGATGTTGGCTTGGGAGTTGCCGCCTAGAGAAACCGTGTCCACCGAACCGGGGGACGTCCATAGACACGGCGAATTCGTCATTCCGTTCGATGTGGATGCTTCTGGGTGTGAGTGGCAGTCGGCGTGCTGGGGCCCTGCGCTCATCATCGCGGCGCTGATAGCGCGGAGTCCGACAGCTCGCAGATCGATGTTCGGCCTCGTGACCGGCGTAGGGTTGCCACTCCTCGTGGTCGCCTACGTGCAGCGTGACGGGCCGGGCACAACCTGTTGGCACACGGCCACCACGGCTGGCTGCGATCAGCACCTCAATCCGATCCCGTGGCTGGTGCCCCCGGGTTGCTATGAGCGGAGGCTTCGCCGGGGAGGAGGAGACGTAACAGGGCGTTACTCGGCCGGTCTGGTCAGATCTTCAGCCGCTTGTGCTGCTGCCCGACCACTGGCGGTCAATCGCCAGAGCCGCTCGTTATAGACCTGGTCGTATCCAGCGGGCGCGAGCCAACCTTGATTGATGGCGCGCTGCCAAGCGCCCCGGAGCTGCTGTTCGGTCGCGAACAACTCCCACGCGCTCAAACCCAAGCTCGCTCCGCCCAGCGGATCAAACTCCGCGAGAACCCCGAGCAACCGTGCTTCGGAAACGTTTTCCATAGCGCCCCTTGCTTCACATCCTTGCCTGGTGCAGTTCTTAGGACGCTGACGGGCCGCGGAACTGGCGCCGTCACGTCGAACGCAACGGGCCTGTCCCGCCCCGGACAGGCCCGTCAATCAATCGTTCGCCCGGCGTTCTGAACCGCGTCCCTGCGCTTCCTTATCTCTTAAGACGCTTCGGGCAGCAGAAGGTTGGTTCAAGCTCCGAAAACTTGCTTAGACCTGCCGGTACTCAGTGCGTAGCGGTGGCGGCAGCACGGATGCTTCGCACGGGCTCCGTGAGGGCGGACAGATCCCCACGGGCACGGCCTGTTTGCGTCGTCCGCGTGCCCGCAGAAAGAACGAGCTCCCCCGTGCTGACCGCCGGTTTAACCCTGGGCCAGGTTGCGGATCCGCGATAAGGGCGTAGCGTGGGAACAGCATGGATGCATCGCGTGCGCTCAGCGCCCCCGCAGCGCGCGCGTATCGAAGGCCCGCGGCCCCATGCCCCCCGGGGTCGCGGGCTCGATTCTGCGCACCCACGATTGCGGAAGGGGTGTACCACTATTCGCGGCGGTGGGCTTGGCACTCGCGGTCGGCGGCTTGCTGGCACAGATTCGTCGCAACGCCTAGAGGGCCATGCACCGTTGGACTCACCGGGGGGTTGAGTCGGCCGAGTCCCGAGGCTTCGCGAGCCTCAAGCGGTCTATGCGCTACTGAGGCGCGGCCCAACGGCTACGGCACGACCGCTTGGGTCCCACGTTTATCGACGCAGAAGTGCGTCCGTGCCGCGTTCATGCAGACCAGCCCGATCAGAGTCTGACCATCGTCGGCGAGCACGACGAGACGATAGTCATCGTTCTCGCCGTCCAAGCGCGCGAGCGCCTCTGCGGCGGGTCGTTCGGGCCCGATCGCCTCGGGCCGGCGCTGCGCATAGCCGATCGCCTGCTCCTCTGACGCAGCAGACGCCGGGACGTCAGCGCGCTGGATCGCGCCCACGAAGGTGCTCCCATCGGCTAGGAGGGCGGTGCGGAGCTTAGGTTGCTCGAACTGGCGGCGCAGCTCGCCGACGGTTGTGTCGGCTGGGAGCGTCTTCGGGGACGTGTACATCACGTCCCGGACCGAAAGGTCCGACGCCTCGTCGCGCGAAAGCTTGCCGACGCTCCACTCGCTCGAGCTCACAGTGCGGAATTCTATGCCGGTCCGATAGCTGCCCCTGGTGGATATGCAGCAGGTGAACGGATGGGGCGGTGCCAGACGGATGTCACCCACTCCGCCGCGGGCCTACCATCGGACCGATGCGCGACGCGGCGGGAATCGTTCTGGCGGGCGGTCGGTCATCTCGGATGGGATCGCCGAAGGCCGCACTGGAGTGGCACGGCTCGACGCTGCTGCGGCGCGTCACCGGGATCGTCGCCCGCGTGGTGGACGGGCCCGTAATCGTTGTGCGCGCTCCCGGACAGCAGCTGCCGGACCTGGCGGTTGCCGTCGAGATCGTCGACGACGCCACCGAGGGTCGCGGTCCGCTGCAGGGACTGGCCGGTGGTCTGCGCGCGATCGGCGATCGCGCGTCGGTCGCGTACCTGTCGTCGACCGACGTGCCGCTGCTTCACCCCGCGTTCGTGGCGCGCGTCGTCGCCGCGCTCGGCGACGATGAGGATGTCGTGTTGCCGGAGATCGGCGGCCACCGGCAGCCGCTCGCCGCCGCCTACCGGACGAGCCTGCTCGGGATCGTCGAGGAGCTGAT
The DNA here is from genome assembly GCA_017882405.1 of Solirubrobacteraceae bacterium. The sequence goes on along the minus strand of JADGPO010000146.1, from coordinate 36,833 downwards.
CGCCGCCGATCGTCTCAAGCCGGCGTTCATCTTCGATCGCTGTCGGGTGCTGCGCTTGGGCGAAGCCGCGCTCCTTGACGATTCGGTGCTCGCGCGGCTCGACCCGGCGCTGAGGTCAGTCCAAAACCTCAACGAGCAGGCTGACTACCGCCAGGCCCGGGCGCTTCCCGCGCCGGAGGTGGTGGTCGAGCGATTCGGAACCCTGGCACCGAAGTCCGGTCCGCGGCGGGAGACAATCCGGGCGTGCACGCTCGGGGCCGCCGCCCTGGCGGTTGGATTGACCCTGGACGAGCACGTCGTCGCGGCACTCAACGGCGATCAAATCAGTCGCGATCCGCATCTGCCGCTGGCAGCGGGGGACTCACTTGCGTTCCTGGCTGCCGACGCAGGCGGCTAACGAGGAGCGGCCGGGCCTCATCCTGCGAAGCCAGCGGTAGGCTGCTTTGATGGCGAGCGCGCTTCCGGGCGGCTATTTCGGCAAGGCCCTGATTGTCGATCTCACTACCGGGACGGCAGAGGTCAAGTCACTGCCTGAGTGGGTGCTGCGATCGTTCATCGGGGGCGCTGGCCTGGGGGCGTGGCTGATGCACGAGTGCTGCCCGCCCGGGGTCGATCCGCTCTCGCCGCCCGCGCCGTTGATCTTCGTCTTCTCGCCCTTGGTGGGGACGCCGCTGACCACGAGCGCGAAGTTCGCGGTCGTGGCGAAGTCGCCACTGACCGGTCGGCTGACTGATGCTCTCGCCTCGAGCCATTTCGCGATCGCCGGCAAGCTCACGGGTCATGACGCGGTCGTGCTGCGCGGCCGTTGTCCGCAGCCGTCGGTGTTGATGATCGATGGCGGCTCGGTGTGGCTGGCTCCGGCGGATGAGTTCTGGGGCCTACCGGCTGCTGAGGCCGAGGTGCGCCTGCGTGATCGCATGGGGCCGGCCTGGCGTGTCGCGGCGATCGGTCAAGCGGGGGAGCGGCTCGTCCGCTACGCGACGGTCTCTCACGACGGACGTCACGCCGGCCGCGGCGGCCTCGGCGCCGTGATGGGTTCGAAGCTGTGCAAGGCGGTCATGGTGCGTCCGTCCCGCAAGGTTGCTTCCGCGGATCCACCGGGGGTCCTGGCGGCAGCGAGAGAGCTGCGCGGCCGGTCATTTGGGCCAGCGACCGCGAAGTACCGCGAGCTGGGCACGATGGCCAATCTGCTGGCGTTCAATGCGATCTCGACGCTCCCGACCCGCAACTTTTCCGCAGCGAGCTTCGAGGGCGCGTCGACGCTGGGAGCCGAGGACGTCGCCGAGCTCCGTCAAGTGGCTCGCAGTTCGTGCGCGTCGTGCTCGATCGGGTGCGAGCACCTCTACCGCGGCCCCGGTGGCAAGAAGACCCGGATGGAATACGAGAACGTGTTCGCGCTTGGCCCGCTATGCGGCGTCGGCGACGCGGATGCGGTCATCGCCGCCAGCTCGCGCTGCGACGAGCTCGGGATCGACACGATCTCGACTGGCGGAACGATCGCCTGGGCGATGGAAAGCGCCGAGGCGGGTCTGATCGACGCGCCATGGCTGCGCTTCGGCGACGCCGAAGCGTTGCTGCGCGCGATCGAGGAGATCGGCGCCCGCGAGGGCCTCGGCGATCTGCTGGCCGAAGGCTCGCGGTTTGCGTCACGCAAGGTCGGGCAGGGATCAGGGGCGTTTGCGGCGCACGTGAAGGGGCTCGAGCTGCCCGGGTATGAGCCGCGGACGTTGCAGGCGATGGCGCTGGGTCTGTCGGTGAACGCCCGCGGCGCTGATCACAACCGTTCGGGCGCCTACGAGTTCGACCTATCTGGCCGCCACGACCGGTTGGATGGCGGCGCGCCGGCCGTGGCCGGCGCGATCGAGACCGAGGACCGCGCGGCGATCATGGACTCGCTGATTCTCTGCAAGTTCCTGCGCGGCGTGTTCGAGGACCCGTTCTCGGAATGGGCCGCGCTGCTCGAGAAGGTCACGGGGTGGGATGTCGACGCGGCGGAGCTGGAGCAGACCGCTCGGCGGATCGTGCTCGCCAAGCGCCTGTTCAACCTTCGCGAGGGGTGGACGCGCGCAGAGGACTGGCTGCCCGAGCGCTTCCTCACGCAGCCCTTGGAGCTGGACTCCGGGCGTACCGCGACGCTAACCCCGGAGCGTCTGACACGAATGATCGATGCCTACTATCGCGGCCGCGGCCTGGAGCCGACCGGAGTGCCGCGCAGCGGTACGCTACGCGAGCTGGATCTCGACCGGCTGAGCCCGGCGAATCGAGCAATCGGTGTAACGAGCGAGAGTTGAGGAGCCCGTGGCGACCGCATCAGCTACCCCCACTGCGGTAACCAAGAACGTCACGCTGCGGATCGACGGGCAAGAGGTCACCGTCGCCGACGGCACGACGATCCTCGACGCCGCCGCGCAGCTCGGGATCGCGATCCCGGTGCTCTGCCACGATCCGCGCTATGACCCCGTCGGGGTATGCCGCATGTGCGTCGTGGACATCGGCGCCCGCGTCTATGCCGCCGCGTGCGTCCGGCCCTGCGAAGAGGGCATGGAGGTCACCACCACCAACGAGCGGGTCGAGCGCCAGCGTTCGACGCTGACCGAGCTGCTGCTGGCCGACCAGCCCGATCCCGAGCTCGATCCCAAGGAAACGACCACCGCCGACAACGAGCTGCTGGTCCTCGTCCGCCAATTCGGCCTCAGCCAGGACGACGGCGTGCCTCAGGGCGAAGGACGCGGGCTCGACAGCTCGAACCCGGTGATCTCCGTCAATCACGACGCATGCATCCTGTGTGACCGCTGCGTGCGCGCCTGCGACGACATCCAGGGCAACGACGTGATCGGCCGCAGCGGCAAGGGCTACACAACCCGCATCGCGTTCGACCTCAACGATCCGATGGGCGACTCGTCGTGCGTCACCTGCGGAGAATGCGTCGCAGCCTGCCCGACCGGGGCGCTGACCAACAAGCCGCTGCACGATGTCCCGATCCGCCCTCGCTCCGAGCTGCGCCAGGTCGACTCGGTCTGCCCCTACTGCGGTGTCGGCTGTGCCCTCACCTACCACGTGGACGAAGACCGCCACGCCATCGCGTTCGCCGAGGGACGCGACCAGCCCGGATCCAAGGGGCGGCTGTGCGTCAAGGGCCGTTACGGGTGGGACTACGCACGATCCCCCCAGCGCCTCACCATGCCGCTGATCCGCCGCGACGACTCCTATCCCAAGGGCGCGCTGTCGGGCGACGTCAAGGGCGAAGGGCGCGGCCGGCGCAAGCCGGGAGGGCTGGTCGATTACGCGGAGGTGATGCCCCACTTCCGGGAGGCGAGCTGGGAGGAGGCTCTGGACCTGGTCGCGGGACGGCTGGTGGCGATTCGCGACGAGCATGGCGGGGGCGCGATCGCGGGCTTTGGATCGGCGAAATGCTCCAACGAAGAGGCCTATCTGTTCCAGAAGCTGATCCGCGCCGGGTTTGGCACCAACAACATCGATCACTGCACGCGCCTTTGCCACGCCTCGAGCGTCGCCGCGCTGTTCGAAGGCGTCGGGTCCGCGGCGGTGTCGACCACCTACGGTGACGTCATCAACGCCGACGTCGCGATTCTGGCCGGCACCAATACCACCGCCAATCACCCGGTCGCCTCGTCGTTCTTCAAGCAGGCCCGGCGGCGCGGAACGAAGCTGATTGTGGTCGATCCGCGGCGCGAGCGGGTGGCCGATCACGCCGACATCTACTGCCAGATCAAGCCGGGCACCGACGTCGCCTTCTACAACGGGGTGATGTTCGAGATCATCGCCGCCGGCCTGGTCGACCGTGAGTTCATCGCCGAGCGGACCAGCAACTACGGCGAGCTGGCGAAGATGGTCAAGCAGTATCCCGCCGAGCGGGCCGGGCAGATCTGCGGGATCGCACCGGCGATGATCCGCGAGGTCGCGCGGTTGTGGGGCGAGGCCGGGGCCGCGGTCGTGTACTGGGGCATGGGCATCTCCCAGCACACCACCGGAACCGACAACGCGCGGTGTCTGATCGCCTTGTGCTCCATCACCGGCAACGTCGGGCGCCCCGGCAGCGGACTTCATCCGCTGCGCGGCCAGAACAACGTGCAGGGGGCATCCGATGCAGGCCTGATTCCGATGTTCTATCCCGATTATCAGCCCGTCGACCGACCGGCGGTGCAGGAGCGATTCGAGGCCGCCTGGGGTCGCTCGCTGGATCCCCAGCGCGGACTGACCGTCACCGAGATCATCGGCGCGGCGCTGACCGGCAGCGTGCGCGGCATGTACATGATGGGCGAGAACCCGTTCCTGTCTGACCCCAACATCAACAAGGTTCGCAAGGCGCTGGCGGCACTTGACTTCCTGGCCGTGCAGGACATCTTCCTGACCGAGACGGCCGAGTTCGCCGACGTGGTCCTGCCGGCATCCTCGTATTTGGAGAAGGAGGGAAGCTACACGAACACCGACCGTCGCGTGCAGCGCGGCCGCAAGGTGCTCGAGCCGCCCGGCGAGGCCCGGGTCGACTGGGAGATCATCCAGGACATCGCCAACCGGGTCGGGCTGCCGATGGACTACCAGTCCCCCAGCGAGATCTTCGACGAGCAGGTGGCGCTGATGCCCAACTACACGAACCTGCGCTACGAGAACCTGGGTCCGACCGGCAAGCTCTACCCGAACTCCGATCCGGACGAGAGCGACGGGACGGTCGTCCTGTTCCAGGATTCGTTCAACACCGACGACGGCCTCGCCCACCTCGTGCCGGCGGAGTGGCTGCCGGCCCGCGAGCTGCCCAACGAGGAATTTCCGTTCGTGCTGAACACCGGTCGCCTGCTCGAGCACTGGCATACGGGCTCGATGACCCGGCGCTCCTACGCGCTGGACACGATCTCCCCCACGGCGACGGTGTTCCTGAACCCGCGGGACGCTGGGCGGTTGGGAATCGCCGACGGGGACTTCGCCCGCGTCAGCTCGCGGCGGGGGGCGATCGAGCTGGAGGCCAGGGTGTCGCATCGCGAGACCGTCGGCAGTTGCTTCATCCCGTTTCACTTCCGCGAGGCAGCGGCGAACCTGCTCACGATCGACGAGATCGACCCGTTCGGGAAGATTCCGGAGTTCAAGTTCTGCGCGGTCCGCGTCGAGGCGGCGGGCGCTCCGGCGACGGTCGCGGCCGGCGACTGATGTCGATCACCAACGGACGCGTCCCCGGCCGCGAGGCGCGCGCGGGCAAGTTCCCCGGTCCCAGCCTGATCCCGGCGCTGAACGCGATCCAAGCTGAGTGCGGCTGGCTGCCACGCGACCGGTTGCTGACACTGTCACGCGACACGCGCCGGCCGTTGTACGAGATCGAGGGGCTGATCTCGTTCTACCCGCACTTCCGGGTCGACGCGCCCCCGCGGATCGAGGTCGCCGTGTGCCGGGACCTGTCCTGCTGGCTGCAGGGCGCCGACGAGCAGATCGCTGAGATCCGTGCTCGTTACGGGGACGACGTCGAGATCGAGTTGCGCACGGTGTCGTGTCTGGGGCGGTGCGACATCGCCCCGGCATTGACCGTCAACGAGCGCCCGGTCGCAGCAGCCGAGGTCGAGGAGCTCGTCGACAGCGCGCGCTCCGGCGCGCAACTCGCGACGCCCCCCGCACGGCCCCCTCGTCACTGGCCGAACGACCCGTATCCCGAAGGAGCGGATGTGGATCGCTACGCCGTCGTGCGCAGCGTCCTCGCCGGCGAGTTCGGCGGTGAGGAGGCGATCGAGCGTCTGGACGAGTCCGGGTTGCGCGGGATGGGCGGCTTCCTGGAGCACGCGATCGGGGAGCTCAAGGAGTCAGGCCTGCGGGGAATGGGCGGGGCCGGGTTTCCGACCGGCGGCAAGTGGGAGATGGTCGCCAGCCAGGAGAACGAGCCGAAGTACGTGATCTGCAACGCCGACGAGTCCGAGCCCGGCACGTTCAAGGACCGCCAGATCCTCGCTGAGCAGCCGCACCTCGTGATCGAAGGCATGCTGGTCGCCATGCTGGCCACCGGTGCCGAGCAGGGCTGGGTCTTCATCCGCCACGAGTACGGGCCCGAAGCGAACGCCGTCCGCGCCGAGCTCGCCAATGCCCGGGCGCACGGAGTGATAGGGCCCGATGTGCTCGGATCCGGTCGGAACCTGGACATCGACATCTTCACCTCGCCCGGGGGCTACATCCTCGGCGAGGAGTCCGCCCTGCTGGAATGCATGGAGGGTCACCGCGGCGAACCGCGTAACAAGCCGCCATTTCCGGCCGTCTACGGGCTGTGGGGCAAGCCGACGCTGATGAACTCGGTTGAGACGTTCGCCGCCGTGCCGATCATCATGCGACGCGGCGCCCAGTGGTGGCGCGACCAGGGCGTCAACGGAGGCGTCGGATTGAAGTTCTTTGCCATCTCCGGACACATCGCCCGCCCCGACGTGTATTGCGTCCCGATGGGCACGACCGCCCGCGGGCTCATCGAGCTCGCCGGCGGACTCGCCGACGGCGCCGAGCTGCAGGCATTCCAGCCCGGGGGCGCATCCTCGAACTTCGTCGGACCCGACCAGCTCGACGTGCCACTGGACTTCAAGCCGTTGGCCGACGCCGGCTCGATGCTCGGCTCCGGAGCGGTCGTCGTGATCGGCGAGGGCACCAACCTGCTCGCCGCGGCCACCAACGTCCTGCGCTTCTTTCGCAACGAGTCCTGCGGTAAGTGCGTCCCGTGCCGGGTCGGCTCTCACAAAGCGCACATCATGCTCAGCGACCTGCTCCTGCAAGGCGGCGGTGCCGACGACGTCGAAGCGCGCATCGATCAGCTGGAGGAGACGATGCGCCTGACGTCGATCTGCGGCCTCGGGCAGGTCGCGCTCGGGCCGGTCATGAGCGTGCTCCGCATGCAGCGCACATCAGCTTCCAGCTGAACCCCGATGCGCACGACCGGGAGGGAGTTCTTCACGGCACGGCGGGTCGCGGAGGCACTGAGCGAATACCGTCCCGAGCACCGCAGCGCGATCGACCGCGCCCCCCTGGAGACGGCTGCGGGTCGAGTGCCCGCCGCCGCGATCCTCGCCCGCGCGCCGTTGCCGGGGTTTGACCGCTCGACCGTTGACGGGTACGCCGTTCGCGCCTCTGACACGTTTGGCGCCTCAGAGGCGATCCCCGCGTATCTGCAGCTCAGCGGTGCCGTGCGGACGGGAGCCACCGCCGACGTCAGCGTCACCGCAGACAGAGCGGTCGCGGTCGCGACCGGCGCGATGCTCCCGCCGGGCGCCGACGCGGTCGTGATGGTTGAGCACACTCAGGAGGCGATGCCCGGCACGATTGAGGTTGTTCGGCCTGTCGCGCCCGGCGACGGGATCGTCCGCGCGGACGAGGATGCCGGCCCGGGCGCGCGGCTGGCGCCGGCCGGGCGCCCGCTGCGCGCGCAGGACGTGGCGATACTCGCCGCCGCCGGCGTCACCGAGGTGGATGTCCACGCGGCGCCGCGAGTGGCGATCATCGCCACCGGCGACGAGATCCGCTCACCGGACACGACGGAGCTGGCACCCGGGCAGGTACGCGACGCCCTGAGCGTCTCGATCGGCGCGCTCGCTCGAGAGGCCGGCGGCGACCCGTACCCGTCGGGGATCGTCCCCGACGACCGCGAGGCACTGGAACGAGTGCTCGAGATGGCCGTGCGCGACAGTGATGTCGTAGTGATCTGCGCCGGCTCCTCGGTTGGAGCTCGCGACGAGACGGGCGCGGCCGTCTCGTCGCTTTCGCGCTCGGAGATCTGGTGCCACGGCCTCGCGATCAAGCCGGGCAAGCCGACCCTGCTGGCCTTTGCCGGCGGGATCCCGATCATCGGGCTGCCGGGCAACCCCCGATCGGCACTGGTCGTCTTCCGGCTAATCGGTATGCCCGTGGTGCGGCGTGTCGGCGGCTGGACCGTCGAGCCGCGCCTCGGAACCGTGCGCGCGCGTCTGGCGCGCAACCTCCCGTCCGCGGCAGGGCGTCTTGACGTGGTCCAGGTTCGACTGTCCGGTGATGAGGCCGAGCCCGTGTTCGGCCCGTCGGCGCTCCTGTCGGTCCTGACCGGTGCCGACGGATACGTGATCGTGCCCGAACCCGCGACCGGCCTACCCGCCGGCGAGGACGTCGACGTGTTCCCGTATGCCTAGGGACACGGCCCCCACCCACCCGTTTCTGCAAGACCTCCCACTCGCCGACGCGCGCGAGGCGTGGAGCAGTTGCCGCGGCGCGGCGGGGTGCGCGTCACGCGTGCCGGCGATGGTCGTGGCACTTGCCGACGGGCTTGGCCGTGTCACCGCGGAACCGATCTGGGCGGTGCGGTCCTCCCCGCCGTTTGACTCCGCCGCGATGGACGGCGTCGCGGTCCGCGCCGCGGAGACGCTGGGGGCGAGCGAGAGCATCCCGCTACAGCTGGACGCCGAAGCATTCGTGGTCATCGACACGGGTGACCCGATGCCCGACGGATTCGACGCCGTGGTGATGCGCGAAGACGTTCACCACGACGATGGCCGGGCCGAGTTGCGGGCCGCGGTCGCGCCCTACCAGCACGTGCGCTCGGTCGGAGAGGACATCAGCGCCACCGAGCTGTTGCTGCCCGCCGGCCACCGGCTGCGTGCCGTCGACATTGCCGCTGCCGCTGCGGCCGGCGCCACCGATGTCTGCGTGCGCCGGGCCCCGGTGGTGGGGATCCTGCCCACCGGCGACGAGATGCGGCCGATCGGCTCAGAGCTCGATGCCGGCGAACTGCTGGATACCAACTCGCTGATGCTCGCTGGGCAAGCTCGCGAGCTCGGCTATCACGTTCTCGTGTTCCCGATTGAGCCCGACGATCCCGAGCGACTGACCAGCGCGATCCGCGACGCCGTGGGTCGCTGCGACCTGCTGATCGTGATCGCCGGCTCCAGCGCCGGCCGCGACGATCACACGGCGATGCTCGTCAGCGAACTCGGCACGCTCGCCGTGCACGGAGTCGCGGTGCGACCTGGCCATCCGGTCGTCCTCGGCGCCATCGACGCCACACCGGTCCTCGGGGCACCCGGCTACCCGGTGTCCGCCTCGCTGACGTTCGACATCTTCGCCGCACCACTGCTCGCCGAGCTCGAAGGCGCGCCGACCACACCGCGCCCGGTGACCGAGGCGCGTCTGGCCCGCAAGCTCTCCTCCACGATCGGAATGGATGACTGGGTGCGCGTCAGGCTCGGACGCGTGGGCGGATCGCTGGTCGCCTCGCCGATGCCCCGCGGAGCGGGTGTGCTCACCTCGCTGGTACGCGCTGACGGACTGCTCGTCGTGCCCGCCGACGTCGAGGGTCATCACGCCGGCGAGGATGTACAGGTCACGTTGCTACGAGACTTGAGCCAGATCGACCATACGATCGTCGCAATCGGGTCACATGATCTGATCCTCGATCTCGCGGCCTCATCCCTGCGCGCCGACCATCCCGAGTTGACGCTCGCCTCGAGCAACGTCGGATCGATGGGCGGCCTGATCGCCGTCCGCGACGGCCTCTGCCATCTCGCGGGCTCGCACCTGCTGGACCCGGGCTCCGGTGAGTACACGCTGCCGTATCTCGACCGCTTGCTGCCCGGCCGGCGGACCGCCGTGATTCGCCTCGTCCATCGGGAGCAGGGTCTACTGGTCGCGCCAGGCAATCCGCTGGACCTACGCGGTGTTCCCGATCTCGCGCGCCCGGGGCTGCGCTACGTCAATCGTCAGCGCGGCGCCGGCACCCGCGTACTCCTCGACTTCGAGTTGGCCCGGGAGGAGATCGACCCCGCGACGATCAGTGGATACACGCGCGAGGAACCCACCCACCTCGCGGTGGCCGCGGCAATTACCGCGGGCCGAGCCGACTGCGGCATGGGGATCCGGGCCGCCGCCCGCGCGTTCGAGTTGGATTTCGTGCCGGTGACGTCAGAGCCGTACGACCTGGTGCTCGACCCCGCCTCGGTGGAAAGCCCGCTGCTTGAGCCGCTGTGGCAGCTTCTGCGGTCGCCTGACTTTCGTGCTGCCGTCGAGCAACTCGGCGGATATGACACGACCGAGATGGGCCGGCGCATCCGCTGAGCCGGGAGCTAACCGCCGCCCATGGCGGTGCTCAGGATCACTTGCTCGGCGTCAACCGGCAAGTGGTCTCCGCTGATCGGCTCGTAGTAGACGCCGTCGCTCTGCACCGCCTCGTAGTCCTGGTCCAGCCAGTGCTGATAGGCCGCCTCGGCGGAAGCGACGGACGCCCCATCGGCGGGCGTCCACTCTGCGAGTAGCTCGTCACCACCCGCGGTCCGACGCAGCAGCTTGCCCATAGGGACATCGTAGGAGTTTCCCGAGTCCGGCGAGCATCGGCGAACCCGTCGTCACGCCGGGCGGTCCTGATCCGGCTGGAGGGCACGTCGCCCTCTACAGGCCAAGAAGCAGTACGAGATCAGCGTGTCCCGATCGTGATCTTGATCATTCCGTGCGGCCGTAGGCAACCGGCCGCGACCGGTCCGTGCTCCATTCGTTGAACGATCCGTCGTAGACGCCGTCGCAGTGGACCCCGATCCGCTCGAGCGCCATCAGCGCGACGGTGGCGGACACGCCGCTTCCGCACGTCGCGATCAGTTCGCGGGGCGGGCGGTCGGGGTCGATTCCGGCGTCACGGACGAGCCGCGCGACCGCCGCCGGCGCGGCCCACAGCCCGGTCGCGCCGTCAACCAGTTCCTGGTACGGGAGGCAGCGCGCGCCCGGGATGTGGCCGGTATTGGCCACTTGCTCCTGGCCGAGGAATAGGTGCCGCGGGCGGGCGTCGACGAGCGTCGCGCCGTCGCGACAGGCCTGTTCGACCTCGGTCAGCGTACGTCTCAGCCGGGGCCGGATCCTCGCGCCGAACCGCGCGGGCACCGCTTCTGCGGGCTCGTCGGCGACCGGACGGCCCTCTTCTCGCCACGTGGTCCAGCCGCCGTCGAGCACCCGCGCCTCCGCGCCGTAGAGCCGGAACGCCCAGGCGACCCGAGCGGCGAAGATCCCGTAATAGTCGTCGTAGGTGACCACCAGATCTCCGTCGCCGACGCCGAGCTCACCGGCGCGCTGCGCGAACCGCTCCGGGGGCGCGACCTGGACCGGCACGGGGTCCCCGGTGTCAACGAAGTCGTGCTCCCAATCCACGAACGCGGCTCCCGGGATGTGCCCGGCCGCGTACTCCGCGCGCTTGGCGTGCGGAAGCGAAGAGCTTGGGTGACGGCCCCGGACGTCGAGTATCCGCACCCCCGGGTCTTCGAGGTTGGCCTCCAGCCACTGGCTGGTTACGAGCGGACCTTCGGGGTGCTGGGGGTTTGACCGCGTCGGCGGCATGCTCTGCTCCTTTGGGGAGGCCAGCCGCCGGCGGCGGTGGCCTGTTGTTACGACTCTTCGGCCATGGCGATCAGATCTTCGCGGGTCACCTTTCCAACCAGCTCGGGATGGTCTGAGCGCATGTGCACGTCGATCGCAGCAGCGGCTTGTTCTACGGTCTCGCCGCGGGCGAGGAACCCGCACTGACACCGGATGACCTTTGCCATGACGACTCCTTGTTCGTGCGGCCCAACTTACGGCCGGCGGTTTGCAAACTTCTGCGATTCTCCTTGCAGCAAAGTTGCCCGACAAGGCACCGACCCGGATTCAGTTATGCGGCCGGCTGGCCGTGGAGCTCGGTGGGCGTGAGCTGACCGCGAAGCTACCGGGCGGCCAGGCTCGGGTGCTGTTCACATACCTGGTCGTGAACCGGGCGCTTCCGGCCCGGCGGGAGGAGTTGATCGAAGCGCTCTGGCCGTGGCGCGCGCCAGCGGGTGCCGACGCGTCGCTGAGCGCGTTGCTCTCGCGTCTGCGAGGCGTGCTCGGCAGCGACGTGCTCTCAGGCGGTGCTCAGGTCCGCCTCAAACTGCCGCCCGAAACCTGGATCGATCTGGAGGCCGCCGAGGAGGCGATTCATCGCGCCGAGTCGGCCGTGACACAGCACGAATGGGCGCGCGGCTGGGGCGCGTCACTGATCGCGCTCTTTACGGCCCGCCGAGGCTTTCTGCCTGGCGAGGACCTCCCCTGGGCGCAGGAGCATCGCCGGCGACTGGAGGAGATCCGCTGCTCGGCGCTGGAGTGCTACGCGGCGGTCGCGCTCGGCGTGGGCGGCACCGAGCTCGCACCTGGCGAGCGCGTCGCGCGCGAGCTCGTCGCCGCCGAGCCGTTCCGCGAACGCGGGCACGCGCTCCTGATGGAGATCCTGGTCGCGCGCGGAAACGCGGCCGAGGCCCTGCTCGTCTATGAGGCGCTCCGCGCGCGTCTGCGCGACGAGCTCGGCGCCACACCCGCGCCCGAGCTGCGTGCGCTGCAAGAGCGACTTCTGCGCCGCTGAGCCGCTCGCCTTCGATCGTTCGGCCCGGCTACTCGACGCCGAAGGTCGCGCGCTCCCCCGGGGTCAGCTCTCGTACGCTTCGCTGGCCGGCGAGCGCCGCCAGGCGAGTCGGGTTCTCGCACACGGCGCAGGTATCCCAGACCCGGACGACGTCGCGCGTGTCCTCGACCGCCAGCTCGCCACTGTCGGGAGAGAAGGCGAGCGTCTGGATTCCGTTGACGAGCGCGTAATGGCGCACGAGGCGCAGCGAGGGGGCATCCCTGTGGATCGAGGATGTCGTCGCTGTCGTCGACTGCGCCAGAATCTTGAGCGTGGAGACCGATCGAGGGCGCGTCGTCCAGCTGTTCGCGGGTCGATCGACCGACCAGCCGGCCGGATCGGGCTACCTGATCGCACCGACGCTGGTCCTGACCGCCGCGCATGTGGTCGACGGCCTGGGTTCGGCTCGGCTGCTGATCGGATCCTCGGCGGCCGAAGCCCACGAGCTGACCGCCGACAGCCGGACGGCCATCAGCGATTCGCGGGCCGACATCGCGGTGCTGGCGATCGACCCGGTCCTGGGCCCCGTGCCGCCGGCGCCCTGGGCCAGGCTGGACGCGGTGTCGGGCGACGTCACGGTCACCGCGCTCGGCTTCCCGCAGTTCAACCTCGCGGCGGACGGCGAGCGTGTGCTGCACGTCGCGACCGGCATCGCCCGGCCGGGGGTCAACGTTCGCGGGGGATCGCTGAGGTTCGAGGTGGATCTGGCCCTCGCCGAGGACCGCGTTGCGCGTCACGGCGCGTGGGGCGGCATGTCCGGGGCGGTGCTGTGGGCCGGCGGTAGCGTGGTGGGCGTAATCGGCGAGCACGTCGACACCCCGGGCGTCACGGTGCTGGGCGCCGGGCTGCTGAGCGCCGCCAGCCCGGAGCTGCTGGCGGCGCTGCCTACCTAGCTGAGAGCGGCGGCGAGCGCCAGGGCCAGCGGCTCCTCGCCGGCGCTCACGTACAGCATGCGGCCGGCCGCGCGGGGCTCGTGCAGCACCGCCGCCAACACGGAGGCGACGTCGTCTCGCGGGACCTCAGCGCGAAACGGCGTCGTGTCGATGCGCACCCGACCGGTGCCCGGATCGTCCGTCAGGGGACCGGGCCTGACGATCGTCCACTCGCGGTCATCGGTCATCACGGCGGCATCGGCCTCTGCCTTGGCGCGCAGGTACACGCTGAACACGTCCTCGCCATCCGGCGGGTCCTCGGCACCCACGGAGCTCACCATCACATAGCGCACCCCCGGACTCGCGTGCAGCAGCTTGACCGCGCCGTCGCGGTCCATCGCGAGCTTGCGCGCGGCGCCGCTGCCGGGTCCGGCGCCGGCGGCGAACACCACGGCGTCGGCACCGGAGACCGCCGCGGCGATCTCCTCGACGCCCGTGTGCTCCAGATCGCAGACCACCGCTCGTGCGCCGATCGCCTCGAGGTCAGCCGCGTGCTCCGGCTTGCGGATCAGGCCGATCACCTCGTCGCCACCGGCGACCAGCCGCCGGGCGAGCCGCATCCCGACCTTTCCGTGGGCTCCGGCTATGGCAACCCGCATCCGTTAAGAGTAACGGTGGTAGACATGACCACCATGCGGTGGCGCGCCCCGACCCGTAAGACGAGCAGACGGCGCCGAACTTCGACAGCGGCTTCTCGTATCAGAGCCTGGGGCTGACCATGTGCGACCACGGCCCGACCCACGTGGACGCGATCAGCCACCTCGATCGGCCAGACGATGCTCCCCGGATCGATCAGATGTCGCTGGACACGTTCGCGACGAAAGTGCTCGGGCAGCTCCTCGGCAATGGCGCGCAGCTGACGAGTCGGCGCGCACGCCGGGAGACGATCCGGCATCCTCGGGCGCGATGAGCGTCGAGGATGCCGAGCTGCGCCACGGCTATGCCGAGTTGTCGGAGGTGCGTCTGCACTACGTCGAAGCGGGTGAGGGGCCGCTGGTGGTGCTCCTGCACGGCTTTCCGGAGTTCTGGTACGGCTGGCGCGCACAGATCCCCGCCCTGGCGGCTGCCGGCTTCCACGTGGTGGCGCCCGACATGCGCGGCTACAACCTCTCCTCCCGCCCGGCGGGGGTGGCCGCCTACGACATTCAGCATCTGACCCAGGACGTGAGCGACCTGATCGGAGAGCGCGGCGCGGCGCGCGCCATGCTCGCCGGCCACGACTGGGGCGCCGCGGTGGCGTGGGCCACCGCCTTCACCCGCCCGGACGTGGTGGAACGTCTGGCGATCCTCAACGTCCCCCACCCCCGGCGGCTGCTGCAGGGGCTGCGCACCGCTCGCCAGCTGCGCAAGTCGTGGTACATGTTCTTCTTCCAGCTGCCCTGGCTGCCCGAGCGGCTGCTCGCCCACAACCGCTGGCAGGGCTTTCGGGACAACTTCGAGCACGATGCGCGCCCCGGAGCGTTCTCGCCCGCCGACATCGAGCGCTACGTCGAGGCCTGGGGGCGGGGCGGCGCCGCCACCGCGATGCTCAACTACTACCGCGCAGCGTTTCGCCGGACGCCCGGTCAAGCGGAGGCCGGGATCCGTCCGATCGTCGCGCCCACGCTCGTGATCTGGGGCGAGCGCGACCGGCACCTGGGGGCCGAGCTGGCCGAGCCCGAGCGCCGGGACGTCCCGGCGCTGGATCGCGTCGAGCGCCTGGACGCGTCACACTGGGTCCAGCACGACCAGCCCGACACCGTCAACCGGCTGCTGACCGAGTTCTTCTCGGACTAGGTGGGTTGGCGTGCGCATCGCGGTGCTGGCCGACGTGCATGGGAACCTGCCCGCCCTGCGTGCGGTGGCGGCGCAGCTGGACTCAGAGCCGGTGGACGCGATCGTCGTCGCCGGCGACGTCTGCGGCGGGCCGCTGACCCGTGACGCGCTGGAGCTGCTATCCGCCCGCCCCGAGCCCGTGCACTGGATCGCCGGCAACAGCGAGCGCGAGACGGTGGCGGTGTTCGACGGCGCGGAGATCTCCGACGATGCAGCCGGCCGCGCCGCCGCCTGGAGCTCGGGCCAGCTGGACCGCCGGTGGCGAGATGCGCTGGCCGTCTGGCCGATCGCGCTGACGCTGGACGGCGTGTGCTTCTGCCACGGCTCGCCGCGGCGCGACGATGAGATTCTCACCCGCGGCACACCGGACGGGGCGCTCGCCGAGGCGCTGGCCGCCGTGCCCGAGGCGCTGGTCGTGGGCGGGCACACCCATCAGCAGCTGATCCGTCACGCGCGTGAGGGGGTCGTCTATGCCAACGCCGGAAGCATCGGGCTCCCGTACGAGGGAAGCCCGGATGCGTTCTGGATGCTGGTGGCCGACGGCGCGCCGCAGCTGCGCGAGACGAGCTACGACCGGACCGCGGCGCTGGCCGAGCTGCGTGGCTCGGGCTTTCCCAATCTCGACGACCACCTCGATGGCTCGCTCGTGTCCCCCGTCGACCCCGACTGGGTGACGGCGTTCTTCGAGCACACTGCCGGGCGCCGGCCGCACCCCGGCGATCCCCGGCCCCCCGACTGACGCCGGGTCAGGCCCTCGAGGCGAACGTGCACGGCATCCGCTGGATGCCGTGGATGAAGGCGCTGCCCAGCTCGCGATCGCCCAGCAGCTCGAAGTAGCGGTCGCGCTCCTCCGCCGGCCGGCCCCAGAACTCCAGCGACCCGAGGTCGGCATCGTCGACTCCGCTGATGTCCGAGGCCGCCACGGGGCGGCACTGTACCCGCACGGTGCGGGCCGCCGGTAGTCTCAGGCGCGATGACGCCGTTCTCGCTGCAGGGTCGCACCGCGCTGGTGACCGGCGCCTCCCGCGGGATCGGAGCAGCGATCGCCGCCGCGCTGGATCGGACGGGAGCACGGGTGGCCCTGGCGGCCCGTACGGGCGACGCGCTCGCCGACGTGGCGGCCGGGCTGAGCAACGACCCTGTGGTGATCGAGGTCGATCTCGCCGACCGCAACGCGCCGGAGCGCCTGGCGGCCGAGGCCGAGGCGCAGCTCGGCCGGGTGGACGTGCTCGTCAACAACGCCGCGCTGGGCGGGCGGATGTTGCTGCGCGACGTCGACGCCGAGGTGATCGACGGGATGTACGCCGTCAACGTCCGCGCGCCGCTGCTGCTGGTGGTGGCGCTGGCCCCCGGGATGACCGAGCGCGGGCGCGGCTCGATCATCAGCCTGTCGTCGGTCTCGGGCGTCGTCGGGACGCCACATCGCAACGTCTACGCCGCCACCAAGGGCGCGATCGACGCCGCCACCCGCGCGCTGGCGATCGAGCTCGGGCCCCACGGGATCCGCGTCAACTCGGTGGCTCCCGGCGTGGTGGACACCAACATGTGGGCCCGGAACAAGGCGATCCCCGGCGTGGTCGAGATGGTGGAGGCCCAGACGCCGCTGCGCCGCTGGTCGACGCCCGACGACGTGGCCGACGTGGTGGTGTTCCTCGCCTCCGACGCGGCGCGTTTCGTCACCGGCGAGACGATCTCCGCCGACGGCGGCATGGCCCGAACGCTCGACCTGTTCAGCGGGGCGTCCTGATGGGAGCGCCGAGGCGGCGAGCGATCGGCCACAGCGTGGCGCGAGCGGCGGTCGTGCCCATCGCCGCCTTCGCCGTCCACCAGCTCCGCTACCTGCTGGCCTTCGGCACCGGGGCGAGCGCCGAGTTGCAGCGCCAGGGGCACTCCTACCTGCACTCCTTCGCGCCGTGGCTGGTGCTGGGGCTCGGCCTTGCGGCCGGGGCGTTCCTGTCGTCGCTGGGCCGCGCGCTGT
Organism: Solirubrobacteraceae bacterium; assembly: GCA_017882405.1. The sequence continues at coordinate 19,720 of JADGPO010000146.1, read as the reverse complement.
CGGGCCAGACCACGCTGCCGCGCTACGGGTTCTCGCTGCTGTGGCTGTGGCTGACCTGCTCGGTCTGCCTGATCGTGATCTACGCCAGCCAGGAGCTCCTCGAGGGTCTGTTCGCCACCGGCCACCCGGGCGGCCTGCCCGGGACCTTCGGCTACGGCGGCTGGTGGGCGATCCCGGCGGCGCTGTGCGTGGGGCTGGTGCTGGCCGCGCTGCTGCACGGCGCCCGCTGGCTGCTGCACGAGGTCGGCGCTCGCCACGCTCGTCGTTTTCCCGCGGCGTCCGCCCGGCCCACACGCCCGGCACGCCCGGTGGACGCGCTGCTGCCCCGCTTGGCGCCGCTCGCGCTCGGCTGGTGCGGCCGCGGTCCTCCCGGCTGACATGCGGCGTCGGGAATATCCCGACGCGCCTCGACGTCAGCCAACCAAAGGAGGATCAGACAACGTGAAGCGTCACATCGTGCTCGGGCGGGCCTCGCGGGCCGTCGTCCTGGCACTCATCGCACTGCTCGCCGCCCCCGCGCTCGCGCTCGGACACGCCCGCGTCAGCCCCGCCGTGTCGGTATCGGGCCAGTTGCAGCTCTACAGCCTGGCGGTGCCCACCGAGAAGGCCGGGGTGACGACCTCCAAGATCGTCCTCACCGTGCCCAGCGGCTTCGGGATCGACTCGTTCGCACCCCCGCCACCGGGCTGGCGCCAGCAGGTCCAGTCGACCGGCTCCGGCGATTCGGCGGTCGTGCAGAGGGTCAGCTGGACGGGCGGCCGGACACCCACCGGAGAGGACTCGCTGTTTCAGTTCCTCGCCGAGCCGGCGACGGCCAGGAACTACACCTTCCGCGTGCGACAGACCTACTCCGACGGCTCGATCGTCGAGTGGACGGGCTCTGAGTCCTCGGAGTCGCCGGCACCCACGATCCAGGTCAAGAAGTCGCTGGGCGGCGGTGGAGGCGTCGGTACCTCGGCGCTGACGATCGTCGCCCTGGTGGTCGGCGTGCTCGGGCTGGCGGCGGCCGGGGTCGCGCTGGTTGGCCGCGGCGGGGGCGACGGCGGCGGCGGGAGGAGCCTGGCGTGACGCGTCGCGGGCGGATCGTCGGCGTGCTGGTGGGCGTGGCCGGCGCGATCTGCCTGGTCATACCGACCGCCGCCTCGGCCCACGCGTACCTGATCAGAACGGCGCCGGCGCCCAGCGGCGTGCTGAACGCGGCGCCCCGAAACGTGTCACTCACCTACGACGAGGCCGTCGAGCCCCGCTTCGCGATCATCTCGGTCACCAACGTCGACGGCCACCAGGAGACGACCGCGCCGGTGCACCGCTCGGCGTCGGACCCCGACACGCTGGTGGTGGGGCTGCGCCCCCACCTGCCCGAGGGCTGGTACCTGATCTACTGGCGCGCGATCTCGGTCGACGGCCACCCTGTGCAGGGGGCGTTCACCTATGCGGTCGGTCCGACCCCCGGACCGGCGCCGAAGTTCGCGGTACCCAGCATCTCCGAGGGCGCCACCGCGCCGAACCTGCTGATCGCGCGCTGGGTGATGCTGCTGTCGGTGATGGTCGCGATCGGGCTGTTCGCGCTGCGCTTCCTGCTGGCCCGCTCGCTGCCCCGCCGGGTGGAGGGGACGGGCCTGCGGGCGCTGTCGGTGGCCTTCGTGGTGGCGTCGGTGATCGGCGTGCTGGCGATTCCCGTCTACCTGGACTTCGCGATCGCCGCCGACTCGCTGCGCTCCGTGTTCGACCTAGGGGCACTGGTGCCCCTGTTCCGCGTGACCGCCTTCGGACGCGGCTACGTCGACATGATGCTGTGCTTCGCCCTGTTCTGCGTGGCCTCGTGGATCGCGCTGTACGTCGACCGGCCTCAACGGGAGCGCCGCTCGCTGGCCGAGCTGATGGCCCAGACCGGAGCGCTGCTGGCCGCCGCCGCCACGCTGGTGATCCCGGGCGCGATCGGACACGCCGGGCAGACGTCGCCGCGCGGAGTCTCGGTGCCGGTCGACTGGCTGCACCTGATCTCCGGCTCGCTGTGGCTGGGCGGGCTGGTGGGGCTGCTGGTGCTGTGGATGACCTTCGGCGCGGGTCGCCGGGTGGCCGCGCTCTCGCTGGTGGTGCCCCGCTTCTCGGCGCTGGCGCTGGCCTCGGTGGCGGTGCTGCTGACCACCGGGACGATCGCCACGATCGACCACATGCCGGCCCTCGACGCGCTGTGGGACACCGGTTACGGCGTGGCCATCCTGGTCAAGATCGCGATCCTGTTGGCGGCGGTGGCGCTGGCCTCCGGCAACCTGCTGAGGGCCAGGCCGCGGCTGGTCGCGGCGGGCACGCGCGCCGGCGGCCCCGGAGGCGACGGCGGCACTGGCGGGCGCGGCGGCGACGGCGATGGCGCGGGCGCCGCTTCCCTGCTGCGCAGGCTGATCGCGGGCGAGGCGGTGCTCGTCGCCGGAGCGGTGTTCGTTGCCGCGCTGCTCTCCAGCCTGGCTCCCCCGCCGCCGGCGTTCGCGCTGCAGGACTCGGCCGTGGCGTCGGTCGGACCGGGACGGGTGGCCGAGGCGGTGCAGCGCGCCGGCTACCGGCTGCAGGTGCTGGTCTCCCCCAACAAGGCGGCCGCGCCCGACTCGTTCGCGCTGCGAATCACCAAGGGTGGCCGGCCCGTGCGCCACGCCGACGTGACCCTGACCTTCAATCACCTGGAGATGCAGATGCCCCAGCAGCAATATCAGCTGACCGAGACCCTGCCCGGCGTCTACGCCCGCCGTGCGCCGGCCCTGATCATGGTCGGCAAGTGGGGCCTGTCGTTCAGCGTCACCCCACCCGGCGGCCGGCAGTTCACCGCCCTGATCGTCGACGAGGCCAACGGATGAGCCCCTCGATCGCCCTGCGACTCAGCATGGCCGTGCTCGCGCTGGCGGCGGGGATCGCGGCCGCGGTGCTAGCGATCGACGTGGTCCGCTCCGTCCTCTCCTGACCCGCGCCGGCGCCCCCGAACTGGACTAGACCGTCTAGTACTGCGAGGAGCGCGGCACCCGCCCACCGAGGTCGGCGGGCGGGCGGGGAAGAGTGCTACTTGACCGGCTCGGGCGAGGGCACGATCCGAATGTAGGGCTTCGGGGACTCCCAGCCCTCCGGGTAGGTCTCCTTGGCCGCCTCGTCGGAGACCGAGCCGGCAATGATCACCTTGTCGCCCTGCTGCCAGTTGACGGGAGTGGCCACCTTGTGGTTGGCGGTCAACTGGAGCGAGTCGATCACCCGCAGGACCTCGTCGAAGTTGCGTCCGGTGGTCATCGGGTACACGAGGATCAGCTTGATCTTCTTGTCAGGGCCGATCACGAACACGTTGCGGACCGTCTGATTGTCGGCCGGCGTGCGGCCGGCCGCGTCGCCGCTGACGTCCTCGGGGAGCATGTCGTAGAGCTTGGAGACGTTGAAGTCCTCATCCCCGATGATCGGGTAGTTGGGGGCTGCGCCCTGGGTCTCCTCGATGTCCTTCGCCCATTCGGCGTTCGCGTCGGCGGGATCGACCGAGAGGCCGATGATCTGCACGTTGCGCTTGTCGAACTCAGGCTTGATCTTGGCCATGTAGCCCAGTTCTGTGGTGCAAATCGGCGTGAAGGTCTTGGGGTGGGAGAAGAGCACCGCCCACGAGTCGCCGATCCAGTCGTGGAAGCTGATGGGGCCCTCGGTCGTCTGGGCCTCGAAGTCTGGTGCGGTTGACCCGATCTTCAATGACATCGTCACACTCTCCTGATTGTCGACCATATTGGTTGTCATTCTGCCCGATGGCTAAATCTCCGTATCCCGGATCGCTAATCCTGGTTATTGCTCAGCATAGGAACATCCGCGGCGATCGGGGGCTCCTCGGGATCGGCGGTCAGGGTCACGCCCGCGCTCGCCGAGACGATCAAGGCGATCGCCACCACCGCGCCGAGCGCCAGCGACTGCCCGAGGATCACCAGCGCCAGCAGCGCTCCGATCCCCGGCTCCAGGCTCATCAGCACGCCGAACACCCGCGTTGGCAGCCGACGCAGCGCCGCCAGTTCGAGCATGTAGGGCGCCAGCGGCACGAGTAGGCCCAGCGCCAGGCCGTAGAGATCCTTGTCGAGATCCGCGTAGCGGTGAGCGAAGTGCGTGAGCCCGAACGGCAGCGAGACGAGCGCCGCGATCGCCATCGAGATCGCCAGGCCGCCCAGACCGGGCCAGCTCTGGCCGACGCGCTTGGTGAGCACGATGTAGGTCCCCCAGCCGGCGGCGGCCGCGAACGCCAGCAGCACGCCGGTCGCGTTCAGCGCCCCGCCGACCGGATGGCCGAGCGTGAGCAGGCCGATTCCGCCCGCGGCGAGCACCACCCAGACCCCGTCCAACCAGCGGCGCGAACCGGCGAGCGCCACCGCCAGCGGGCCGGTGAACTCGATCGCCGCCACGATTCCCTGCGGAACCCGGGCGATCGCCCCGTAGAAGGCGAGCGTCATCAAGCCCGAGGTCACGCCGAGCGCCACCGGCGCGATCCACTCGCGGGCGTCGCGCCCCCGCAGCGGCGGGCGCACGGCTACACACAGCACGACGGCGGCGAACAGCAAGCGCAGCATGACCACTCCGGCCGGACCGAGGCGTCCGAACAGTGGATTGGACAGCGCCGCCCCCAGCTGGATGCTCGACATCGACCCCAGCGCGAACAGCACCGCCAGATTTCGCTGGCGAGGAGAGACGGCGGCGGCAGTCAGGGCGAGGGCGTGAGCGAGTAGGAGAAGCCGGTCAGCGTCTCGCACCCCTCATCGGTGACCAGCAGCAGATCCTCGAAGCGCACCCCGCCGATCCGCCGCAGGCGGCCCCGCCGGCGAGCTCTCGGTGTTGCCGAACAGCAGCAGGGTGTCATCGCGCCCGGAGCTTACGCCCGCTGCCGGTCCGGTCGATCAGCACCTGGTAGGATGCTTGCCAGCAAGCAACTATTCCCCGCTCTGTGCTGATGCCAACCACTGCCCCCCTCCTCGACGTCGACACCGCCAGCCGTCTCCGTGTCGCGGTCGGCCGCCTTTCACGCCGGCTGCGCATCACCGCCGCCGGCTCTGAGGCGGGGCTGACGCCGACGCGGATCTCCGTGCTGCTCTCGGTCGACCGCCACGGACCGATCCCGATCGCCGACCTGGCCGAGCTCGAGAGCCTGAACCCGACGATGCTCTCGCGGGCGATCTCCAAGCTCGTCGATGACGGGACGCTCGAGCGCGTCTCCGACGACCGCGACCGCCGCGCCGCATGGGTCAACGTGACCGACGCCGGCCACCGGCTTGCCGAGCGCATGCGTCGCGAGCGCACCGACGCCCTCAACGAGGCCCTTGGTGGGCTGGATGGGGACGACCGCCGGCTGCTGGAGCGGGCGCTGCCCGCGCTGGAGGGACTGGCCGCAGAGCTGAAGGCCCGTCGCCCATGACGCGCGTCGTGCGCGCCGGACGCGTCACCTTCGCGTCTCTCGCGATCCCCAACTACCGCCGCTACTACGGCGGCCAGGCGATTTCGATGATCGGGACCTGGATGCAGATGACGGCGCAGTCGTGGCTGGTGCTGACGCTCACTCACTCCGGCACGATGCTGGGCGTGGTGGTGGCGCTGCAGACACTGCCGGTGCTGCTGCTGGGTCCCTACGGCGGCGTGATCGCCGATCGCGTGAACAAGCGACGGCTGATGGTCGCGCTGCAGGCCTTAATGGGCCTGCAGGCGCTGACGCTGGGGGTACTGACGGTCACCGGTGCCGTGCGGGTATGGCAGATCGGCATCCTCGCGGCGTTGCTGGGTCTCAACAATGCCTTCGAGAACCCCTCTCGCCAGTCGTTCATGATGGAGCTCGTCGGCCCCGAGCACCTGCGCAACGCGGTCAGCCTCAATTCCGTGCTGGTCAACGTCGCGCGCTCGGTCGGCCCGGCGGTCGCCGGCATCCTGATCGCCACCGTGGGGACCGGCGTGTGCTTCCTCGTCAATGCCGGCAGCTTCGTGGCGGTCGTTTTCTCGCTGACCTCGATGGACAGCTCCGCCCTGGCGCCCTCCACGCCGGCCCCGCGGGCGCGGGGCCAGCTGCGCGAGGGCCTGCGCTACGTCCGCTCCGCCCCCAACCTCGCCATCCCTCTGGTGATGATGGGGATCGCCGGCTGCCTGACCTATGAGTTCCAGGTCTCGCTGCCGGTGATGGCCGACCGGGGCCTGCACGTCGGCGCGACTGGCTTTGGCTTCATGACGGCCGCGATGGGCATCGGCGCGGTCGCGGGCGGCCTGTTCGTCGCCGGCCGGGGCAAGACCGGGCTGAGGCCGCTGGTGATCGCCGCCTCCGGCTTCGCGGTGGCGCTGTCGCTGGCCACACTGGCCCCCAGCCTGGCCTTCGAGCTGATCGCCCTCGCGCTCGCCGGCGCGGGCAGCATCGCGTTCATGTCGACCGGCAACTCCACGCTGCAGCTCAACGCCGCCCCGGAGATGCGCGGACGCGTGATGTCGCTGTGGTTCGTCGCCTTCCAGGGTTCGACGCCGATCGGCGGCCCGATCGTGGGCGTCACCATGTCGGGGCTGGGCGCCCGAGCGGGCCTCGGAGTGGGAGCGCTCACCGCCGCCCTGGTCGCGTGCGGCGGACTGGTGGCGTTGCGCCGCCTGAGCGGACATGGTCCGCGCCCCGCCGCCGCCGCCGGCGCCGGCGCCCGCGCCGTCGTCGGCGCACGTCGACCGCTCGCCGTTTGGCGGGGCGCGCAGCGGTAAGCATCGGGGCGATGATCGCCTCCCTGCTGGACACCGCCCTGGATCGCACAGTGCTCGGCGGCTACACCAACGTCGGCTATGCCGTGCGCAGCCGCTCGTGGCACGACGGCGAGCTACGGCCGATGGGCGGCAAGGCGGTGCTCGTCACGGGCGCCACCTCGGGGCTGGGCCTGGCGGCGGCGGAGGGCTTCGCCCGCCTGGGTGCCGACGTGTGGCTGGTCGCCCGCGACGAGCAGCGCGGCGAGCGGGCTCGCGCGCGGGTTGCGGCGCACAGCCCCGGCGGTGAGGCGCGGCTCGCGCTGTGCGATCTGGCCAGCCTGGACTCGGTCCGCGACCTGGCGGGGCGCCTCCAGGGAGAGGCCAAGCGGCTCGACGTGCTGGTCCACAACGCCGGCGTGCTGCCCGAGGAGCGGACCGTCACCGAGGACGGAATCGAGATGACCTTCGCCGTCAACGTGGTCGCGCCGTTCCTGCTCACGCGCCTCTTGACCGACAAGCTCGCCACCAGCGCACCCTCGAGGATCGTGACCGTGTCCTCGGGCGGGATGTATGCACAGCGGCTGCACCCCGATGACCTGCAGAGCGCCCGCGGCGACTTCAACGGGACGACGGCCTATGCCCGCAGCAAGCGTGCCCAGGTGATCCTCACCGAGCTGTGGGCCGAGCGCCTTCGCGATCGCGGCATCGTCGCCCATGCGATGCACCCCGGCTGGGTCGACACGCCAGGCGTGAGCTCGTCGCTGCCCCGCTTCTACCGGGCCACCAAGCCGCTGCTGCGCGCGCCCGAGCAGGGCGCCGACACGATCGTGTGGCTGGGCGCCGCCGACGAGCCGGCGCGGAGCACCGGGGGCTTCTGGCACGATCGCCGGCGCCGGCCCACGTCGCTGCTGCCGTGGACGCGTGAGACACCGGCCGACCGCGAGGCGCTATGGCGCGAGTGCGAGCGGCTCACAGGGGCCGTGAACAAAGCTGACTAGTCTTGTCGACTTGAGTTCTGGACAGGCGCCCACCTTCGACCTGCAGAGCCACTCCGTCCACTCCGACGGAGCGCTGCCCCCCGCCGGCGTGGTGGCTGCCGCCGCGCAGGCGGGCGTGGAGCTCCTGGCGCTGTCAGACCACGACACGGCCGCCGGGGTTCCCGAGGCCCAGGAAGCCGCGGTGCGGGCGGGGATCGGGCTCGTGAGCGCGGCCGAGATCACGTCGCTCTACGGCGGCCGCCAGGACCTGCACGTGCTCGGGTACCTGATCGACCCCCTCGAACCGCGGCTGGTGGCGACGCTGCAGAATTCGCAGTCCGATCGCGAGCGCCGCGCCGAGGCGATGGCCGACGCCCTGCGCGAGCTCGGCTTCGCGCTCGACGACGAGATGCTCGCCGAGCGCGCCGCTCAGGGCAAGTCGATCGGGCGCCCGCACCTCGCTCAGGCGGTGGTCGGGCACCCGGAGAACTTCGCCCGCCTCCAGCACGACGGGCTGCTGGATCCGACGGACTTCCTGGTCGCCTACCTGATCGAGGGAAAGCCGGCGTTCCGCGAGCGCCAGGCCCCGTCGGTGGAGGAGGCGATCGAGCTGATCCACGGTGCCGGCGGGGTGGCCGTGTGGGCGCACCCGTTCTGGGACATCTCCGACCCCGCGGCCGTGCTGGAGGCGATCGCCCGCTTTCGCCGGGCCGGCCTGGACGGCGTGGAGGCGTTCTACGCCACCCACACCGCCGGGCAGACGCGGCTGCTGGTCGACCACTGCGCCGAGACCGAGCTGCTGACCACCGGCTCGTCTGACTTCCACGGTCCCGACCACCACACCTTCTCGCGCTTTCGCGCCTTCGACCTTTACGGCCTGGCGCCGACGCTCGGCCCGATCGCGGAGTAGGGGCCGTGGCTGGGAAACCCGCCCACCCGCCGCGATCGTGGCCGGACGACCCCGCCGGGTGGTGTGCGGGCAATCACCAGCGTGCGCTGGGGCGCGCTGACGACGAGCACCCGCTGGCCCGCCTTGACCGACGCACGGGGCGCCTTCTGCTTGTCATCGCGGACGCGAGCGTTGGCCGGGATAGTCAGCGTCACGGTCTTGTAGGTCGCCTTCGGCGTTCCCTCGGTGATCTTCAGCTGCTGGCCGGAGACCGAGTCGACGACGCCCCGATCGAATGTGACAGTGCGGAAGCCCGCCTCGGTGTGGACAACGACGTCGCCGTGCACCGCGCGGGTCGCGATGCGGCGCAGGCCGCCTCGCTGCTTGGCCTTAGCGCTGCGGCTGTGCTTGGCGTGAGCCGGTGTACTGGTGGCGGCGCCGGCACCTGCGATCACGCTCGCTCCGGCTCCGAGCGCGACGCAGCAGACGGCGACCGACAGTAACCGTGAGTGCTTGAGGATGGGTGACATGGAATGTGGACCTCGCTTTGTGATTGACGTGCCGGATCACTGTCGCGGCGGTCTGAAAGCAACCTGCCAGCCGAAGGTCAGCTGCGTGTAAAAGCCACGCCGGAACCCGATCCCGCCCACCCAGCGCACCTACGATGTCGCCATGAACACCACCGTCATGGTCGTCGAGGACGAGCCGAACATCGGCGCGCTGGTGCGCACCTACCTGGAGCGCGACGGCTACCGGGTGCTCTGGGTGCGCTCCGGCGAGGACGCGCTGGTGGAGTTGCGCCGCCATCCCGTGCGCCTCGTCGTGCTCGACATCGGCTTGCCGGGAATCGACGGCTTCGAGGTCTGCGACGCGCCGGGCGGACGGGCGGCGCGGACCGCAGCGACGTGATCGCGCGCGGGCCGCTGACGCTGGCCCGGGGCGCGCGCGAAGTTTACGTCGACGGCCACGAGGTGGATCTCACGCAAGCGCCGCCGCGTGCTCGGCTACCTGGCGCTGGCCGCCGTGGCCTCGTGCGCGCTGACCGTCGGCGTGGCCGTCGTGCTGGTGCGCCACAAGCTGGCCACCCAGCGGTCGGGCAACCTGGGCGCTCGCTGATCTAAGTCGCCGCCGGCGAGTCCGGCGTGGAGGTACCGGTGCAGGGCGAGGACGAGATGGCCGGGCTGGGCCGGTCGTTCAACGCGATGTCCGCCGAGCTGACCCGGGCGCGCGAGGCCGACCGGCTGGAGCGACTGGTCTCGGATCTGCTGGACCTGGCGCGCCTCGGTCGCGAGGGGTTCGGCGTCGAGCGCCGGCCGGTCGACCTGGCCGCGGTCAGCCGGACGGCCGTTCAGCGCCATGTCCCTCGGGCGCGCGAGTTGGGCGTCGAGCTGTCGGCCGGCAGGGTGGCTGGCCGCCGAGGACCTGCCCCACGCCTTCGATCGCTTCTAGCTGTACAACCGCTATCGCTCCGAGCGTGCCGTGGGGTCGGGACTGGGGCTGGCGATCGTCAGGGAGCTGACCGCCGCGATGGGCGGCGGCGTGCGCGCGGCCCGTCGCCCCGGGGGGCGGCGCCGAGTTCACGCTCAGCGTGCCGGCGGCCGCCGAGCAGCGGCCCGCTTACCCGGTCGCCGACCGCTCAGGCGGCGATCGCGCGCTCTGAGAGGTGGGAGCCGACCTTGCGCTTGACCCGCTGCAGCGCGTTGTCGACGGTCTTGCAGTCGCAGTCCAGGCGCCGGCCGATCTCCTCATAGGAATGACCGTCGAGGTACAGCGCCAGCACCCGTGACTCCAGCTCCGAGAGGGCCGTGGAGATGCAGGCCACCAGCGCGCGCAGCTCCTCGGACGAGATCACCTGATTGACGGGATCGTGCACCGTCGAGCCCGGGAGCATCTCGTCGAGCGTGGGCTCGGAGTCGCCGGTGCCGCCCGCCGGCGTGCTGGAGAACGACACGTACTGGTTCAGCGGCGTGTGCTTGTTGCGCGTAGCCGTCTTGACGGCGGTGATGATCTGGCGGGTGATGCACAGCTCCGCGAAGTTCCGGAAGCTGGACTCGCGATCGGTCCGGTAATCGCGCACCGCCTTGTAGAGGCCGACCAGGCCCTCCTGGATCAGGTCGTCGGCATCGCCTCCCGCGAGGAAGTACGACGAGGCCTTGAGCCGGACGAACCCGTAATAACGACGGACGATCTGGTCGTAGGCCTCGGGGTGACCCTGTTTGGCAAGGGCGATCAGAAATCCATCCTCAACCTTAGGTTGAGCCTGAGAGTATGAAGACAATCGAGCCACAGGCGTTCTCCATGCTGCCGCGAATCCGCGGCAGATCGGATTTGTCGTGGCGCGCTACCTCCCCTGGCGCCGCACCGGTATAGACCTCCCAGAGAGCAGGGCGTCTTCCGCCTGGCTCCCTGTCAACCCTAGCCCTAAAGCTCGAGTTGATCCTTATTTGGCGGCGCGAGCTTGACATAGCACCGCACGACTGTCAAGGGGCGGTCGGCGTTATGCAAACAAACGCCCACCCCGGGGGCGGGACGGCGGCGTCAGCCCGCGGGCAGCAGCTCGGGGCCGTCGAGTCCGTCGCGGACCTCCCAACCGAGCTCGCGCAGCTCGTCGCGCAGCCGGTCGGCGGCCTCGTAGTCGCGCTCTCGGCGCGCCCGCTCGCGAGCTTCGCGCAGCTCCAGCGCACGCTCGGGGACGTCGACGGGCGGGGCCGTCAGCAGGCCGCGCAAACCGAGCACGTCCAGCATCTCCCCCAGGTCGGCCGACCCGACCGTGCCCGGCGGGCTGCGGTTGGCCTCACGCGTCCATTCGGCCACGATCGCCAGCGCGCGCGGAGTGTTGAAGTCGTGGGCCAGGGCGTCGAAGAAGCGCTCGCGCAGCGGCGCCGACCATGCCGGGCTGGGGCCGTCGACCAGCGCCCGGCCCGCCTCTCGTATGCCCGCGGCGCGCGCGCGAGCCTCCGACAGCCGGTCCTCGTCGAATTCCATCGGCTGACGCCAGTGAGCGCCGGAGAAGTACATCAGGAGCGTTTCCTCCCCGTGCCGCGCCAGCGTCTCGCGCAGGCCGAACACGTTGCCCAGTGACTTGGACATCTTCTCGGCGTCCAGCCGGACCATGCCGACGTGCATCCACATGCGCGTCAGGCGCTGCCCATGGGCGGCGCGCGTCTGCGCGGCCTCGTTCTCGTGGTGGGGGAAGATCAGGTCGCTGCCCCCGCCGTGGATCTCGAAGTCAAGGCCCAGGAGCTCCTCGGCCATCGCCGAGCACTCGATGTGCCAGCCCGGCCGCCCGGGCCCCCAGGGCGAGTCCCAATGCGTGTCCTCGCCCTCCTTGTGGCCCTTCCACAGGGCGAAGTCCTGGGGGTCGCGCTTGCGGCCGGCTCCCTCGGTGTCCTCCCCCTGATCCATATGCTCGATGTCACGATGCGATAATTCGCCGTATCCCGGGTAGGACCGGACCCAGAAGTAGACGTCGCCGTCGCTTGCGTACGCATGCCCGCCCTGCATCAACTGCTCGATCAGGCCCACGATCCTGGGGATGGTTTCGCTGGCCAGCGGCTCGTGATCGGGCCGGCCCAGCCCCAGCGCGTCGGTGTCCTCCCGATAGGCCGCGGTCATCTCGCGCGCCAGTTCGTCGCTCGGAACCCCGGCCGCGGTTGCCGCCGCATAGATCTTGTCATTGATGTCGGTCACGTTGGCCACGAAGACCACGTCGTAGCCCTGGGCGGACAGGAAGCGCTTGAGCTGGGAGAAGACCACGAACGGGCGGGCGTTGCCGACGTGCACGCGGCTGTAGACGGTCGGACCGCAGGCGTAGATCCGGACCCGCGGCGCGGCCGCCGGGACCAGGTCCTCAAGCTTGCCGGTGAGCGTATCGTGCAGGGAGACCGTGCGCACTCGTCCGAGACCCTAGTGCAGGGTTCCGAAGAACCTGCACCGGCGCTCGCCGGCACACCGCTCCAAGCGTTGCAATATGTTCTGGGCCGATGTCAGTGAGCTCCGATCATGCCCAGCGACTCGCCAAAGTCGAAGCGGCCTTCCGCTCCCTCCCCGACCGCTACCTGGGCGCCCATCCGGCTTTTGACGCCACCTACCACGTCAAGCTGGGCGATCTCGGACACACCTGGGAGGTGCGCTGCACCGTGCATGGCGCCCGGGTGCGCAAGGGAGCCACTCGCCGCGAGCCTGATGTGACGATCGCCACCGACGCCGCCACCTGGTTGGCGATGGGCCAGGGCGAGCTGTCGGGAATCGATGCTTTTGAGCAGCGCCGGCTCCGCGTGCGCGGCAACCTGGACTATGCCGTCGCCTTCGAGGGGATGTTCCGCCTGCCGGGCGGGCGGCCGCCGCTGCTGCAGATCCACGACGTGCTGGTCGGCCGCTATCGGATCTCGACGCTGACGATGGGCCACGGACCCGACGTGCTGCTGCTCCACGGGCTGGGTGGCACCCGGGCCTCGCTGTTCGAGACTGCGGCCGAGCTGAGCAAGCGTTACCGCGTGCACGCTCCCGACCTGCCGGGCTTCGGGTCCTCCTCCAAGCCCGCCCGCGCCCCCTACAACGCGCGCTGGTACTCCGAGACGATGCTCGGGCTGCTGGACGCGCTGGAGATCCGCTCCGCTCACGTGGTCGGCAACTCGATGGGTGGCCGGGTGGCGATCGAGATGGGGCTCACCGCGCCGGACCGGGTGCGCGCGCTGGGGCTGCTGTGCCCGGCGGTGGCCTGGGTCAAGCGCGGTTTTCATCCGCTGGTGCGGCTGCTGCGGCCCGAGTTCGGTCTGCTGCCCCACGGCTTCAGCCGCCGCACGGTCGCTTCGCAGTTCTGGAGCATGTTCTACGACCGTGACCTGATCGACCCCGAGCTCGGCGGCCTGATGGTCGATGAGTTCCGCCGGATCTACCAATCACCAGGGGCGCGACTGGCGTTCCTGGCCTCGGCGCGGAACATCTACCTGGAGGCGCCGTACGGGCGACAGGGCTTCTACCCGCGCCTGGCCGAGCTCAGCTGTCCGGCGCTGTTCGTCTGGGGCACGCACGATCGTCTGGTGCCCGCGGCCTTCGGCCGTCACGTGCGTCGCTGGCTCCCGCGCGCCGAGCAGGTCACGATGCAGTCGTGCGGTCACGTGCCCCAGGTGGAGCGCCCGACCGAGACCAACGAGCTGCTGATGAGCTTCTTCGCCCGGCACGAGCTGACGCTCGCGAGACCACAGCCCGCCCGCAAGGACGACGCCCCCGGCACGCGGGCGGCCTAGTGGTTCATCCTCGCAGGATGGGCCACTAGCGATGGCCGATACCGGCGTCGCGGGCCGAGCCGGCAGCAACGGCCACTTCCCCAACGGGGGCACCCCGGGTGCGGCTGAGCACGCGTCCGCCGAGGCGAGCGAGCGCGATGGCAGCGCCGGCGGCGCCGTCCGGTCGCTGCTGAGCCGGGGCCTGCGCGAGGTCGCCACTCAGGCCAAGCGGCGGATCCCCCGCGCCGACCTCGACGAGCGCGACCCCGACTTCATTCGCGAGCACCTACCGCTGATGTGGCTGTTCGCGAGCCTGTGGTACCGGGGCGAAGTGCGCGGACTGGGCAATGTCGCGGACACCGGCCCGGTGCTGATGGTCGGAAACCACTCCGGCGGAAACATGACCCCCGACACGCTGGTGTTCACGCTGGCCTTCAACACCTACTTCGGCGTCGAGCGGCCCTTCTACCAGCTGGCCCACAACCTGGTGCTCTCGATGCCGGGACTGGGGGCGCTGCGCAAGTTCGGAACCGTCGCCGACTCGCCGGACAACGCCCGTCAGGCGCTGAGCGCCGGAGCCGCCCTGCTCGTTTACCCGGGGGGCGACTACGAGGTACATCGGCCCAGCTGGCAGCGCAACCGGGTCGACTTCAACGGACGCAAGGGCTTCATTGCACTGGCCCTCGACGAGGGGGTGCCGATCGTGCCTGTGGTCTCGATCGGCGGCCAGGAGACGGCGCTCTTCTTGTCCCGGGGCGAGGGCCTGGCGCGGCTGCTGGCGCTGGACCGGATGTTCCGGCTCAAGGTGCTGCCGATCTCCATCGCGCTGCCGTGGATCCTCAACGTCGGCGACCTGCTGGGGCACATCCCGCTCCCCGCCAAGCTGACGATCGAGACCCTGCCGCCGATCGACCTACGGAGCGAGTTCGGCCCCGATCCCGACGTAGACGAGATCTACGATCGCCTGATCCGCCTGATGCAGGACACCCTCGACGCGCTGGCCGCCGAGCGACGGCTGCCGGTGATCGGCTGAAACGGGTGCGATCCGCCGCCCAGACCACGGTCGCCGCCCCGATCGAGACGGTCTGGGCGCTCGTGTCAGACCCTGGGCGCGCGCTGAGCTTCCTGTCCGGTGTGACGCGCTGGGAGGTGGACGGAGATCAGCAGACCGGCCTGGGCGCCCGCTACCGGATGCTGCTGCGGGTGGGCTCGGCCGAGGTCGGCGGGCTGATCGAGATCGTCGAGTGGGAGGCGCCGCGCGAGCTCGCTTGGACGTCGGTCACGGGCGTCGACCAGCGCGGCCGCTGGCGGCTGCGCGCCGCGCCCGGTGGCCGCACTCGAGCCGAGATCCGGCTCGCCTACGGAGTGGCGGGCGCCGGCATCTCCGGATG
Source organism: Solirubrobacteraceae bacterium (assembly GCA_017882405.1). The sequence goes on along the minus strand of JADGPO010000146.1, from coordinate 4,539 downwards.
GCTGGCCGAGCGGATCGCCGGGCCCGCGGTCGGCGCTCACCTGCGCAACACCGTCGCGCAGCTCAGACGCCTGGTGGAGTACGAGCACTCCCGCGATCTCGCGGCCCAGCGGCGGGCGGCCCGCGCCGGCTGAGGGTCGTCTCCGCATGTCAGGGGGCGGCGGGCAGGCTGAAGCGCACCGCGGCGCCGCGAGGGCTGTCGGCCAGCCAGATCCGCCCGCCGTGCGCCTCGACGATCGCGCGCGAGACCGCCAGGCCCAGGCCGGCGCCGTCTGCGGTCCGAGCCGCGTCGGCACCTCCCCGATAGAACGCCGTGAACACGCGCTCGCGCTCCTCGGGAGCGATCCCGGCGCCGCTGTCGGCGATCTCCACCTCGATCCCGGCGTCCACCGGCTCGGCGCGGACGACCACGCTGCCGTCGGCCGGCGTGTGGCGGATCGCGTTCTGGATCAGGTTGAACAGCACCCGCTGGAGCTTCTCGGGATTGGCCCGCGCCGGTGACAGACCGTGGGGCACGCTGGCCGATACGGCCACTCCCTTGGCCTCCGCCTCCAGGCGCATCGCCTCCACGGTCTCGCCCACCAGCTCGCCCAGCGGGACGCGCTCCAGCGACCAGTTGATGTCGCCCGCCTCCAGGCGCGAGAGCTCGAACAGGTCGTCGATCAGCGCGCTGAGAGCGTCGATGTGGGTTCGCATCCGCATCAGGTAGGCCCGGCGCAGCTCCCCGTCGACGATGTCGTCGCCGACCGCCTCGGCGAGCAGGCGCAGCGACGTGATCGGCGTGCGCAGATCGTGTGAGACCGCCGCCACCAGGTCCCGCCGCGCCGAGTCCGACTGGTCGCGCGCCGCCTCCTGGCTGCCCAGCTCGGCGATCATCCCGTTGGCCGCCACCGCCAGCGCGGAGAGCTCGTCGCGAGCCTCGGTGGCGATCCGCGCGTCGCGCTCGCCACGCGCCACGGCCGCCAGCCCATCGCGGATCGACGCGACGTCACGCAGGATCCCGTTGGCGACCAGCCGCGCGCCGAGCGCCGCCAGCACCCCGGCGCCGACGACGATCGCCGCCACCAGCACCGCCGCGTGGTCGGACAGGATCATCAGCAGCGAGACGACCACCAGCGCCACCAGCACGGGGGCCACGCCGATCGCCACCACCAGGACCAACTGCCGGGACAGCGGTCCGGCGGCGAGGCGCAGCCGGGCGGCCAGCCGGCTCACGGCGCGAACCTGTAGCCGACGCCCCACACCGTCTCGATGTGGCGCGGCTGCGCCGGATCGACCTCGATCTTGGCCCTCAGCCTTCGGACGTGCACGGTCACGGTCGAGGTGTCGGTGTAGAACGAGTACTGCCAGATGGCGTCCATCAGCTGGTTGCGGCTGAACGCCTGCCCCGGATGGCGGGCCAGGAACATCAGCACGTCGAACTCGCGCTGGGTCAGCATCACCGCCTGCCCGCGGACGAACACGCGGCGGGCGGCGGGGTCGATCGTCATGTCCGGCAGCTCGATCGGCTCCTGCGGGGTGTCCGCGGTGTCGACCCGGCGCAGCACCGCGTCCACGCGAGCGACCAGCTCGGCGGGCGAGAACGGCTTGACCACGTAGTCGTCGGCGCCCAGGCGCAGGCCGATCACCCGGTCTGACTCCTCGCCCTTGGCGGTCAGCAGGATGGTGGCGATCGGCGGCCCGTCGGCCTGGCGCATGCGGCGCATCACCTCCAGCCCGTCGATGCCGGGAAGCATCAGATCGAGCACGACCAGGTCGGGCCGCTGGCGGGCCACCTGCTCCAGGGCCTGCGGGCCGGTGGCGGCGATGCGAGCGCAGTAGCCCGCCCGCTCCAGATACCGCGAGACCACCTCGGCGATCGTCGGCTCGTCGTCGACCACCAGCACGGACCCCCGGGGGTGATCGTCCATGCCGCCGATTCTGGCAGCGCCGCCACCCGCCGTCAGCGGCCGGCGCCGTCGTTCATCCCCTGTTCACTTCCTGGCGCGCTCTGTTACGGTCGCGATCGCGAGCGCCGCGATGCCCTCCTCGCGCCCGACGAAGCCCATCCCCTCCCCGCGCGTGGCCTTGACGCTGACGTGGCGCAGGTCCAGCGCCAGCGCCTCGGCCAGCCGCTGGCGCATCGCCTCGCGAGCCGGCGCCAGCTTGGGGCGCTCGAGCACGACCGTCGCGTCGACGTGAGTGACCCTAAGTCCGGCGTCGGCCAGGAGCGCCAGGGTCGCCCGCAGCAGCTCGATCGAGTCCGCCCCCGCGTAGCGCGGGTCGGTGTCGGGGAAATGCTGGCCGATGTCGCCCAGCGCGCCCGCCCCCAGCATCGCGTCGATGATCGCGTGCGTGAGGACGTCGGCGTCGGAGTGGCCCTCCAGGCCCCGCTCGTGCTCGATGCGCACGCCTCCGAGCACGAGCGCGCGCCCGCTGGCGAAGCGATGGCAATCGTAGCCGATGCCGCTGGTCACGACCCACGCTCCGAGAGCAGCAGCTCGGCCACCCGGAGGTCCTCGCGGGTGGTGATCTTCATGTTCTGGGGGTCTGAGCCGACCACGTGCACGACCCCCCCGGTCCGCTCCACCAGCCAGGCGTCGTCGGTGGCCTGGGCCAGCTCGGCGTCCGAGACGTCCAGCGCCCGCTCCAGCGCGGCGCGGCGGAAGACCTGAGGGGTCTGCACCGCCCACAGGCGCGTGCGCGGCAGCGTGCGCTGCACGGTGCGGCCGTCGTCGGCGACCTCCTTGATCGTGTCGGTCACCGGCGCCGCCGCGATCACCGCGTCGGCCTCCGGGGCGCGCTCCAGCGCGCGCAGCGCCTGCTCGAACAGTTGCGGCGTGGCCAGGGGGCGGGCCGCGTCGTGGACGACCACCGGGTCGCCGCCCGCGCAGGCGGCCAGTGCCGCGCGAACCGAGTGCGAGCGGTGCAGGCCGCCGGCGACGGCGATCGTCCCCGCGGGCGCCGAGTCCAGCTCGTCGGCGGGCAGCGCCACGATCACGGCCCGGATCGCCGCCACCGCCCGCAGCGACGCCACGCTCCACTCCAGCATCGGGCGGCCGCAAAGCGAGACGAGCGCCTTGGGCCGGCCGGACCCAAGGCGCTCGCCTCTCCCTGCGGCCACGATCAGCGCGACCGCCATGTGGATGTGCCCGGGGGCCTACTTGGCGGCCACGGCCACCTTGCCGTTCGGGCTTCCGTTGCCGTTGGACTCGATCAGCAGCGTGTACAGGTGCTCCTCCACCTGCCCCTCGTTCATCTCCAGCGCATACATCAGCTCGGAGGCGAGGATCTTCTTGGCACGCATGAACATCTGCTTCTCGCCGGTCGACAGCCCCTTCTCGGACTCGCGGACGGCCAGGTTGCGGACCACCTCGGCGAGCTCGTAGATGTCGCCCGTCTTGATCTTGTCGCGGTTGTGCTTGAAGCGCCGGTTCCAGTTCTTGGGCATCTCCGAGCACTCGTCCTGCAGAAGGGCGAGCACCTTCTTGACGGTCTCCTCATCGATCACGCGGCGCAGGCCGGCAAGCGCCGCGTTCTCGGTGGGGACCATCACGGTCATGTCGTTGTGGAGGATCTTGATGGTCAGGTACTCGCGGCTCTCGCCGAGGACCTCCTTCATCTCCTTGCGGAGCACTCGGCCGGCACCGTGATGCGGATACACGACACTGTCGCCGATCTCGAACTCGACGTTGACCGGTACCTCCGGCTCCAAATCATCCAGCTGCTCTTCCATTAGCTCTGTGATGGTGTCCTCCTCTGGGATTGCGGCGCGGGGGGCGCGCGCGGATTGCGCTACGTCTGCAGGTAGCGATCAACGAGGTTGATCTCCTGCTGGCGGCGAAGGCCCTCCCGGATGTCCTTCGCCCGGATCTCGCCGACGCCGTCGACGGTCTCCAGCTCGCCGTCCGATGCGGCGAGCAACTCCTCCAATCCTCCGAACTCCGTCACGATCCGCTGAACCACCAGCCGGGGCAGGCGAGGAATGCGTCCCAGGATGCGGAAACCGCGCGGAGAAACCGGGTAATCCAGAGTGTTGAGCTTGCGGTCGTAGCCGAGCAGCTCGGCGAGCCGGCCGAAGTCCAACAGGTCCTGATGCGGAAGTCTCACCAACTGGTCGCAGACGGTCGCGAAGCTCTCGTCGGTGTCCTCCATCAGGTAGTCGTGCACGAGCGCGGCCTTGTCGGCGGCCACGCCCACCATGGTCTCGTCCAGCTGCATCTCGATCAGCCGGCCCTCGGTGCCGAGCTCCACGATGTAGCGCTCGATCTCGACCGCCATCCGCGTCACCAGCTCGACGCGCTGCAGCACGGTGAGCACGTCGTTGAGCGTCACGCCGCCCTCGAACTCGAGCGCCGTGAGGCGGGTCGAGACCTGGTCCAGACGGCTGCGGTACTTGTCGAGCGTGGCCAGTGCCTGGTTGGCCTTGGCCAGCACCACGGGGATGTCCTCGAGGATGTACTTGCCGCCGTCGACGTACAGCGAGACCACCTCGCGGCGCTCGGAGACGGCGACGACGATCGCGTCGGTCTGCTTGGACACGCGCTCGGCAGTGCGGTGG
>JADGPO010000145.1 GCA_017882405.1 Solirubrobacteraceae bacterium | reverse complement strand
CCGGCGCTCGACGATCGCCAGCAGCTTCTCGTTGGGAATCACGATCAGCGTGTCGACGTTCTCGCGCAGGCGCTGGATGCCCTCCTGCGCCTGCCCGGCGCGCTGGGTCCCCTCGAACGAGAACGGCCGGGTGACCACGCCCACGGTCAGCGCCCCGATCTCGTTCTTGGCGATCTCGGCGATCACCGGCGCGGCACCGGTGCCGGTGCCACCGCCCTCGCCCGCGGTGACGAACACCATGTCGGCGCCCTTGAGCGCCTCCTTGATGTCATCGCGGGACTCGGCCGCCGCTCCGTGGCCGGTGTCCGGGTTGGCGCCCGCGCCCAGGCCCTTGGTCAGGTTGTGGCCGATGTTGAGCTTGATGTCGGCGTCGCACATCGCCAGCGCCTGCGCATCCGTGTTGCAGGCGACGAACTCGACACCTCGCAGCCCGGCGTCGACCATCCGGTTGACGGCGTTGGTCCCGCCGCCGCCGACGCCGACGACCTTGATGACTGCCAGATAACTTCCGCTGTCCATGAGTGTTCGTCCGACCCTCTAGTTAGGGTTAAGTGTTTCGGGCACGTGTGAGCCCAACGAGCAGTTTAGGACGTTATGCCCTGGTACTGGGCGAAGTCAACGCTAGCGCCCCGTCCGCAACGAACGTTGCAGGAAGCAGGAGTCTCGATTAGCGCGGAGAGTTGGTCCGAGGTCTAGGGTAACCCTCGACTAGAGGTTCAGCCTCCGACCGTGGTGCCCGTGCCTGCCGTGGTGGAGGCCCCGGACCGGCCGGTGGTCGCGGCCCCGGATTGGGTGGTTGAGCCGCTATCGGAACCGGTTCCCGCCGCGGGCCGGATGGGGTCGGTGACGTCGATGTACTCGGCGCCCGCCGAGCTCGGGGCGGCCAGCACCTCGGTGACGGCATCCCACTTGGCGCCCAGTTCGCTCGCACCCCCGAAGTACAGGCGCGGTCCGGCGCGCAGCTGCGCCACCAGACCGTGCGCGCTGTCGCTGGAGGCCAGCTGCACCCTGGCCAGCAACCGGTAGGGGGCGGCGGCCAGCATCTCCACCTCGCTGCGCGCGATGCCGGTCAGCCGGGTCCCCCCGGGGGCCACCGACAGGCCGATCGAGGGCAGCCGGGCACCGGTCGTCACGTCGCGCAGCAGCGTGCCGTCGCCCGCCACCGGCGTGCGCCGGCCGTCGACCTGCACCATCGCCACCGGCACCTGCTCGACCACGCGGATGCGCATCCCGTGCGGGAACTGCGTGGAGACGCGCAATCCCTTGACCACCGGATACGGGCTGACGGCCGTGCGCAGGTGGCTCATCTGGACGTCCAGCGTGGTCATGTCGCGCGCGGCCGAGATCAGCGCCGAGCGGATCTGCGTGGCATCGGGCCCGCTGGCGCCGGCCACGCTGACGCGCTTGACCGCCACCAGCGACGACTGGCGCACCCACAGCCACGCGCCGCCGAGCACCGCCAGCATGGCAACGATCGCCACCACCACCCGCGGACCGGGCCGCGGCAGGCGAACGCGGATTCGCCGCGGGCGTTGGCTGCGCCCCCGGCGCCGGCCGGAGAACAGCGCAAAGCCCCGGCTGCGCGCCGCGCCCGGGCGGCGCCCGCGCACCGCGCCGGACCCGCGCCCGGAGCTCATCGCCGGCGCCAATCGCCGGGGAACGCCACCGGCCCCAGCGACTGGACCTCGGGCTCGAGCTCGATCCCGAAGCGCTCCTTGACGCGGCGGCGCCCCTCGGCCATGACCGCAATCACGTCGGCCGTGGTGGCCCCGCCGTGGTTCTCGACGAAGTTGGCGTGCTTGGCGGAGAATCCGGCCGCCCCGATCCGCAGCCCGCGGCACCCCGCCGCCTCCAGCAGCTGTCCCGCGGTGCGGCCCTCGGCGGTCGGGTCGGTCGGGTCGGTCGGATTCTTGAAGGTCGAGCCGAACGTCTTGATCCCCCCGGGCTGCGCCTCCTTTCGCCGGCGACGCATGTCTGCCAGGGTCGCCTTGACGCGCTCGGAAGCGGCCGGCGACAGCGCGAACGCGGCCCGGGCCACCACCTCCCCCGCGCGCAGAGCCGAGCGCCGGTAGGCGAAGCCGAGCTGCTCGGGCCGGCGCCGGTCGCGCCCCGAGGCGCTGACGACGTCCACCCATTCCAGAATGCGGGCCAGCTCGCCGCCGTAGGCATTGGCGTTCATCCGCACGGCGCCGCCGACCGTGCCCGGGATGTTGACGCCGAACTCGATCCCGCTGAGGCCGGCGCGGGCCGCCTGGGCCGAGACCGCAGGCAGGCGCGCGCCGCCGCCGCACTCGATGCGCGTGCCATCCAGCTCGATCTGCGTGAGCTCGTCGTCAAGTTTCAAGACCAGTCCACGGACGCCGGCGTCCGCTACCAGCAGGTTCGACCCCGAGCCGACGACCCCTACCTCCAGCCCCTCTGCGCCGGCCCAGGCGAGCAGCTGCTCCAGCACGGCCGCGGTGCCGGGACGGGCGAACAACTCGGCCGGGCCGCCGGTGCGGATCGTGGTCAGGCGGGCGAGCGGGAAATCACGCGCGACGCCGTCGGGCAGGTCGGAAAGCACCGTCGCCAGGGTAGATGCCGGGTCGGCGTCCGCGAGGGACGGCGGGATCCGGCTAACCGGCCACCAGCGAGCGGGCCAGCGAGTCGATGTCGCCGGCTCCCATCGCCAGGCACAGGTCGCCGGCGCGCAGCGTCGCCCGCAGCCACGTCCGCGCGTGATCGAAGCCGGGCAGCCAGGCCACCGGCCGGGCGCCCGGGGCGTCGGCGGCGGCCGCGGCGACCAGCCGCCCGTCGATCCCCGGGAAGTCCTCGGCGCGCTCGCGTGCGGGATACACGGGCAGCACCGCGACCGCGTCGGCCTTCGCCAGCGCCGCCCCGAACGCAAGTGCCAGCTCGCGCGTTCGCGAGTAGAGGTGAGGCTGGAAGACCGCCACCAGCCGCCGCGGGCGCAGCGTGCGGGCTGCGGCGATCGTCGCCGCCACCTCGGTCGGGTGGTGCGCGTAGTCGTCGTACACGATCGCGCCGGTGGCGGTCTCCCCCAGCCGTTCCAGCCGCCGCCGGGCGCCGCGGAAGTCAGCCAGGGCAGCCGCGCAGCGCTGCGCGGGAGCGCCGGCCAGCGAGCACGCCGTCAGCGCCCCGGCGGCGTTGATCGCGTTGTGGGCGCCGGGGACCGACAGCGCGACGTTGATCGCGCCCCAGGCAAATCGCGAGCCGGCGGCATCCAGTTGAGCGTCCGGAGCGTCGTAGGGGACGGCATCGGGCGGGCACAGCGCCCGCAGCCCGGGGCGGTCCCATACCACCGCGCCCCGGCCGGCCCGGGCCATGAACGTGGCGAACGTCCGCTCCAAGTCCAGGCGCGAGCCGTAGGTGGAGTGGTGATCGAGCTCGGCGTTGGTGAGCACCGCGATCTCGGGGTCCAGCTTGAGCAGTGAGCGGTCGGACTCGTCCGCCTCCACGACGATCCACTCCCCCGTCCCCCAGCCGGCGTTGGCGCCGGTGGACCGCAGCTCCCCGCCCACCACGTACGCCGGGTCCATGCCGGCGCCGCGCATGGCGTGCACGACCATCGCCGAGGTGGTTGTCTTGCCGTGCGTGCCGGTGACCGCCAGGCAGCGACGCAGGCGGGCGATCTCGGCAAGCAGGTCGGCGCGATGCAGCTCGCGTTGCGCCGCGCGGCGCTCGGGATTCTCGGGCGGGATGGCGGTGGAGTAGACGACCTCGGCGCCGACGGGCACGTTCTCGGCACGGTGGCCGGCAACGGGCGTGATCCCGTGCTGGCGCAGTCGCTCGGAGTAACTCGACGGTGCGCGGTCCGAGCCGGTCACCTCGGCGCCGAGCGCCTGGGCGATGAGGGCCAGGCCGCTCATTCCGGCGCCGCCGATGCCGACGAAATGCAGCCTCCGCCCGGACCAGTCGGCGTCGAGCGAGGGGTCAGCCGCCACGAACGTGCGCGGCTGGATTTGACCGGTCAGCGGTCTGACAAGAGGCGGGAAGTCGGGGCATCGTGGTCGATGGGGCCTGGCCAGCGCGTATGTTACGCGCGTGCTTTCGAGGCTCGGCGAGCGTACGCACGTCCATCTCGGGCGCCTGGCGGCGTCGGTCATGCTCCTCCTGGTGGCTCGGGCGGCAGCAGCGGCTGCGGTGACGGTCCCCCCGGGGCGACGTTCTGGCCGCAGAAGGCCATCGGCCTGGCCGAGCGCGCCAACCAGCGCCTCGGTCCGAGCTTCCCCAGCCGCCCCTACTGACCGGCGGCGCTCAGCACCTCGGACGCGATCTCCTGGGCGGCGCGCGGCTTGGCCAGCGCCGCCGAGGCCCGGCCCATCAGGGTCAGCCGCCCGGGGTCGCCCAGCAGCCTGCCCACCTCCGAGGCCAGGCGCGCGGCCGTCAGCTCGCCATCGGGGATCACCACGGCCGCGCCCGCCCGCTCGAAGAAGCGGGCGTTCTCGGTCTGATGGTCGGCGGCGGCGTGCGGGTAGGGGATCAGCACCATCGGGCGGCCGTGGGCGGCGACCTCGAACACCGAGCCGCCCGAGCGCGCCACCACCAGGTCGCAGGCCAGCAGGGCTTCGCCGAAGTCCGAGATGTAGCCCCGGAGATCGTAATGCGGCCCAGGGGCCTCCAGGTCCGCCAGATCGCGCGTGCCGGAGGCGTGCAGGACGTGGAAGCGCGCGCCGGCGAACGCCGCGATCGCCGCGTGGTTGATCGAGCGTGCGCCTAACGAGCCCCCGAACACCAGCACGCACGGCTCGTCGGCGCCGATCCCGAAGCGTTCCCGGGCGGCGGCTCGGTCGGTGGCCGGCTCGGGCACCGGGCGCCCGGTGACACGGTAGCGCTGGCCGCTGCGCCCCTCGATCGGGAAGGCCAGGCACACCCGCTGCGCCGCCGGCGCCAGCCAGCGGTTGGTCAGCCCGAGGTGGCTGTCGGCCTCCATCAGCACCAGCGGCACACGTCGCGTGGCGGCCGCCAGGCCCAGCGGACCGGCCACGTAGCCGCCGGCGCCGAGCACGGCCGCCGGTCGCAGGCGTTTGATCAGGCGACCGGCCGCCCGGACGGCGCCCGCGGCGATCGCTGCGGCGCGCAGCGCCTGGGCGGGGCCGCGCCCCGCCAGCGGCGCCACCCGCAGGCGGGTGAGCTCGTATCCGGCCGCCGGGACGAGCTCTGACTCGGCCCGCTCGCCGCCGACGAACACCACCTGGGCGCCGTCAGCCCGCAGAGCGTCGGCCACCGCCAGCGCCGGCACGACGTGCCCGGCGGTCCCGCCGGCGCCGATCACGATCAGCGGCGCTCTCACCCGGCGGATCCTCGACCACCTTCAACCGCCGCGCGCCGGGTCGGGAGATGTTCAGGAGCACGCCCACCGAGGCCAGCATCACGCACAGGTTCGTCGGCGCGTAGGAGATGAACGGCAGCGGTACGCCGGTGAGCGGCGCCAGTCCGAGCACGACGAAGATGTTGAGAATGCCCTGGCACAGGATCAAGGAGGTCAGGCCCGTCGCCAGCAGCTTCGCATACCGGGTCGCCGCTCGGCGGGCCGTGCGCAGCCCCGCGTAGGCGATCATCCCGTACAGGGCGACCACCCCGAGGATCCCGAGCACGCCCAGCTCCTCGCCGACCACCGCGAGGATGAAGTCCGTCTGGGCCTCCGGCAGATAGAAGATCTTCTGCACCGACTTGCCCAGCCCCACACCGACCAGCCCGCCGGAGCCGAGCGCTATCTGCCCCTGGCAAGCCTGATAGCCGGTGCTGGCCTTGGTCTCGACTGCGCACGGGTGCAGGAACGAGGTCAGCCGCGCGCGCTGGTAGGGCTGGGCGATGGTCAGCACCACGATGCACGCGACGGCGATCGCCGCCAACAGGACCACGTGGCGACGGGACGTGCCCGCGGCGACCAGCAGCGCGGTGATGGCGAAGGCGACGACCAGCGCCGTGCCCAGGTCGGGCTCGACGACGATCAGCAGGAGCGCCGGGCCCGCCGCGACGGCGATCGGCGTGATCGCCTTGCGGAAGTCACGTGGGCGCTTGGGGTGGTCGGCGAGATAGCGCGCCACGTACAGGACCAGCGCGAGCTTCATCAGCTCCGAGGGCTGGAACTGGATCGGCCCGGCGGCGAACCACCGCCGCGCGCCGTTGACCTGACGCCCGATGTGGGGGACGAGCACCACCAGCAGCAGCGCGAACGACGTGATCAGCAGGAGCCGCGCGACCCGCGCATCCAGCAGCGCCAGGCCTCGGCGCTCGAACAGGTGCATCGCGCCCAGGCCGAGCGCGCCGAACGCCACGTAGCGGATGAAGGTGCCCGTACCGCTGCCCCCGGCACCATCGAGCACACCCAGGGGCGAGGAGGCGCTGTAGACCATCACCGCCCCGAAGGCCAGCAGGCACAGCGTGGCCGTCATCAGGATGCGGTGCTCGAGCGGCGGGGCGACCCGCTTGCCCGCAGCGCGGCGGCGACCAGGGGCCTTCAGCACCGGGGCCTGGCGGCCGCCCGAGGCCGCGGTGGCCACTACAACCCCTCCACCAGCTCGCGGAAGTGGTCCCCGCGGGCCTCGAAGTCCGGGTATTGGTCATAGCTGGCGCAGGCCGGTGAGAGCAGCACGGTGTCGCCGGGGCGGGCGGCAGCGACGGCGGCCGCGACCGCGGACGCCAGCTCGCCGCAACGGTGCACCGGCACGCCGTCGTCGTCGGCAGCAGCGGGCACGAAGATGTCGGCCAGCTCCTCGGTCGCCTCCCCGATCAGGTACACCGCCCGGCAGCGCTCGGCAACCGAAGCGGCCAGCGACGAGAAGTCCTGGCGCTTGCCGCGCCCTCCGGCGATCAGGTGCACCCCGCCGGAGTAGCTGCGCAGCGCGACCAGCGTGCTGGCGACGTTGGTGGCCTTGGAGTCGTTGACGAACGCCACCCCGTCGCGCTCGGCGATCCGCTCCAGGCGGTGGGCGACGCCCTCGAAGCTACGCAGGCCGTCGGCCACGGCGGCCGGGTCGACGCCGCGCGCCAGGCACACGGCGGCGGCCGCCATCGCGTTGGCGCGGTTGTGCGCGCCGGGCAGCGAGACCTCGTCGACCGCCAGCAGCGGCTGCTCGTCCCACCACAGCTGCCCGGCGCGTTCTGAGAGCTCAGAATCGGACCCGCCCGCCCCGCCGAACAGCACCCGCCGGGCGCAGCCGCCGAGGTCCTCGATCTCCAGATCGACGGGCGCGACGGCCACGTCGTCGTTGCCCTGGTTGGCGAAGATCCGCAGCTTGGAGGCCACGTACTGCTCATAGCTCTCGTGGCGGTCGAGGTGGTCGGGCTCCAGGTTGAGCAGCACCGCCGCCTCGGGGGCGAAGGCGACGGTGTCCTCCAGCTGGAAGGAGGACGCCTCGCACACCACGGTCGTTTGCGCCGGGACGGCGCCCGCCAGCGAGCTGGCGGCGGTGCCGACGTTCCCCACGACCGCCACCGGCAGCGCCGCCTCCCGGTGGATATGGCCGATCCACTCGGTGGTGGTCGTCTTGCCGTTGGTGCCGGTCACCGCGACGAACTCGTTCTCGACCAGCCGCCAGGCCAGCTCCAACTCGCCCAGCACGGGCAGGCCACGGGTCCGCGCCGCCGCCACGACGGGGGCGTTTTGGGGTACGCCGGGGCTCTTGATGAGCGTCCCGGCCCTGGCGGCAAGGGCGACGCCTGACGCATCGAGGTGGACTTCGACGCCCGCCTGCGAAAGCCTGCCGGCCGCCGCGTCCACCGCCGTATATCGATCCCCACCCGCCCGGCCCGCGTCGCATCCGATCACCTCCTCCCCGCGGGCGCGCAGCGCCAGGGCCGCGGCCACCCCGGAGCGGGCGAGTCCGACGACCAGGTAGGGGCCGCCGGGCAGCGGCGGCCGCGGCCTGCGCCTCGCCGAGCGACCGTGGGCGCTGGCGCCGACCGGCACGGGTGCCTACCCCTTCAGGCCCTGCTGGAAGACGACGAAGCCAATCGCCCCGAAGGCGGCGGCCACGATCCAGAAGCGCAGGATGATCTTGGTCTCAGACCACGCCTGCAGCTCGAAGTGGTGGTGGATCGGCGCCATCAGGAAGACGCGCTTGCGGAACACCTGAAACGAGAACACCTGGATCACCACCGACAACACCTCGATCACGAAGATCCCGCCCAGCAGGATCAGCAGCACCTCGGTCCTGGTCATGATCGCCAGGCCGGCGATCGCTCCCCCCAGCCCCAGCGAGCCGGTGTCCCCCATGAAGATGCTGGCCGGAAAGCTGTTGAACCACAGAAAGCCGACGCACGCCCCCACCAGGCAGGCGGCCAGCAGCGTGAGGCCGTGGTCGCCGGTGACGATGAACGTGATCCCGATATAGGCCAGCAGCGTGATCGCCGCGCAACCCGCGGCGAGGCCGTCGAGGCCGTCGGTGAAGTTGACCGCCGTCGTCGTCCCGGCCACCACCAGGTAGATGAACACCGGAAACAGCGGCCCGACCTCGATCGAGGCGTCGAACGGTCGCAGCGATATGGCGGCCGGGATGTTCGCTTCGTGGGTGGCGACCCACCACAACCCCAGCGAGATCGCGATCGTGACCACCAGCTTGGTCCGGGCCCTCAGCCCCAGCGAGCGGCGCTTGACGATCTTCGTGTAGTCGTCGGCGAAGCCCAGCAGTGCGCAGGCGAGCGCCACCCCGAACACGCTGATCGACTGCCAGTCGTGCTTGGACAGCAACAGGTAGGGGATCGCGATCGCGGTGAAGATGATGACCCCGCCCATCGTCGGCGTTCCCGCCTTGGTCAGGTGGCCCCGGGGACCCTCCGCGCGGATGTTCTGGCCGAACTCGCGCCGGCGCAGGAACTCGATGAACTTGGGGCTGAGGAACAGGCAGATCAGCAGTGAGGCCGTCCCGGCGAGCAGGATCACGCCCGAGGCCGAGCCCGTGCTCACGGCGTGAGTCTCCTTGACGGTGGCGACGGCGGTGGACGCGGCGGCGATCAGCGCAGGACTCGGCAGGCCGGCAATCATGAGACGGCGCCGACGGGGTCTCCGCGGAGGATCTCGCGCGCCACCGTCACGTCGTCGAACGGGATCTTGCGCCCGCCGGCGAACTCCTGCCCCTGCTCATGACCCTTGCCGGCGATCACGACGACGTCGCCGGGCCCGGCATCGGCGATCGCCAGCGCGATCGCGGCGTGCCGGTCGGCGTCGTGGATCACGTCGCGGCCCGATCCCTCGAGGATCTCGGCGATGATCGCCTCCGGGTCCTCCGAGCGGGGATTGTCGGAGGTGACGATCACCCGGTCGGCCAGCCGGCGGGCGATCCCGCCCATCAACGGCCGCTTGCCGCGATCCCGGTCCCCGCCGCAGCCGAAGACGACGTGCAGCCGCACGTCGGTGAGGCGGCGGGCGGCACGCAGCACGTTCTCCAGTGAGTCCGGCGTGTGGGCGTAGTCGACGAGGACCGCGAACGACTGCCCCTCGTCGACGGTCTCAAACCGCCCGGGTACCTGACCGGCGGTGGCGATCGCCTGCACGCACGTCCCCACGGGGACCTCGAGCGCGCGGGCCGTCGCCAGCGCGCCCAGCACGTTGTAGACGTTGAACTGGCCCCGCAACGGCGAGTGCAGCGCCAGCCGCCCGTCGTGCGGCGTGTCCACCGAGAAGCGCGAGCCGTCCAGGTCAGTCTGGACATCGGTGACTCGGTAGTCGGCGTCGGCCCGCAGCGCGAACGTGATCGAACCGTCCAGGTCGGAGGCCAGCCGCGCGCCATAGGGGTCGTCGGCGTTGACCACTGAAGCCCGGGGAGGCTCGGCGCCGCAGAACAGCAGCCGCTTGGCGTTGAAGTAGTCCTCCATCGTGGGATGGAAGTCGAGGTGGTCCTGGGTGAGGTTGGTGAAGACCGCGGCCTCGAAGTGAATCGCGTCGGCGCGGCGCAGTTCCAGCGCGTGCGAGGAGACCTCCATCACGCACGCCTGGTCTCCGGCATCGACCATCGTGCGGAAGGTGCGCTGAAGGTCGATCGCCTCCGGAGTGGTGCGCTCGACGTCGTGCTCGACGCCGCCGATCACGCTCTTGACCGTTCCCAGCAGGCCGGTGGAGCGGCCACCGGCCTCGAGCAGCGCCCGTACCAGGAAGGCGCTGGTCGTCTTGCCGTTGGTCCCGGTCACTCCGACGGTCTGCAGTCGGCTGGTCGGGTCTCCGTACAGCGCGGCGGCCGCGGGCGCCATCGCGGCCCGCACCGATTCGACCAGGATCTGCGGCACATCAAGGGCCAGCGGCCGCTCCACGACGAGCGCCACCGCGCCGCGGGCGACGGCGTCAGGCGCGAAGTCGTGCCCGTCGCGGGTGAAGCCGGGCACGCAGAAGAACAACGTCCCCGGCTGCACGAGCCGGTTGTCGTACGCGAGAGTGCTGATCTGAAGGCCGCGTGCGCCCGCCGGCGCCGCGCCGGGCAGAACCTGATCCAGCCGCATCGGTGGACAGCGTAGCGACGGCGTCGGCCGCTGACGGTGGGCCGATCCGACGAACTGCCGAGTGCAAGGCTAAGGGCGCGTGAACTCAGGCGGCGCGTGAACTCAGGCCGCGTGGGCCAGGAACCGGCGGTGGTGATGGTGACGGAGGGCGTGGGTGAGCAGTCCGTCGGCGTAGGCCACCGGGTGACGCTGCGCCACGACCATCATCGAGCGGACGGTCGCGTGGGCCAGCGGGCGCTTGCGGGCGCCGTGGCGGCCCACGTTGAGCGTTCCGTCGGCGTAGGCCACCACACGGTGGTGAACGGCGGTGGTGCGGTGCGAGACCGACGGACGCTGCGCGGCGAGCGCCTGGCCGGCGCCGACGAACAGCAGCGCGGTGACGGCGATCAGGAGGCTGATGAGCATCCGGCGGGGTGCGAGTGCGGTGGTCATGACCCCTACATCGGCCACCCCCGGCGCGTCCAGAGCAACTGGCTCGGCTCTGGACGCTTGTTCTAGTGCTGGCGGGAAACCGTCCAGGGACGGGTGGACAGCGGGGCTAGCGGTAAGGTGCAACTTGTCGGTTGCACACAACGTAGCAGACGCGCAACCCTACGGTTGCTCATACGATCCAGGAGCGACTCCATGGCCGACCTGATCGAACCCGCGCTGGATCTCCCCGCCTCTCCCGAGGCGGTGTGGCAGGCGCTGACGGATCCCGCGTGGCTGCAGGAGTGGCTGGCCGACAAGGCCGAGCTCGAGCTGGCCGAGACCGATGACGGCGCGCGGCTGCGCGTGGTCGCCTGACGCGATGCCCGCCGACTCCGCGGACGCCGTCTTCGAGGCGCTCGCCGACCCGATGCGGCGCCGGCTGCTCAGTCAGCTCTCCGCTGCGCCCTCTACCGCGACCGAGCTGGCCTCGCATCTGCCGATCTCCCGCCAGGCCGTGGCCAAGCACCTGACGTCGCTGTCGCGAGCGGGATTGCTGGAGCGCGAGCGCAGCGGCCGCGACGTGCGCTACCGCGTGACCCCGGCGCCGCTGTCGGAGGCCGTCAGCTGGATGGCCCAGGTCGGCGGTCAGTGGGACGACCGCCTGGCTCGCCTGGCGCGGTCGTTCGGCGGCCCGACGGCCTGATCAGGGGTTGGGCCGCACGCCCGCCGGATCGGGCGCGATCCCCAGGTACGGCACCGCCCAGCCGACGATCTTCTGAAACGCCGGAGCCGCCACCGCGCCGCCGTAGATCGAGCCGTGCGGCTCGTCGACCATCACGGCGACGACCAGCTTGGGGTCCGAGGCGGGAACCATGCCGATGAACGAGGCGATGTACTTGCTGTTGGAGTACTTACCGTTGACGACGACGTTGGCGGTGCCCGTCTTACCGGCCAGGTCGTAGCCCGGAATATCGGCGCCGGAGGCGGTGCCGCCATCGGCCAGCACGCCGCGGAGCATGTCGCGCATTTCGGCAGCGGTGGTGGCCGAGATCACGCGGTGCCCGGCCGGCAGCGGCTGGGCCTTGCCGCCGATCGCCGAGACGATCTGCGGCGGCCGCAGATAGCCGCCGTTGGCGATCGCCGAGTACGCGGTGGCCATCTGGATCGGGGTCACCGACTCCCCCTGGCCCATCGGCAGGTTGCCCATCGAGGAGCCCGAGTATTGGGACTCGTGCAAAACGATTCCGCTCTGCTCGCCCGGCAGGTCGACGTGCGTCCGGGCGCCGAACCCGAAGCGGTGCACCCAGTAGTCAAAGCGCTTGGCGCCCAGCCGGGCGCCGATCAGGTCCGCCCCGATGTTGCTGGAGACCTTGAGTATCTGGGCGACCGACAGCGTCTCGGGGCCGTGGGACTCGGCGTCGTTTATCCGCCGGTCGGCCACCTGCAGCACCGACGGGATGTTCACCTGCGTGGCGGGGCTGACGACGCCGTCCTGCACCGCGCCGGCGACGGTGATCGCCTTGAACGTGGAGCCCGGCTCGTAGTTGAACTGCACCGCCTCGTTCTGGTCGGCCGACGCGGGCGCGCCGCCGGGGTCGTTGGCATTGACCCGCGGCCAGTTGGCCAGCGCCAGGATCGCGCCGGTGCTCGGATTCATCACGATCGCGGTGGCGCCCTTGGGCGAGTACTGCGCGCCCACGCCCGCCAGTACCTGCTCCACCTGGTCCTGGAGGGCTGCGTCGAGCGTCAGCTTCACCGTCTGACCGGTCTGCATCGGCTTGACCTCGTCGATCGAGATCGGTTGGTTGCGGGCGTCGTAGACCACGCGGCGCTCGCCGGCGGTGCCCTCCAGCTGGTGGTTGTAGAAATACTCCAGCCCGCTATCGCCACCGTTGTCGTTGACGCCGCCCAGCACCTGCGAGGCCGCCCAGTCACGCGGGTAGATCCGCTTGACGTCAGGCGTGGTGCTGATGCCGTCGAGCTTGAGCTTGGTGATCTGCTTTGCCTCGGCGGTCGAGATCTGATGGACCAGCGGTTGCCAGCCGGTGTGGCGGGTCAGCAGCGAGAGCACGGTCAGCACCGGCTTGTGCAGCAGCGGGGCCAGCTTCTGGGCGACCGGGAGCGGATGCTTGATCAGGAACGGATCGGCGATCACGTCGGCGGCCGACTGCGAAAGCGCCAGCTGCACCCCGTTGCGATCGGTGATCGAGCCCCGTGTGGCCGGGATCTGCGTCTGGACGATCTGCTGGTTTGACGCCGCCTGCTGCAGCGAGTCGGCCTTGAAGGCACCCAGGTAGGCGGCCCGCGTGAGCGCCAGCCCCAGCAGCAGCATGAATCCCAGAAAGAGGAACCCGACCCGGCGGTCGATCGCGGCCATGGCGGGTGCTCAGGCGCCCGTCGAGGTGGAGCCCGTGGTCGTGCTGGGAGGCGCGATGGCGGTGGCGGTGGAGCTCGCCACGCCGCTGGTGGCGGCCGTCGCAGTTGCCCAAGCCGTCAGCGCGGCCCGGAAGCCGGTGGCGTCGGGCGCGTGGATGTTGGCGATCGCCTTGCCGACATCGGCGATCGGGTGGCGCCCGAGGAATCGGATCGCGGCCGGCTGGGGCATCACCATCCCCATGTGGGCGGCCATGCTCTCGATCCGCTGGTCGTCGGCCCCGCGCGCGACCGCGGCCCGCAGCTGCTCGTTGCGGATCTGCAGCGAGGTGCTCTGCTCCAGCGCGCGGCCGATTCCGGCGTTGAGCTTGAGCACCTCCACCTGCATCGCGACGATTCCGACCAGCAGCACGCCCAGAAGCGGGATCCAGTAACGGCCACGGATGATCCGGTCCAGCAGTGCGTGATCGGGCAGCGCGCGGATGTAGGCCGCCGACCGAGCGGCCAGCGGCGCGCGGACGACATGCTGGTCGCGCGTGCGGGCCCGCCCCGGCCGGGCGGGGCGGGCGGGGCCGGATACGCGCCGCGGGGAGCGCGGCGCGGTCGAGTGCTTGACGGGGGTGCGGTGCCCGGTGCCCCGTCCGCTCGCGGGTCCGGAGGGGAGCGGACCGCGGCGAGCGCCCTTGGCCACGGTACGCGCCCCGTCGGCGGCGATCCTGGCGCCCTGGGCCATGGCACGGGTTCCCTGAGCCGCCGTGCGCGCTCCCTGCACGGCCGTGCGCGTCCCCGCGGCGGCGGTGCGCGCTCCCTCGGCAGCGGTGCGAGCCCCCGCGGCGGCGGTGCGAGCTCCCTGGGCGGCGGTACGAGCCCCGTGAGCAGCGGTGCGGGCGCCCTGGGCGACCGCGGTGGCTCCGCCCGGCCTGGCCGGCGTTCGCTTGGCGGCGTCGTGGCGCGGCTTTGACCGTGTCCCCCGGCCGGCGGGAGTGAGGGCGGTGGGCGTCATGCGTGGTCGACCTCCAGCTTGCGGACGGCGCGCAGGTGCGCAGACCGTGATCGGGGATTGGCGGCGACTTCGCCCGGTGTCGGAGCCACGGCGCGGCGGGTGAGCAACTCGCCCTCTGGCTCTCGCCCGCAGACGCAGATCGGCAGCTCAGGCGGGCAGATGCAGCCCCGCGCGCGGGCCACCAGAAAGCGCTTGACCATCCGGTCCTCCAGCGAGTGGAAGGAGATCGCCGCCAGGCGGCCCCCGGGCGCCAGCAGCTCCCAGGCCGACGGCAGCGCCTGCTCCAGCTGGGTCAGCTCGTCGTTGACGGCGATCCGCAGCGCCTGGAAGGTCCGCTTGGCCGGATGGCCGCCGGCGAACTGGGCGGGCACCGGGACGGCGGTCTTGATCGTGTCCACCAACTGCTGGGTTCTCGACAGCTCCTCGCGCCGGCGGGCGCGCACGATCGCGCGGCCGATCTGCGTCGCGTAGCGCTCCTCGCCGTACTCGCGCAGCAGCCGGGCCAGCCGCCGCTCGTCCCAGGTGTTGACGATCTCCTCGGCGGTCAGCGGCTGCTCGGGATCCATGCGCATGTCCAGCGGCGCGTCGTAGGCATACGAGAAGCCGCGCGCCCACGTGTCGACCTGCATCGAGGACATGCCCAGGTCCAGGTAGACGATGTCCGCGCGCAGGTGCTCGTCCGCCAGCTCGGTCAGGGCGGTCACGAAGTCGGCGCGGATGAAGCGGGTGTGGCAGGGCACCTCGGCGGCCAGCGCCGCGAAGCGCTCCTCCGCGGCGGGATCGCGATCGATCCCGATCAGTGTCCCCGCGGGACCGAGCCGCTCCGCCAGCAGGCGGGCGTGCCCGCCGCCGCCGACGGTGCAGTCGACCGCGACCTCGCCCGGGCGCGGATCAACTACCTCGATCAGCTCGCCGGCGAGGACCGGGATGTGCGTCTTGGTCATGTCAAGCAGTGTCGCCAAGGCTCGCTGCGAGTTCGGGGATTCGGGTCAGCACTTCCTCGAAGTTCTGCGCGTAGCGCTCGCGATCCCAGACTTCCAGGCACTCGCCCGAGCCGGTCACCACGACCTCCTTCTCGAGCCCTGCGTAGCGCATCAGGTTGGTCGGGATCATCACGCGGTTGGCGGAGTCGAGTTCGGTGTCAAGCGAGGCGTTGAAGAAGAAGCGCTTGAGCTCGCGCGCCTTGGGCGACGCCGGATTGAGGCCGCTCAGCGTCTGCTCCGTGTAGGAGTCGTAGCCCTCGGGGGTCCAGATGCCGACCGCGCGCGGCGATCCGGGCTCGGTCTCGTGCGTGGCCGCCAGCACCACGCCGTTGGCCAGCGCGCCGCGGAACTTGGCCGGAATCGTCAGCCGGTGCTTCGCGTCGAGCGCGTGTTCGAAGGTTCCGCGGAAGGTCAAGAGATTCCATGAACTGACTGAAGAAGCTCAAAACCCGGGTGGCTGGGTGGGAGGAGCCCTGCCACCCGGGTTCCGGAAGCGGCACCCACAGTAACCCACCCCCTCCCACAATGCAACCTAATTCCCACCGATTGCCCCACCGGACCCCGACTCGCGGCCGATCAGGGGCCAAATCGCTTGTATTGACGGGGTGGGTGACGGTGGGAGGTGGTTCGCCGCCCAGCCCCTGGCCGTGCATGTCGGCCTGCAATCGCGGTGACTGCACCGGAACTTGCAGCTCCGGGGTGGCTTCCGTCCGAGGGGTGTGCCTACCGGCTGGTCAGCCGGCCGCGGGCGCCGGCGGGAGCGGGAGCGGGAGCTCGAGGATGACGCGTGCGCCTCGATCCGCAGGCGCGGTGACCACCCGACCGCCGTGAGCCTCCGCGATCGCAGTCACGATCGCCAGCCCGCGCCCCCGCGCGCAGCCCCCCCGCCGCTTCCGGCGGCTCAGCTCGGCGACCGGAGCCGGCAGCCCCGGGCCCTCGTCGGAGACCTCGATCCTCACCGTCGCCTGGCCCACCACCCCGCAGACATGGACGAGCCCTCCGCCGTGCTCGATGGCGTTGGAGATGAGGTTGCCCAGCGCCTGAGCCAGACGCAGCCGATCGCCCCACACCGATACCCGCGGCCCGTCCCAGCTGCCCATCATCGTCGCCCCCATGAAGTCGGCGAGCCCGAAGGAGGCGTGCTTGCAATCGATCATCAACTCGAGCACGTCGAGCTTCTCGAGCTCGCGCATCCGCGGGCTCGCGCGTCCGAAGTCGTCGAGGTCCTGAAGCGCCAGCGTCGCCCGTCCCAGCTCGGTGTCGATCGCC
Source organism: Solirubrobacteraceae bacterium (assembly GCA_017882405.1). The sequence continues at coordinate 13,952 of JADGPO010000145.1, read as the reverse complement.
CGCAGGCGGTCAGCCGACAGCTCCCCGCCGCGCGAGCCGAGCGACAACCCCAGCCGGGCGGCGGTGAGCGGACCGCGCAGCTCATGGCAGGCGCGCGCGACGGCCTCCATCCGGCTGCCGAGCATCCGGCGGACCGCGATCATCATCGCGGCGGCGATTCCCGCCGCGACCCAGCCGGCCAGCGCCGCGGCGGAGCTCACGCCCCCGCCTCGCCGTCGAGCAGGCGGTAGCCGATGCCCCACACGTTGATCACGTACACGGTCCTCCCCACCGCCAGCTTGCGGCGCAGACGCGAGGCGTGGGAGTCAAGCGTGCGCGTGGCGCCCATCGACCGATAGCCCCACACGTCGCGCAACAGCTCCTCGCGCGTATAGGTTCGCGTGGGCGCCGCCACCAGCGCCCGCAGCAGCGCGAACTCCTTCTTTGACAAATGGACCCGCTCGCCCTGCACCCACACCTCACGCGACAGAGGGTCGAGCTCCAGCGTCCCGACGCGCATCCGCCCCACCGCCGAGCGCATGCTGGAACGCCGCAACAGGGCCGCGATCCGCGCCCGCAGCTCACCGTAGGAGAACGGTTTCGGAAGGTAATCGTCGCAGCCGCGCTCAAAGCCCCGGATGCGGTCGAGCTCGGTCGTCCGTCCGGACAGGATCAGCACCGGCAGATGGCGATCCAGCTCGCCAGTGTCGTCGTCGGGCCGGCGCAGCTCGCGCAGCAGATCGAGACCGTCGCGATCGGGCAGGCCGAGGTCGAGGATCGCCAGCGCGGGCAGCTCTGAGATCATCAGCGCCCGGCCGGCCCGGGCCGAGTCGGCCTCCAGCGGCGCGTAGCCGTCGGCGGCCAGGTTGTCGGCGAGAAAGCGGCGCGTCGGGAGGTGGTCCTCTACGATCAGGACCTTCGGTGCTGAGCTCGGCGGCATGCTGGTAAGAGCCGCTGAGGGGAACTGGTTCACCCCCCTGCAAATTCACATTCAGGTCCCCGCCGGAGAAGGATTCACACATATGATGCCGACGCCTATGTACCGACGCGGGAACTACAGCTCGGGCGACGACTTCGTCCTCGAGTACGGAGAGTTGCGCTTCACCTTCAACGAGCGTGACTTCCGCGAGCGGTGCGAGCAGGCGGCTCGCAAGCTCGGCTTTCTCGGCAGCGCGGTCGAGGAGGACGAGGCCGAGGACCTGATCAACCTGGTCGTCAACGGCGAGGTCACCGATCCTGCCTCGGCGCTCGGCGAGCACGTCAACGAGTGCTGGCCCGAGCTCGTCGGGCCCTCGGAGCGCTCGCTGGTGCACTGGCTGCGGCGGCTGATCTTCCGCGGGGCGTGGCTGGACCAGCGGGTCAAGGAGGGCGAGCTGGACATCGCCTTCAACGAGGATGCCTCAGCCTTCGTCTACGTCCAGCCCGATCGCGGCCGCGAGCCGATCGAGCTCGCCCCCGAGCCGAGCTGGAACCGCGTCGCCTACGTGCGTCGCTGAGCCGGGTCAGGGTACCGACCGCCGCTCAGGTGGCCGATCCAGGCCACATAGTGGCCACTGTCGGCCACGCAACCTGACGGTTGCCCGCGGCTCACCCCGAGCCGGACAGCAGGTACACGTTCTGGTGCTTGGGCGCCGGGTTGTCGAGCAGCAGGCCCGGGATCGTGACCAGCTTGTAGCCCCGCTTGCGAAGCTGGCGGATGATCCTCGGCAGCGCGGCCACCGTCTCGGACCGATCGCCGCCGGCGTCGTGCATGAGGATGATCGCTCCCGAGCGGGCGCCGTGGACGGCGGCGTTGACGATCGCCGGCACGCCGGGGCGCTCGTAGTCATCGGTGTCCACCGTCCACAGGACCATGAGCATCCGGTAGCGCTTGAGCAGCTTCAGCGTCTGCTTGTCCCACAGGCCGTACGGCGGACGGAACATTCGCGGGAAGGGCGCGCCCAGGTTGCCGATCGCTCCCGTCTGCAACAGCAGCTGGGACTGTTGCTGCTTGGGCCCCAGCTGGCCCATGTTCGCGTGGTTCTGGGTGTGGTCGCCGATCGGGTAGCCGCGGGCGACGATCTCGGCCGTGGAGGCGTGGAAGAACTTCTCCTCGACGCCGACCTCGAAGAAGGTCGCCGGCGCGTGCAGGCGCTCCAGCACCGAGAGGATCCGGGGGGTGTAGGGCCCGGGGCCGTCGTCGAAGGTCAGCGCGATCTCCCTGTGCTGGCTGCCGGCCATCCGCACGAAGGGCGTGTGGGCCAGGGTGCGGGTGATCGCCTCGTTCTCGGCGCCCCGCTGAGCCACGGCAAACGATCCGGCGCCGTTGCCGGCCAGCGCCTTGATCCGGCGCAGGTAGCCGCCCGTGGCCGCCACCTTGGCAGCGTGATGCGAGCCACCGCCCGCCGAGGCCCCCGCCACGGCGCCCACCACCAGCGCGATGACGGCCACCGCGGCCAGGGCAGCGGCGCGACGGCGGCGATGATGCGGCGCCACCGGGGGGCGCGCGGGATCGCGCTCCAAGAGCGCGCGCAGGCGCGGCATCAGGTTGTCGCCGGGTGCGGAGAAGCCTTCGTCCATGAGCAGAGATACGTGGAGATGACCAGGATCCCCTGCCTCATGATGGCGGCTGACGCGGCGACGTGATGCCCGCATGGCCGTTTAGGCTGGATCCGTGTCGGCGGCCATCTGTTTGATCATCCCCACCTACAACGAGGCCGTGAACTTGGAGCGGATCGTGGCCGCGACCCGTTCCGAGCTCACGCGCGTGGCGCCCGGCACCTACTCAATCCTCGTGGTCGACGACAACTCGCCGGACGGCACCGGCGCGATCGCCGCCACCCTGGCAGCCGTCCACGATGACGTCGAGGTGCTGCACCGCCCCGGCAAGACAGGACTCGGGCAGGCCTACCTGGCGGGCTTTGACCACGCCCTGCAGCGCGGGGCCGAGATGGTGATCGAGATGGATGCCGATTTCTCGCACGACCCGCGTTACCTGCCGGCGATGCTGGAGGCGGCGCGGAGCGCCGACCTGGTGCTCGGCTCCCGTTACGTGCCCGGGGGCGGCGTGCGCGACTGGGGTCTGGCCCGCCGGCTGATCAGCCGCGGCGGCGGCCTCTACGCGCGGCTGATCCTGGGGGTCGGCGTGCGCGACCTGACCGGTGGCTTCAAGTGCATCCACCGCAGAGTGCTGGAGGCGATCGATCTGCCCAGCCTGCGAGCCGAGGGCTACGTGTTCCAGATCGAGGTGACCTACCGGGCCGTGCTGGCCGGTTTCACCGTCAAGGAGGTGCCGATCGTGTTCGCCGACCGGACCGCCGGCAAGTCCAAGATGTCGGCCCGGATCGCGCTGGAGGCGATGCTGCTGGTGCCGGCGATCAGGGGCGACGCCGCTTCTGCGCTGCGCCGCGCGGGTATGAAACAGTCGACACCGCGCGGGTAGGAATCAATCAGCCGCAGTCAGATCTCCTAACTCCACGTCAACCTTGCTCAAACCACCGGCCCAGGAAACGACGGCATCCTCATCTGAGATGAGCGTCCAGGCCCCGCTGAGCGCCGACGTCCACCGCGGCTTCGCCCGCCTGCCCGTGGGCGTCTCTCCCGTGGCGGCCACCTCGAGCAGCCGCCGCGGACTGATCGCGATCGGCGGGCTGCTGGTCTGCGGTTGCCTGCTCGCCGTCGCGGCCGCCCACACCGAGTCGCTGCTGCCCGAGACGATCCGGCCGGTTCCCTCGTCGCTCGCCGGCGCGTTCGGCGACACCGGCCTGAACCTCCACGTCGGCGGGGCGATCGCGGCCCTGTCGCTGATGTTCGTTTCCTACGCGGTGGTGGTCGCCACCTCCACGCGGCTGTCGGCCCGGGCGGTGCTGATCGCCGTGGCTGTCCTGCACGCCGTAGTGCTGCTCGGGCCGCCGCTGGTCTCCACCGACGTGTTCAGCTACCAGGCCTACGCGCGGATGGGGTCGCTGTACGCCTACAACCCGTACCTGAACGGTCCCCACGCGATCGCCCTGGACCACGTGTTCCCCTACATCGGCGCCAAGTGGTCCTACGTCCCCAGCGTGTACGGCCCGGTGTTCACCGCGTTCAGCTACCTGCTGGCCTCCCTGTCGATCGCCACCAGCGTCTTCGCCTACAAGTCGATCGCCGCGGTCGCCGGCCTCGCGCTGGTGGCGGTGGTGTGGCGCTGCGCCCAACTGCGCGGCATCGACCCCGTGCGCGCGGCGGCGCTCGTCGGGCTGAACCCGCTGCTCGTGCTCTACGGGGTGGGGGGCGGGCACAACGACCTGCTGATGCTGCTGGCGGTGGCCGGTGCGATCTATGCGGTGCTGGCCTCGCGCCCGCGCACGGCGGGCGGCCTGACGATGGTGGCGATCGGGGTCAAGCTGACCGCCGGATTGCTGCTGCCCTTCCTGATCGCGGCGGGCGGGCCACGGCGCGTCCGCCAGCGTCGCGACCTCCTGATCGGCGCGGGAGCGGGCTTCGCGCTGATCGCCGCGCTGAGCTTCACCGTGTTCGGCTCGCGCGCGTTCCATCTGCTGGCCACGGTCCGCCAGAGCCAGAGCGAGGGTGACTGGAAGAGCATCCCGGGCGTGATCTCCTCCCGGCTGGACATGCCCACCGTCGGGCACATCGCGACCTACGTGCTGGCGGCCGCGTTCGTGATCGCCTCGGCGTGGCTGGTGCGGCGCGTGTGGCAGGGAACCACCGACTGGATCGACGGCGCCGGCTGGGCGATGCTGGCCCTGCTGATCGCCTCGAGCTCGCTGCTGCCCTGGTACGTCGGCTGGATGCTGCCGCTGGCGGCTCTCGGCCGCGACCGCCGGCTGTGGCGGATGGCGATCGTGATGACCGGGGTCGTGCAGGCGATCCAACTGCTTGGTTACATCCCCCACAACGCGCTGCTGTAGGGAAATCGCGCGGCGCGCCGTACGATGCACCGATGAGCGACCTGCCTCCGGTCCCGGCTGACGGCCCGCGAGCGTTGGAGCTGATGAGCGTCGTGGCGCCGATCTTCAACGAGGAGGCACTGATCGACGAGTTCTACGCGCGCACCTGCGCGGCCCTGGAAGGGCTGCCGTTCGAGCTCGTGCTGGTCGACGACGGCTCCACCGACGGCACCCCCCTGCGCCTCGAGCAGCTGGCGGCCTCCGATCCCCGTGTGCGGGTCGTCTTCTTATCCCGAAACTTCGGCCATCAGACGGCCCTCACGGCCGGCCTGGACCACGCCCGCGGAGACGCCGTGGTGATGCTCGACGCCGACCTGCAGGATCCGCCGGAGCTGATCACCACGATGCTCGACCACTGGCGCGCCGGCTGCGACGTCGTCTACGCGGTCCGCGAGCACCGCCAGGGCGAGTCGCGCTTCAAGCTGAGCACCGCCCGCTGGTTCTACAAGCTGTTCGACAAGCTCGCCCAGGTGGAGCTGCAGGCAAACTCGGGCGACTTCCGGCTGCTGGACCGCCGGCCGCTGGACGCGCTGCTCTCAATGCGCGAGCGCAACCGCTTCCTGCGCGGCATGACCGTGTGGGTCGGCTACACCCAGGCGGCCGTCCTCTACCACCGCGATCCACGCCACGCCGGCGAGACCAAGTACACGCTCGCCAAGATGCTGCGCTTCTCGCTGGACGCGATCTCGTCGTTCTCACACCGGCCGCTGCAGCTGGCCACGCTGCTGGGCTTCATCATCTCGACGCTGGCCTTCATCGCGATCCCGATCGTGATCGTGCTGCGGATCCTCGGCTCCTACCTGCCGGGCTTCAGCGCGCTGACGATCGTGGTGCTGCTGCTGGGCGGGATCGAGCTGATCGCGATCGGGATCATCGGCGAGTACGTGGGCCGGATCTACGACGAGGTCAAGGGCCGCCCCCTGTACCTGGTCCGCGCTCGGCACAACATGCCGGACATCGGCCAGGGCGCGCTGCCCCCGGTAGCCGCCCACCCGCAGAGCAGCGCGGTCGACGACGGCGCCCCGGTGGCTAGCCGCCCGCTGGATTAGGCCCGACGGAGGGATTGGCCCGCCCGTCGGGCTCGCCGGCGCCCTCGGCCCCGTCCGCAGTCCGGCCCGGCCTGCGTAGGCCTCCGTTGGCGGGCGGCGCGGCGGCGTCGGCCTCGAGCGCGGCAATCCGGCTCGAGAGCCCCTTGATCGCCTCGGCCACGGGATCGGGCAGGTGGATCCAGTCGGCATCGGGGCCCTCGGGCCGGCGGCCCTCCACCCGGACCGGATGCCCGGGATTGCCGACCACGGTGGCGTTGGGCGGCACGTCGTGGATGACGACGCTGTTGGCGCCGATCTTGGCTCCGTGGCCCACGGTGATCGGTCCCAGCAGCTTGGCGCCCGAGCCGATCGTGACGTTGTCCTGCACGGTCGGATGGCGCTTGCCGGTGGCAAAGCCGGTGCCGCCGAGCGTCACACCCTGATACAGCGTGACGTTGTCGCCGATCTCGGCCGTCTCGCCGACCACCACCCCCATCCCGTGGTCGACGAAGAAGCCGTCGCCGATGCACGCCGCCGGGTGGATCTCGATCCCGGTGACCGACCGCGCGATCGCCGCGATCGAGCGGGCGACCGCGGTCGCGCCGGCGCCGTAGAGCGCATGGGCGACGCGATGGGCCAGCACCGCATGCACGCCGGGCCAGGAGGCGAGGATCTGGACGGTTCCGACGCCCTGGGCGGCGGGATCACGAGCCTTGACGGCGGCGACATCGCGCCTGATCTCCGCGCCGGTGCGGGCGATCAGCCTGAAGCCGGGCATCGACCAAGCCTAGTGCACCGTTCCTGAAACCCCTTTGCACTAGCGAGACGGTTCCGCGTCCCCGGGCGGCTCACGGCGCGAAGAACGGCGTCGACACGTAGCGCTCACCGGAGTCGGGCAGGATCGTGGCGATCCGGGCGCCGCGCGACTCCGGCCGCGCCCCGATCTGCAGTGCGGCCCACACGGCCGCTCCGCACGACATCCCCGCCAGCACGCCCTCGCGCCGCGCCAGCAGGCGGGCGGTCTCGATCGCGTCCTCGTCGTCGACGGCGATCACCTCATCGAGCAGCTCGCGGTTGAGCACGGCCGGCACGAAGCCAGCGCCGATCCCCTGGATCTTGTGCGGCCCGGGGCGCCCACCGGTGAGGACCGGCGAGCTGCGCGGCTCGACCGCCACCACGCGGCAGTCCGGGTTGCGCTCCTTGAGGAACTCCCCCACTCCGGTGATCGTGCCGCCGGTCCCCACCCCGGCGACGAACACGTCGATGCGACCGTCGAGTGTCTGGAACAGCTCCGGGCCGGTGGTGAGCCGGTGGATCTCCGGATTGGCGGGGTTGGAGAACTGGTCGGGCAGGAAGACATCGCTGCGCGTGGCCAGCGCCCGGGCGGCGTCGACGGCCTCGTTCATCCCGCCCAGCGACTCGGTGACCTGGACGGTGGCGCCGTACAGGCGCAGCAGGCTCTCGCGCTCGCGGCTCATGCCCTCGGGCAGCGTGAGGATCAGGTCATAGCCCTTGGCCGCGCACACGAACGCCAGCGCGATGCCGGTGTTGCCGCTGGTGGCCTCGACGATCGTGGTGCGCCCGGGCTCGATCCGCCCCTCGCGCTCGGCCGCGTCGATCATCGCCACGCCAATCCGGTCCTTGACGCTGGCCCCCGGGTTGAACATCTCCAGCTTGGCGAACAGCTCGATGGCCAGCTCCCCGGTCAGCCGGGTGAGCTGCACGATCGGCGTCTCGCCGACCAGCTCGGCGATGTTGCTGGAGAAGCGCGTCATCTGCGGCTATGAGCCTAGATGCACCCGAGGCGACGGTCAGATGTGGTACATCGGCGCGCCCGCGGCGCGGAGCTCCTGCTCGGCCACCGACGCCACCGTCGCCTCGGCGAGGACGGCCGCGGCGGCCTGCGCGGCCTCGGTGAACACGCCCGTCGTCTGGGTGCCGAGCGGACCGTCGAGCAGCTCCACCAGCTCCAGCACGGTCACCTCCGTGGCCGGACGCGCGAGGGTGTAGCCGCCCTTGACGCCGCGCTGGGAACGCAGGATCCCCGCGCGGCGCAGCGTGGCGAACAGCTGCTCCAGGAACTGCACGGGAATCTCGCGGCGACGCGCGAGCTCGGCGATCGGCACCGGGCCCGCCGATCCCTGGCGGTGAAGCTCGATCAGCGCGCTGAGGGCATAGGGCGACTTGGTCGTGATCGAGATCATCGGCGCTTCGATCCTAGTGCCCCGCACCCGCGGTGGAGCTAGATCCAGCCGCGCTCGCTGGCGATCAGCACGGCCTGGGCGCGATCCATCGCGCCCAGCTTGCCGTAGACGTTGTGCAGATGGGTGCGGATCGTGCTCGTCGACAGGCCCAGGTCGGAGGCGATCTGCTTGTAGACCATGCCCTTGGCCAGCCGGCGCAGCACGTCCACCTCGCGAGTCGACAGCGGGCAGGGCTCCACCTGGCGCGGGCGCTCGCCGGCCGCCGGCAACGGCAGCTCGTAGAGCACCGTGCGCAGCTCGGCGGGGCTGAGGTCCATCGTGCGGGCGGCGGCCAGCATCTCCGACGGGGAGATCGTGCCGCCCAGGACATAGTGGGCGAGCATGTCGGCGAGACGGACGATCGCAGCCTCGTCGGTGGCGTCCTCGGCGTGGTGGCGCTCGATCACGCTGGCCAGCGAGCGAGGCAGCGCCCACCGGCGGGCCAGCACCCCGCCGACCAGCGCATGGTCGACGCCGAGCTCGCGACGCTCGCGTTGGAGTCGCTCCTCCGGCGTGCGGGCGTCGCCGTGCACCTGGCCGGGGTAGCCGGGATAGGCGTGGACGAGCACGAGCTTGCCGATGTCGTGCAGCAGCGAGGTCACCATCAGGCGGTCACGCGAGCCGTAGCCGACCTCGCGGGCCAGCCGGTCGGCAGCGCGCTGGGTGGCCACGGCGTGCAGCCGGAAGCGTTCAGGCACACCCTGCCACACAGCAGTGCGCTCGAAGAAGTCAAAGGTGCGTGCGCGCCGGGCAATCGCGTGCACGGTCGCGGCCGAGAGGACCTCGACGCCCGCGACCACGCTCTCCACGCGGCCCCGGGTGCGTCCCTCCACCTGGTTGGCCAGGCGCACGACGGTGACGGTGAGCGCGACGTCGGCTTCGACGGCCGAGATGACGTCGCCCACCGGCGGCTCGCCATTCTCGAACAGGCGCAGCACGCGGTTGCGAGACTCCACCAGCACCGGGTAGGCCTCCAGCGCCTCGAAGGCCGTGGTCAGACGTCGGCCATGGCCCTCGTTGTGATGGCGTTCCCGCGCCGCGTATGGATCGGTAGGTCCTGGATTCACTGCCGCCACGGCCACCGCTTACTCACTCATCCCTCGGGGGCCCGAAGGCCGCCAGTAATTGTGACTCGATATGCGACCGCCCAACTCATCGGCTGGTTTATCGGCAGATGTTCGATGGTTGTTTAGCGGCGAAGTGCGAAGAAAGTTGCGCCGGCTCAGCCGGCGCGTCGCAGGGCGGCGTCGATGCGCGCCAGCGTCTCGTCGCGGCCCAGCAGGGCCACGCTCTCGAAGATCCCCGGCGAGACGGTCGAGCCGGCGATCGCGACCCGCACCGGTTGGAACACCTTCCCCGGCTTGACGTCGCGAGCCTCCACCACCCCCCGCAGCGCGGCCTCGATCGTCTCGGGGGTGAACGGCTCGGCCTGCGCCAGCGCCTCGCGGGCCGCGGCCAGCGTCTCGGCGCCCCCGTCCTTGCCGATCGTCTTGGCAAAGGCGCTCGGATCGTCGACCGGCCCGTCGAACAGGAACGACACCAACGGCCAGAAGTCGGCGAGCGTCTGGATCTTCTCCGCGGAGATCTCGGCGGCGCCGCGCAGGCCGCTGCGGCCGGTGTAGTTCTCCAGACGCTCGGTGAGCTCGTCCAGCGACAGCTCGCGCAGGTGGCGGCCGTTGAGGTGGCGCAGCTTGCGCTCGTCGAACACCGCCGGGTTCTTGGACACGCGCTCCAGCCGGAAGCGCTCGGCCAGCTGCGGGAGGGTGAAGAACTCCTCGTCGGAGGCAAAGCCGGCTCCCAGCAGCGCGATGTAGTTGTCGACCGCCTCGGGCAGATAGCCGGCGTCGCGCAGCTCCTGCACGGAGGCGGCGCCGTGGCGCTTTGACAGCTTGCGCCCGTCGGGGCCGTGCAGCAGCGGCAGGTGGGCGTACAGCGGCTCGGGCGCCCCCATGGCGTCGAGCACCAGCAGCTGCTTGGGCGTATTGGACAGATGGTCCTCGCCGCGGACCACGTGCGTGATGCCGGCATCCAGGTCGTCGACGGCGACCGCGAAGTTGTACAGCGGCGAGCCGTCGGCGCGGGCGATCACCGGATCGTCGAGGTTGGCGTTGGGAAAGCGCGTCTCGCCGCGGATCACGTCGCGCACCAGCGTCTCCCCCTCGTCGGGCACCCGCAGGCGGATCGCCCCGTCCGGCTCGGACGTGCCGCGAAAGCCGCGCTCGGAACCGTGGCGCGCCTTGAAGTCGCGCACGTCATCGGCCGTGGCCGTCGAGCGATAGGCGTGGCCGCCCTCCAGCAGCTGAGCGAGCACCTCGGCGTGACGATCGGCCCGCTCGGTCTGAAAGATCGGGCCCTCGTCGAAGTCGAGGTTCAGCCAGCGCAGGGCGTCGAGGATCTGCTCGACGTTCTCCGGCGTCGAGCGCGTCCGGTCTGTATCTTCGATGCGCAGCACCAGCTTGCCGCCCTGGCCGCGCGCGAGCAGCCAGTTGTACAGCGCGGTGCGCGCTCCGCCGATGTGTAGCGCGCCCGTCGGAGAAGGAGCAAAGCGAACTCGCATGGACACCGTCACAGCATGCTAATCGGCGCGCACGTATCACCGGCAGGCGGTCTGCCCAAAGCAATCGAGCGCGGCATCGAGCGCGACTGCCAGGCGATCCAGATCTTCAACCAGTCTCCGCGCATGTGGCGCCCCACCGCCTATGGCGAGGACGACTTCGCGGCGTTCCGCGAGGCGATGAAGCCGAGCCCCATCAAGGCCGTCCTGATCCACGCCGTCTACCTGCTCAACTGCGCCTCCGAGGACGCACAGATCCGCGAAAAGTCCCGCGCGTCGCTGATCCAGTCGCTGCGTGTGGGCGCGGGGATCGGAGCCGCCGGAGTGGTGCTGCACCCCGGCTCGGCCAAGCAGGGAGACGTCGGGCAGGCGATCAGGCGGGCGGGCAAGGTGATCGCCGAGGCGCTGTCGGAGACCGAGCGCTGTCCGCTGCACCTGGAGGACACCGCCGGGGCCGGGGGAACGCTGGGGCGCTCGTTCGGCGAGCTGGCCGATCTGCTGGACGCCGCCGGCGGCGACAAGCGGCTGGGCGTGTGCCTGGACTCCTGCCATCTGCTGGCCTCCGGCTACGACATTTGCACCGCGTCGGGGCTCAGCGACGTGCTGGACCAGTTCAAGCGGGAGGTCGGCCTCGAGCGGCTGGGGTCGCTGCATCTCAACGACTCGCAGACACCGCTGGGGTCCAACCGCGACCGCCACGCCAACATCGGCACCGGCGAGCTCGGGGAAAGGGGTTGCGCGGCGTTCCTCTCCGAGCCGCGCTTCGAGAAGCTGCCGCTGGTGCTCGAGACACAGGGCCCCGAAGGCCAGGGGCCGACGCGCGAGGAGGTCGAGCTGTGCTTCACGCTGCGCAAGCGCGGCCAGGCATCGCGCAGGCGCGCGGACGCCCGCGCCAAGAAGGCCAAGGGCTGACCGGGTTTGCCACCGTGGTCGCCGGACTGGCCGATGCCGGGCTGGTGCGGGGCGGACGGCGGGTAGCTGTGAGCCGGTGTGGAATCGCGGCTATGTCGCGGCCGTGCAGATCACGATGGCCGAGAGCTTCGGCGTCCAGGACCGCGGCCTTCCGCATCGACCCGGACGCCGGGATCCGGATGGTGCTCGATGCCCAGCGAGCCGATCGACGCGGCGCGTCCGAGATCGATCTCGACATGGAGTTCGCCAAGGAGGGCGGCGAGGGGGCCACCCCCTACGAGGTGCTGCTGCACGCCGCGCTGGTCGGCGACGCCAGCCACTTCACCCGCCAGGACATGGTCGAGGAGTGTTGGCGGATCGTGCAGCCACTGCTGGATTCACCGCCCACGGCGAACCGCTATCCGCAGGGCTCCTTGGGGGCCGCCCGAGGCCGACAAGCTTGTGGCCGGCCACGGCGGGTGGCGCGGACCCTGGCTGCCCGGTTAGGCAGAAGGAGTTCCGGGGAAGGACAACGAACCAGTCGGCACTATGCGCATCAGCCTCCCCAGCATCCTCTGGTTGGTCGTCGGCGCCCTGGTAGCGTCGGCGCATCACTACCTGGCGAACCTGGACGCGCTGCGCCCGGTGGTTTCAGCCGTGCTGGCGGTCGTCCTGTGGCCGCTGCTGCTGCTTGGGATCGACCTGCACGTGCGCTGAACGCGCACGAGCCGCCCGTCAGGCGACGCTGGCCGCCTGGGGCGCCGGCTCGCCCGGCGCGACGATGACCTCGGGTATCAGCGCCGATCCGAGCAGGGCATCCAGCTCGGCGTGCAGGCTCGCGCTGCGCGCCACGCGGAAGCTCGGCCCGAGCTTCAGGCGGCGCCGGCCGACGGTGGTGGACAGCTCGATCACCACGTCGGACTCGCCGGGGAAGCCGGAGAGCACGTCCTTGAGCTCGCCCAGCGCGGTGGCCGGCAGGGCCGTGGCGTCGAGGCGCAGGCGCAGGGCCGCCGGCGTCAGCGCCGGCTTGGCGGCCTGAACCTGGGCCTTGAGCACCTCCTCCTCGCTGGGCTCGAAGCGTTCCACCTGCTGGGCGATCAGGCAGGTCTTGTCGCGGTCCTTGTGATCGACCTTGCCGCGCACGAGCACGATCGCGTCGGTGTCCAGCGCGTCGCCGCACGCGTCGAGGACCTTGCCGAAGACGACGATCTCCACCGAGGCCTCGAGGTCGTAGATCGTGGCGAACGCCATCAGATCGCCCTTCTTGGTCTTGATCTTCTTGAACTGGGTGACCATCCCGCCGATCGTCACCCAGTCCCCGTCGCGGCGGTCGGCGAGCTCGGCCAGGGTGCTGTCGGCCTTGGCGCGCAGCGCCGGCCCCACGTCCTTGAGGGGGTGCGCGGAGATGAACAGGCCGAGCGACTCCTTCTCGGCGGCCAGCATCTCGGTGCGGTCGAACTCCTCGCCGGGGATCGGGGCGTGGCTGGGGCCGGCGAAGCCGCTGGCGGCGCCACCGGCGCCGTCGCCGGCGCTGCTCGACGCCGGGGTCGGCGGAGCCAGGTCGAAGATCGAGCCCTGGCCGATGAGGGCGTCCTGCTGGGCCTTGGAGCCCGCGGCCTGGGCCTGCTCAAGCACCGCCAGCATCCCCTTGCGGGGGGCGTTCGTGGAGCCGAACGCGCCGCACTTGATCAGCGCCTCGATCGCCTTCTTGTTGACGGCTCGGTTGTCGACGCGCTCGCAGAAGTCGAACAGGCTGGTGAACGGACGGGGCGTCGCCGGGTGGTCGGGGGTTGGGTGGGCGGGAACTGGTTCCCGGGCGCGCTTGATCGCCTCCACCGCCTGGTAGCCGACGCCCTTGACGGCGTCCAGCCCGAAGCGGATGTTGCCCTCGACGACCACGAACTCGTGGTCTGAGAGGTTCACGTCGGGCGGCAGGATCGCGATTCCCATCTGCTCGGCCTGGGCGACGAAGAACGGGACCTTGTCCTTGGTGTCCATCACCGAGGAGATCAGCGCCGCCATGTACTCCGCCGGGTAGTTGGCCTTCAGCCAGGCGGTGCGGTACGAGATCAGGGCATAGCAGGCGGCGTGGGACTTGTTGAACGAGTAGTCGGCTGACTTCTCGTTGGTCGCCCACAGCAGCTCGGTGACCGCCTCGCTGGTGCCCGACGCGCGGCAGCCGGCGAAGAACTCGGGCTTGAGCTTGGCCATCGCCTCGCGATTCTTCTTGCCGATCGCCTCGCCGGCCGCCAGCATCTCGTAGGTCGGCGTGTCGTCGAGCGGGAGCGTGCTCATGTCCGGCCGGTCGCCGGTGGAGCGCTCCACGATG
>JADGPO010000144.1 GCA_017882405.1 Solirubrobacteraceae bacterium | reverse complement strand
GCCGCGCCGGGCTCGGCCGCGCCGGGCTCGGCCGCGCCGGGCTCGGCCGCGCCGGATGGCTGCTCGCCCTGCGCGCCGGGCGAACCTCCGAGCCGCACGAACGCCAGCTGCAGCTGCGACAGGGCGTCACGGATCTGCCCGGCCTGCGTGGGCGCGGAGCGCTCGAGGAGCGGCAGCAGGGCCCGCACGGCCTCGATCGCCAGCCGTAGCTGATCGATGTCGCGCTCGTCCTCGGTGCCGGGGGCCAAGCCGGTGCGACGCATGCCCAGGTTGACGATCGAGACGACCTGCTCGAGCAGGATCTGCTCGACGCGGATCTTCTTGATCTCCGCCTCGTAGGCGGCGCGGAGCTCTTCTTCTGAAGGCTGGCCGGTGGCGCTCATCTCGTCTCCTCTCGGTTGGCGGACCCCGCCCCGATCGCCGCGGGGTCTGGGGGGGCGGGCGGGGTCCGGGAATATGTCTCGCGGGTCTGCGCCTGTACTACCGCATAGGCCTCCGCGAGGCTCATGCCAGACTGCAACAGCTCCCGCTGGCGCTGAGCTCCGTTGCGCGACGGCAGCGCCACCTCGATCCCCAGCTCGGCGCGAACCGGGGCGGTCCAGGCCAGCAGCCGGTCGATCGCCTCCGCTGCCGGATAGGCCTCGCGGCGCTCGAGGTCCAGCAGCTCGCCGTCCAGGCCGTAACGCAGCGCGCGCCACATGTTCTCCTCGATCAGCCGGTGGGGCAGGTCGGTGCTCGGGACGCCCTCGTCGATGTCGCGGGCCGCCTGGGCCACGCAGGCGACGATCAGCGCCGTCAGACCGTCGGACTCGGCCGCAGTCGCCTGGACGTCGCAGATCCGGACCTCGACGGTGCCGAAGGCGAAATGCGGCCGGATCGACCACCACACCTGCGTGTACTCGACGATCGACCGGGTGGACACCAGAAAATCGATGTAGTCGGCGAACGCATCCCAGCCCCCAAACGGGTCGGGGACGCCGCAGCGCGGGAAGCTCTTGGTGAACGTCTGCGCGCGCGCGCTGGCCAGTCCCGAGTCGCGTCCGTCCAGAAACGGCGAGTTGGCCGAGATCGCCAGCAGGATCGGGAGCACCGGACGCAGGCGATCGCACACCAGGACGGCGCGGTCGGCCCCGCGCACGCCCACGTGGACGTGCACCGAGAACGTGTTGTTGCGCCAGGCCACGTACTTCAGGCCCTCCTCGACGCGGCGGTAGTGCTCGGTCTGGATGATCTGCTGCCGGCGGTAGTCCGAGAACGGGTGGGTACCGGTCGCGCCCAGCTCCACGCCCTGATCGCCGGCCAGCGCGAACAGCCGCCGGCGGAGGTCCTGCTGCGCCGTGCGGGCCGCCGGCAGGTCCTCACCCCGGCCGGAGCGGATCTCGATCTCCGACGAGATCAGCTCCCCCGAGATCGATTCGGCCAGCTGCGGGTCGGACGCCACGGCGGCGTCTCGCAGCTGCTCGAAGCGCCCCACCAGCTCGAGGCTGGCCGGGTGCAGCAGGCCGAACTCCTCCTCCATGCCGACGGAAAAGTCAGTCGAGGCGTCGAAAGCCGCCCGGGCGGTGTTCGTGTCGAGCTCCACGAGGGGTCTCGCGACTAGGTCAGATAGAAGTAGAGCGCGTAGAGCAGGTCAACGGCGGGACTTGAGGTGTGGACCGTGACCTCGGGCGGCACCTGCAACAGCGCGTCTGAGTAGTTGAAGATGATCTTCACCCCTGCCTCGACCAGCTCACCGGCCAGCACCTGGGCGGCGGACGACGGCACGGCCAGGACGGCGACGACGATGTCCTGCTCGTCGACCACGGAGCACAGCTCGGAGTTGTGGCGTACCTCGAGGTTGCCGATGTGCGTGCCGACGCGGGCGCGATCGACATCGAAGATGGCCACCACGCGGAAGCCATGGTCGGCGAAGATGTCCGAGGTGGCGATCGCCGTGCCGAGGTGCCCGGCGCCGAACAGAGCGATGTTGTGCTGGCCGGCGGTGCGCAGGATCTTGCGGATCTGGTTGACCAGCGACTCGACGTTGTAGCCGACGCCGCGCTTGCCGAACTTGCCAAAGCCGGACAGGTCACGGCGGATCTGCGTCGAGTTGACATGTGTGTAGTCGGCCAGCTCCTGGGAGGAGATCGTCTCCTTGCCGATCTTGCGCGCCTGCGTGAGCACCTGCAGGTAGCGCGACAGCCGCGCGGCCACCCCGAGCGAAAGCTTCTCGCCCGGCTTCTCGAGGCCCGGCACGGCGGGCTCGGTGCCGCGACCGACGGTGTAGCTCATCTTCGACGAACCTTAGCCGAGCCGGCGAACCAGCTCGGACTCATCCACGAATAGCTCGAACGCCTCCACGCCGTCGATCGTAACGACCGGAATTCGCTCGAGATAAGCACGCAGCAGAGCGTCGTCGCCATCGATGTCGCGCTCCTGCAGCGCAAAGGGCCGCCGGTCGCGCACGCGCAGCAGGACGTCGCGGGCGTCGTCGCACAGGCAGCAGCCCTCGCGTCCGTAGAGGACAACGGTGTGGCTCATGCGAAGAGCGACCGCTCACCGGTGGCGTAGACGTCCAGCGACAGGTAGTCCGGAAACGCAAGCGCAGGTACATAGCGAGCCGCCGAGGCGACCATCGCCGCGTTGTCGGTGCACAGCTTGCGCTCCGGGACCTCCAGCTCCACCCCGAGTTGCGCCAGGCGCTCGCGCAGTGGACCGTTGGCGGCCACCCCTCCGCCGACCGCCAGCCGGGTCAGGCCGGTGTGCGCGAGCGCCCGTTCCGCGCGCACCGCCAGGGCCTCCACTATCGCGTGCTGATAGGCGGCTGCCAGATCGGCCCGCCGCCGCGCGGTCTCCTCCGGTCCCAGATCACGGACGCGGTAGAGCAGCGCCGTCTTCAATCCGGCGAACGAGAAGTCCATCCCGCGCAGCCGGGCAGCGGTGGGGAACGTGAACGCAGCCGGGTCTCCGTCACGCGCCAGACGCTCCAGCGCCGGGCCGCCGGGATAGCCGAGGCCGAGCAGCCGTGCGCCCTTGTCGAACGCCTCCCCGGCGGCGTCGTCGAGGGTCTGCCCGAGCACCTCGAAGCCCGGGCCGCGGTTCTCGACGCGCGCCACGAACGTGTGCCCTCCGCTGGCAACCAGGCTGACAAACGGAGGCTCCCATCCCGATCCGCCCAGAAAGCTGGCGGCCACGTGCCCGTGGAGATGGTCCACGGGCGCCAGCGGCAGCTCGTAGGCGGCGGCCAGGGCCTTGGCGCTGGCCATCCCCACGAGCAGGGCGGCGACCAGTCCCGGTCCACGTGTGACCGCGACCAGCCCCAGCTCGGGCAGCGTCGTACGCGCCTGGCGCAGGGCGTCGGCGACGGCGTCGTCGATCAGCTCCAGATGGTGGCGGGAGGCGATCTCGGGAACAACCCCGCCGTAGCGATCGTGGATCCCCTGCGACGAGATCACGTTGGCGAGGATCCGCCCGTCCGGGGTGATGACCGCGGCGCAGGTGTCGTCGCAGCTGGTCTCCAGCGCGAGGATCACCCGGCCGCACCCGGCGTCGATACCGTCTCCGCGGTGCGCCACATGATCACCGCGTCCTCGCCGGTGTCGCGGTAGTAGCGCGGCCGCTTGCCCGCCGAGCGGAAGTGCAGCCGTTCGTAGAGGGCGATCGCCGGCGCGTTGGAGGTCCGCACCTCCAGCGTGTACTGCTGCTCGGGGCCGGCCTCGCGGATCATCTGCTCGAGCAGCGCCCAGGCGATCCCCCGCCGGCGCCGGGTCGGCTCGACGGCGACGTTCATCAGGTGCCAGACGGTGTCGTAGCGCGAGCACACCAGGTATCCGACGAGCTTGGACGTCCGACTGTCGACGGCGGCCAGGCACACGCCCGACGGCTTGGACAGCTCGAGCACGAACATCGCCAGCGACCACGGCGTGGTGAACGCGCGTCGCTCGATCGCGATCACCTGCGGGAGATCGGCGTAGGCCAGCGGGCGGATCGTCGGTGGGTCAAAGGAGGTCATGGGATGGACGCCCGGCCACGTGCGCGGAGCGTGAGCTCGGCATCCGGAAGGCGCAGATACGCCGGGCGAACGTCGTCGAGGTTCTGGGAAGGCAGGCCCGTCGCCAGTCGGCAGTGGTCGATGGCGCTGACGCGATGCAGGTCTGAGCCGTCCTCGGGAATCAAGGCTCCCGAGCGCTCGAGAACCGACCTGAATTCTACCGCCCCCTCCCCCACCGCCAGCCAACCGCCCGCCGGTGCGCAGGACGCCTCAGCGAGCTCCTGGGGCGACAGCGCGGACGGCGCCAGCAGCGGTTGCGCCTCCGGATCGGCGATCGTCCCGGGCGACCAGCCGGCGGCGAACACCTCGCCCCGACGGGCATCCAGCACCGCCAACACGGCCCGGCCCTCGCCCGCGGCCCCGTGAGCCAGCGCGCGCAGCGTGGAGACACCGACCAGCGGCACGTCGCGGGCGGCCGCCAGCGCCCGCGCCGTCGAGATCCCGATCCGCAGCCCGGTGAACGTGCCCGGACCGACGCCGACCGCGATCCGGCTGAGGTCCGCCCAACCGCAGCCCGCCTCGCCCAGCACCTCCACCGCGAGCTCCAGCAGCCGCGTGGTGTGACGCGGGCGCTGTCCCTTAGAGGGGTCATCGCGACGCGCGGCGACCGTCCCCGCGGTGACGTCCAGCACGGCCACCGTCGTCGCCCGCGTTGCCGTGTCCAGCCCGAGGATCAGCACGGACAGGCCACTAGTCCACCACGATGTGTCGCCGGTCGCCGCCGGCGTGCTCCAGGCTGACCCGGGCCGCGATCCGACCCAGGCCGGCCAGGGTCGCCTCCTCGCCCTGCGGCCACTCGACGAACGAGATCGTCTCCGGTCCCACGTACTCGTCCAGCAGGTCGGGGTCCTCGTCGGCCAGCGAGCCCAGGCGGTACAGGTCCACATGAGAGATGATCAGACTCCGCCCGTCTGCCCCGGGGACGCCCGTCGCGGGATAACGCTGGCCGATCGTGAAGGTGGGGCTGGTCACGGGCACGCTGACCCCAAGTCGACGAGCGGCGCCGCGCACGAAGGTCGTCTTGCCGGCGCCCAGCTCGCCGGCGACGAGCACCACGTCGCCGGGGCCCAGCTCAGCGGCCAGGCGAGCGGCCAGCGCCTCGGTCTGGGCTGCGCCGGTGGACTCGAACTTCCCCCGCACGCGCAAGACTCTAGAGCGGGCCGACGGAAGCGTTCGCTACCGTCCCTGGCGTCATGACCACTCCCCCGACCGACGAGGCCCCGGGGCGGATCGCGGCGCTTATCAAGCGCGTCACCGGCGGGCGCGAGGGGGTTCCCAGCTCGCTCGCGGATCTACGCGGGTCCGAGACGGCCAAAGCGGCCGGGCTGGCCGGCGCGATGATCGCCAACAACGTGATCGCGCTCGGCTCGACGGTCGTGTTCGCGCGGCTGCTCAAGGACAACCAGGGCGGCGGCTATGGGTCGCTGGCTGCGCTGGTCAGCTACTTCCTGATCCTGTCGGTCGTGGGCCAGGCGCTGCAGGTGGCCACCGCCCGGGAGGGCGTCCTCGGTCATCTCGGCACCGGCGCCGGGCTGGCGGCCACGGTCCGCCAGTGGACCCGGTCGATGGCCGTGTTCACGGTCGTCATCACGGTCGTCTCGGTCCTCCTGCGCCACCCGATCGCCTCGGCGGTGGGGGTCAAGCACAACGCGTGGGCGGCCGCCCTGGGACTCCCCGCGGCCGCGCTGTGGCTGGAGCTCTCGATTTTGCGCGGAGTGCTGCAGGGCCTCGGCGACTACAAGGGCGTGGGCCTCAGCCTGGTCGGCGAGCAGGGTTCTCGCCTGGTCCTGGGCGCGATCCTGGCCGCGGCTGGGCTGGGTGTGACCGGCGCCTATCTGGGCACCCCGCTGTCGTTCATCGCGATGGGCCTGTACTGCGCGCGGCGGCTGCAGCGCCACGTGCTGGCCGCCGCCGGAGAGTCCGCGCGGGGCGATCCGGCGCCCGCGGCGGCGCTCACGTTGTTGGCCCACGTCAAGCGTGCCTGGGCGCCGATCGCCGGGCTGATCGTGATCGCGGTGTTGCAGAACATCGACATCATTGCCGCCAAGCACCGCTTCTCGACCTCGCTGGCCAGCTCCTACGGAGCCACCGCGGTCGCTGCCAAGGTGCTGATCTGGGTCGCGATGGGCGCCGGCTTCTACCTGGTGCCCGAGGTGTCGCGCCGGCGAGCCTCCGGCGAGGACCCCCGCCCGATCCTGGCGCGCGCGCTCGGGATCATCGCAGTGTGCGCGGTGCCGGTGCTGCTGATCTTCGCGTTCGCCTCGCACCTGCTGATCAAGCTCGCCTTCGGCGCCAGCAAGGCCCACGCCTCCGGTTCGCTCCTGGTGCTCGGGCTGGCGTTCACGGTTCTCGCTTGCACGTACCTGGCGATCCAGTACCTGTTGGCGCTCAGGCGCACGTGGTTCCTGGTCGCCCTTGCGCTGGTGGCCGTCGCCGAGCCGATCCTGCTGCTCAACGCGTCGCGCAAGCCGACCGGGTTCGCGGCCGTCGTGCTGGCCATCCAGGTGGTCGGCGCGCTGGTGGCGTTCGGCTTCGCGTTGCGGCGCGGTCCGGCGGCGCCGGCACCGCCCGGCGAACCCGCGCGGAGGGCCCCGGACATCGAGCCGATCCCCGAGGCCGTCGGCTGATCGGCCGGCCGGGGTCGCCGCGCTCAGCGCCGAGTCGACCCCGTTGCCGGGCACGAAGAACTGAAAGCGGATCGGCGCCGGCGGCCGCTCGGCGAACTCCGTGACGAACGGTTCAGAAAAGGCCCAGCTGCCTGTCCGGGGCCGGCGGCGGCGGCGAAGGCGGGCCCTGCGCCTCCTTCGACAGCTTGGAATCGGCCTCGGAGGGCGACTGCGGGTGCGCTTGGGAGGGCGACCGGGGCTCAGCCGGCTCGGGCACCGCCTCGGCCGGCTCGGGCTGCCGCGGTGGCCCGAGGGCGAGCAGCTCCGGAATGCGCTGGAAGTCGGCGCGCAGCGTTTCCAGCGTGGAGGGCGTGTACAGCGCGGCCGCCGGGTGATACAGCGGGAGCAGCCTCACGACGCGCGGCCCGATCGTCCGGACCTCGTCCTGGCCGTGTATCCGCGAGATCCCGGTCGTGTCGCCGCGCAGCAGCTTGGTCGCGAAATTGCCCAGGGTGCAGATGACGCTCGGCTCGATCAGCTGCACCTGGCGGCGCAGGTATCCGTTGCAGGACTCGATCTCGTGCGGATGCGGGTCACGGTTGTTGGGGGGGCGGCACTTGACGGTGTTGGCGATGAACACGTCGCCACGATCCAGGCCGATCTCGGTCAGCAGCTTGTCGAGCAGCTTTCCGGCCTGGCCGACGAACGGCAACCCCAGCTTGTCCTCGTTGGCTCCCGGCGCCTCGCCGATGAACATCAGGTCCGCGTCTGCGTTTCCCGACCCGAAGACCACCGTGGTGCGCGTCTGGTGAAGCGGGCAGGCGGCGCACTCGCGCGCCTCTTCGTAGACCGCCTTGAGGAGCTCCCGACGCTCTGTGGCGCTTGTCACGCAGCGCAATGGTAGAGGCGATCGACTGCCGGGTATCCTTTGTCTTGGAGGCCGTGACCGCCAAGGCGGAACGTACCTCCGCAAATAGCAGCAAATCACTCTCTCTTTCACCGACCGGTATTCCTGATGCGGGAACTGGAACGGCACTCTCAGCCCCCCTCTGCGCACGCGACCCACGCCCCCGAGCGGGTGGCAATCGTTGGTCGCGGACGGGCGGGAAACGCCCTGGCAGCGGCGTTGCGCGCCGCCGGCCTAGCGGTGACCGGTCCCCTGGGCCGCGGCGCCGCCGCGCCTGGTGCCGACGCTGTGCTCCTGTGCGTGCCCGACGCCGAGATCTCGTCCGCTGCCGCGGCCGTCGAGATCGGACCACCGGTCGGCCACTGCTCCGGGGCCACCCGGTTGGACGTGCTCGCCCCTCACGCCGCGTTCTCCCTGCATCCTCTGATGACGTTCGCCGGCGCCGTCGAGACCCCGCGCCTGGAGGGCGCGGGCGCCGCCATCGCCGGCAGCACGCCGCAGACGCTGGCGCTGGCGCGCGCTCTGGCCGGCACGCTCGGCTTGCACCCGATCGAGGTGGCCGCCGAGGATCGGGTGGCCTACCACGCCGCCGCCTCGATCGCCTCCAACTTCCTGATCACTCTGGAGGCGGCCGCCGAGCGGCTGGCCGCCACCGCGGGCCTGGAGCGCCAGCTGCTGCTGCCGCTTGTACGGGCGACGATCGAGAACTGGGGACAGCTGGGGCCTGAGCGCGCCCTCACCGGCCCGGTGGCGCGCGCCGACGAGCAGACGATCGAGCGCCAGCGCTCCGCCGTCGCCGAGCGCACGCCCGAGCTCGTGGACCTGTTCGACAGCCTCGTGCTGGCCACTCGGGCCCTGGCCCACCCCCCGGCGGCGAGGGCATGAAGACGATCCGCACCGTGACCGAGCTGCGGCGCGAGCTGACACCGCTGCGGCGCGCGGGGCGCACGATCGGGCTGGTGCCGACGATGGGCGCCCTGCACGAGGGCCATCTCTCTCTGATGCGGCGGGCGGTGGAGGTCTGCGACTTGGTGGTCGTCTCGCTGTTCCTCAACCCGGCGCAGTTCAACGACGCCGCCGACCTGGACGTCTACCCCCGCGACGAGGCCCGGGACGCGGCGCTGGCCGGCGAGCTGGGGGTCGACTACCTGTTCGCTCCACCCGTGTCCGAGGTGTACCCGCCGGGATTCAACACCACGGTCACGGTGGCCGGCGTGAGCTTCGGGCTGGAGGGCGAGCACCGCGGCCCCGACCACTTCGAGGGCGTGGCCACAGTCGTGACCAAGCTGCTGAACATGGTGTCCGCGGACGTCGCCTACTTCGGCCAGAAGGACGCCCAGCAGACGGTGCTCATCCGGCGGCTGGTCCGCGACCTCGACCTACCGGTCCGCATCGAGGTCTGCCCCACCGTCCGTGCCGCCGACGGGCTCGCCCTCTCGAGCCGCAACGCGCTGCTGTCGCCCTACGAGCGCGGGCGGGCCACCGCGCTGCACCGCGCCGTGTCCGCCGTGCGCGCCGCCGTCGTCGGCGGCGAATGGGACCCAGCGCGGGCCTTGGAAGCCGGGCGCGCTGAGCTGGACGGGGCGGGCGTGGACGTCGAGTACCTGAGCCTGGTCGACCCCGAGACGATGCGGCCGCTCCAGGAACTGAAGGGGGATGCGCTGGCGGTTGTCGCCGCCCGGGTCGGCAGCACCCGCCTGATCGACAACGTCCCGATCAATATCTCCGGAGGCGTCGAGCCCGCGACCGCCGGCGCACACCAAGGGAGGGATCCGAGATGAACCGCACGATGCTGAAGTCCAAGATCCACCGCGCGACGGTCACCGAGTGCGACCTGCATTACGTGGGATCGATCACCATCGACCCGGACCTGCTGGAGGCCGCCGACATCCTGGAGTTCGAGCAGGTGGCCGTTGTCGACGTCGACAACGGCGCCCGCTTCGAGACGTACACGATCGCCGGCGACCGCGGGTCCGGAGCGATCAAGGTCAACGGTGCCGCCGCGCGCCTCGTGCACCGCGGCGACACAGTCATCGTCATCTCCTACGGGACCTATGACCCCGAGGACCTGGAGCACTACGACCCGCGTGTCGTTCACGTCACGCAGGACAACGAGATCCGCACCATCGACAAAGAGGTGGCGACCCTGCTCGGGGCGTCAACCGCTTGAGGAGGCAGCGCAAATGTCCGCCACCCCACACACCCCGGTGCCGCAGGGCCTCGACGGGCCACTGCCGATAACGCTGCCGAGGCTGGCCGAGAAGAAGCACCTGGGCGAGCCCATCGTGATGGTCACCGCCTACGACTACCCGTCGGCCCAGGTGGCGCAGGAGGCCGGCGTGGACATCGTGCTGGTCGGCGACTCGGGCGCCATGACGGTGCTCGGCTACCCCTCCACGGTGCCGGTCTCGACCGACGAGATGCTGATGCTCGCGTCGGCCGTGCGCCGCGGCCTGCGTACCCCGCTGCTGGTGGGCGATCTGCCGTTCGGCTCCTACGAGGGCTCGGATGAGCAGGCGATCGCCACCGCCCAGCGGTTCGTCAAGGAGGCCGGCTGTGACGCCGTCAAGCTCGAGCGCGGCGGCACCAGCGTGCAGCGCGCGCGGGCGATCGTCGAGTCCGGGATCCCCGTTATGGGCCACGTCGGACTGACGCCCCAGACGGCGACCGCCCTCGGTGGCTACAAGGCCCAGGGCCGCACCGCCGAGCGGGCGCTGTCGGTCGCCCGCGACGCGATCGCCCTGCAGGAGGCCGGGTGCTTCTCGATCGTGCTGGAGGCGATCCCCGCCGCGGTCTCGCGCACGCTCATGCCGCGACTGGAGATCCCCGTGATCGGGATCGGCGCCGGAGACGCGACCGACGGGCAGGTGCTGGTGTTTCACGACCTGCTGGGCATCTACGACGGCCACGTGGCTCGCTTCGCCAAGCGCTACGGCGACGTGCGCGCGCACATGGTCGCGGGGGTGGCCGAGTATGCCGCCGATGTCCGCAGCGGCAGCTTCCCCGGCCCGGAGCACTCCTACTCGATCGACGACGAGGAGCTGGCGCGCTTCCGGGCCGGCCTGGGTTGAGTCCCGCCCCCGCCCCCGGCGGACCCGAGAGCTCTAGGGCACTAGGGCACTAGGATCCGCCGGGCATGCCTCGCTTCACTCAGGTGTTCGCTCCCCGGGACCGCGTGTACTTCGAGCTGTTCGAGGAGGCCGGGCAGAACATGCTGCGGGCGTCCTCCCTGCTCTACGACCTGCTGCGCACCTATCCCGACGACAAGCAGCTGGCGGCCGTGATCCTCGACCTCGAGCACGAGGGCGACCGGATCACGCACGACATCATCCACCGGCTCAACCAGACGTTCGTCACCCCGATCGACCGCGAGGACATCCTCTCCCTCGCCTCGGCTCTCGACGACATCGTCGATTACACCGAAGAGGTCGCCGACTACCTCGAGCTGTACAAGATCGAGGCGCCGATGGAGCAGTCGATCCAGCTGGCACGGGTGCTCAAGGACGCCTCCAGCCAGATCGCCGAGGCGCTGCCCCTGCTGCACGGCTTCCGCGACATCTCGCGCTATACGGTCGAGGTCAACCGGCTGGAGAACGAGGGCGACCGGATCACCCGTGAGGCCGTCGCCTCCCTGTTCGACGGGGGAATCGATCCGATGGTGGTGATCCGCTGGAAGGACCTGTTCGAGCGGCTGGAGGCCGCGATCGACGCCACCGAGCGCGCGGCCAACATCATCGAGGGCATCGTCATCAAGAACTCCTGAGGCCGCCGGGGTCGCGGGCCACGCTGCGGACTCAGATCAAGCGGCTCGGGCTGCCGGGAAGCTAGTCGCCGCGCGCAGCTGCGTCCCCGTCCTGGCGGACTGACCGGATCACGCGGGCGGGTACCCCGGCGGCCACCGAGAACGGCGGGATGTCCTTGGTCACCACGGAGTTGGCGCCGATCACGCAGCGCTCGCCGATGGTCACCCCGCTGGTCACGACGACGTGCGCCCCGCACCACACGTTGTCGCCGATCCTGGTGGGGCCCCTGCTGACAAAGCCCTGCCACGTGATCGGCCGCTGCGGATCATCGACCCGGTGATCGGCATCGGTGACGAAGCAGCCGTTGGCGAACATGCAGTGATCGCCGATCTCGACCAGGTCCAACGCGGCAACCGTAACCCCCAGGTTCAGAAACGATCCGCTGCCGATCCGCACCCTCGCCGGCGCGGGCGCGGTGATCCACACGTCGGGCTCCAGCAGCGTGCCCGACCCGATCTCCAGCCGCTCCTCGGCGAACGCCTCCAGCAGGTTGCCGTGAACCGGCCAGCGCGCGAACGCCCCTCGCCGCATCATCTCCCAGTGGATCCGGGCGCGGTTCCAGGGCAGCGAGTTCTGCTCGTACCACCGCCACTTCTGCGCCCACAGCTTCAGCTCGGCCCAAGCGGGCAGCTTTGGCTCCAAGGGCTCAGCGCGAGCTCGGGGCGGCGCTTCGTCGGCGGGCGGGCTTCCCGTTGGTCTTCGCGGAGCCGTTGGACCCGTTGGCGCTCTTCTGGGGAGCCCGGTGCGCACGGCTGGCCTTGACCGGGAGCATGGTGGCCAGAAATTCTCCGGTGTGCGAGCCGGCCACCTGGGCCACCTGCTCGGGCGCCCCCTGGGCGATCATCTGGCCGCCCTCGTCGCCCCCCTCCGGACCGAGGTCGATCAGCCAGTCCGAGACCTTGAGGACGTCGAGGTTGTGCTCGATGACGACCACCGAGTTGCCTGCGTCCACGAGGCGCTCGAGCACCTGCAGCAGCCGCTGGATGTCGGCGAAGTGCAGCCCGGTGGTCGGCTCGTCGAGGATGTACATCGTCCGGCCGGTGGCGACCTTGCTCAGCTCGGCGGCCAACTTGACCCGCTGCGCCTCGCCGCCCGACAGCGTTGTCGCCGGCTGCCCGAGCCGCATGTAGCCCAGGCCAACTTCGACCAGTGCGTCCACCCGGCGGCGGATCTTCGGGATGTGGACGAAGAACTCCAGCGCCTCCTCGATCGGCATCTCCAGCACATCGGCGATCGTCTTGCCCTTGAAGCGGACCTCGAGCGTCTCGCGGTTGTAGCGCTTGCCGTCGCACTGCTCGCAGGGCACGTAGACGTCGGGCAGGAAGTGCATCTCGATCTTGATCTGGCCGTCGCCGCGGCACACCTCGCAGCGCCCGCCCTTGACGTTGAACGAGAAGCGACCGGGCTTGTAGCCGCGGGCCCGCGCCTCCTGGGTCTTGGAGAACAGCTCGCGGATCTGATCGAACAGCCCGATGTAGGTCGCCGGATTGGAGCGCGGCGTGCGCCCGATCGGCGACTGGTCGACGGAGATGATCTTGTCCAGCTGGTCGAGGCCGGTGATCCGCTTGTGCGCTCCCGCGCGCTGGCGGCTGCGATGCAGGTGGTTGGAGACGGCCTTGAGCAGCACCTCGTTGACCAGCGTGGACTTGCCCGAGCCCGACACGCCGGTGACGCTGCACAGCACGCCGAGCGGGAACTTGACGTTGATCTTGCGCAGGTTGTTCTCGGCCGCCCCCTCGATCGCGACGTAGCCGGAGGGCTTACGCCGCCGGGCGGGGATCTCGATCCGGCGCGTACCCGCCAGGAACTGGCCGGTGAGCGACTCCGCGACCTTCTCGATCTCGTCCGCGGTCCCCTCGGCGACCACGTGGCCGCCATGCTCCCCGGCGCCCGGGCCCATGTCGACGATGTGGTCGGCGGCGCGCATCGTGCCCTCGTCGTGCTCGACCACCATCACCGTGTTGCCGAGGTTGCGCAGCCGCTCGAGCGTCCCGATCAGCTTCTCGTTGTCGCGCTGGTGCAGCCCGATCGACGGCTCGTCGAGGATGTAGAGCACGCCCACCAGCGAGGACCCGATCTGCGTGGCCAGGCGGATCCGCTGAGCCTCGCCGCCCGACAGAGTGGCCGACGCCCGGTCCATCGACAGGTAGCCGATCCCCACGTTCTCCAGGAACTGCAGGCGCTCCTCGATCTCACGCAGGATCAGCCGCGCGATTCGCCGGTCGTGCTCGGAGAACTCCCGTCCGCGGATCCAGTCCAGCGCGCGCCGCGCCGACAGCCCGCAGAACTCGTGAATCGCCGTCCCGTCGACCAGCACCGCCCGCGACTCAGGCCGCAGCCGGGCCCCCTTGCAGTCCGGGCACGGACGCAGGGTCGTGTACTCCTCGATCTTCTCCCGCGCGAAGTCCGAATCGGTCTCCCGGTAGCGGCGCTCCAGGTTGGGGACGATCCCCTCGAAGCGGGTGGCGTAGGAGCGCGGCCGGCCGAAGCGGTTGCGATAGGAGACCTGCACGCGCTCCCCGTTGGTGCCGTACAGGAAGAACTCCCGCGACTCGCTGGACAGGTCCTGCCAGGGCGTGTCGAGGTCGACGTCGTAGCGCTCCGCGATCGCCTGCGTGAGCTGGTCGTAGTAGTTGGAGGCGCTCACCGCCCAGGGCGCGATCGCGCCGTCACCGATCGACAGCGTCGGATCGGGGACGACCAGCTCGGGGTCGATCTCCATCTGCGACCCCAGCCCGGTGCACCGCGGGCAGGCGCCGTGGGGGGCGTTAAAGGAGAAGATCCGCGGCTCGAGCTCGACCAGGCTGGGGCCGTGCACCGGGCAGGCGAACTTCTCCGAGAAGGTGAGGATTCTCGAGTTCTCGTCGACGAGCTCGATCTCCACCAGCCCGTCGGCCAGGGCGACGGCCGTCTCGATCGAGTCCGCCAGCCGCTTGCGCAGGTCGGTCTTCATCACCAGGCGGTCGACGACCACGGCGATGTCGTGCTTGTACTTCTTGTCGAGGACGATCTCCTCGTCCAGGCGGCGCAGCTCGCCGTTCACCTT
>JADGPO010000023.1 GCA_017882405.1 Solirubrobacteraceae bacterium | reverse complement strand
TCCCTGGAGCCGTCAGCGAAGTCGTAGACCCACCTGGACATTGGCAAGCAACTCTACCCTGGTTTCGCCGCGAACGCCATGCCAGCCTGAGCAGCGTCAGTCGCCGCGGCCGCTGGCAGACCCCGTGTCCAGAACCTTTGACGGCGTCCGCGCTCGATCCCCAGTTGGCGACGAGGACCTTGCCTACGCCGGATTTCTCAGCCGCGGCGGCGTCCCCGTGGAGTTCCATCTGCGTCCGGGCGTGCCGCACGAGTTCGATGCCGCCGCGCCGGACACGAACGTCGCGCGGCGCACGCTGGAGGACCGGCTGCGCGTGCTCGCCGGGCTCTAGGCCGACGCGGCGGCGAGCTCGGCGCGCGGCTGCAGGCCGAACGCCTCGGCCAGCAGCTCGTAGGAGCGCCGACGCATCGCGTGGTCATAGGTGATCGTGACCACGATCGCCTCGTCGGCGCCGTACTCGCTGACGACCTCCTCGAGGCCGGCGCGCACCGTCTCCGCGGAGCCGACGATCGAGCGCCGGCCGGGCCGGGCGCCGCGCGGACCGCCCTCGGAGGCCAGCCATGAGGCCGCCTTCTCGGGCGACGGGACCGGGATCAGCTGCCCGCGGCGCAGCATCTTGAAGGCCATCTGGCTGCTCAGCGCCAGATGCTGGGCCTCCTCGTCGGTGGGCGCGACCAGGACCCAGGTGGCGACCGCCACGCGCGGCGCCTTGAGGTCACGCACCGGCGAAAAGCGCTCTCGATAGAGCTCTGCGATCTCAGCGCCCGAGGAGTTGATGAAGTCGGCAAACGCGTAGCGCATGCCCAGCTCGCCGGCCCAGATCGCGCTTTGCTCCGAGGAGCCGAGCAGCCACGGCTCCGGCAGCTCCGGCAGGCCGGGCAGGCTGGCCGCCAGATGACGGAACGGATGATCCTCCGGCAGGTCGTCCTCGAAGTAGGCCAGCAGCTCGCCCAGCTGCTGGGGGAAGTCGTCGGGTGCCGCCTGGCGGCGGTCGCGCTGTAGGGCGAACGTCGTCAGCGGGTCGGTCCCCGCGGCGCGGCCCAGGCCCAGATCGATCCGCCCGGGGTACAGGGCGGCCAGGATCGTGAACGACTCGGCCACCTTCAGCGGGCTGTAGTGGGGCAGCATCACGCCGCCCGAGCCCACCCGGATCCCCTCGGTGGCCGCGGCGATCGGACCGATCAGCACCTCGGGACTCGGTCCGGCGAGCATCGGTCCGCCGTGGTGCTCGGCGACCCAATAGCGGTGGTAGCCGAGCGCGTCGGTCGCCCGCGCCAGGTCCAGCGTGTTGTGCAGAGCCTGGGCGCCCGTGGAGCCCTCCGCGATCGGCGACTGGTCAAGTACGGAGAGGAGCATCTCCTTCGATGCTAGAAAGACCCGGGATGTCGGTTACGACGAGCCTGAGATCGGTGCTGGCCACCCGCTACGTAACCGCGCTGCGGGAGGGCGGGTCGCTGCCCGGCCTGGTGGAGGCCGACGACGACGGTCTCTACGTGGTCAAGTTCCGCGGCGCCGGGCAGGGTCTGCGCGCGCTGGTGGCCGAGGTGATCGTGGGCGAGCTGGCACGTCGACTGGGCTTCCTGATCCCCGAGCTGGTCACCGTGTCGATCGACGCGCGCCTCGGCGCCGCCGAGCCCGACCCGGAGATCCAGGAGCTGATCCTGGCCTCCGAGGGTGAGAACCTGGGGGTCGATTTCCTGCCGGGCGCGTTCGCCTACATGCCCGCCGGGGGCTGGCAGCCGAGCTGCGAGCTGGCCGCCGAGGTGGTGTGGCTGGACGCCCTGACAACCAACGTCGACCGCACGCCGCGCAATCCCAACCTGCTGCGGTGGCACGACCGGCTGTGGCTGATCGACCACGGCGCCGCCCTGTATCTGCAGCACGCCGGCCTGAACCCGGCGGCGCACGCCGAGCGGCCGTTTGCGCTGATCTCCCAGCACGTGCTGCTGCCCCACGCCGGCTCGGTGCTGGACGCGGGGGAGCGCCTGCGCACCCGGATCGGGCCCTCGGCGGTCGCCGACGCCGTGAGGTTGGTGCCGGGTTCCTGGTTTGAGGGTGCCGACCCGCCCGAGGTCTACGTCGAGTACCTGACGCGGCGACTGGCTGCCGGCAGCTTCGCGGAGGAGGCCGAGCGTGCGAGACATGACCCCACCCGCCCCTAGCCCGTTCGCCTACCTGATCCTGCGCGTGGTGCCGAGCGTCGAGCGCGGCGAGCGGCTGAACGTCGGGGTGGTGGTGTTCTGCCGCCAGCTGGGATTCCTGGGCGCGCGGGTCGGCCTGGACCACGCCCGCCTGACGGCGCTCCACCCCAACGTACCCGTGCCCGACCTTGCCGACCATCTCGACGCACTGGTGCGCGTGAGCGACGGGGCGCCGGGCGCCGGGCCGATCGCCGAGCTGGCGCCCTCGGAGCGCTTCGGCTGGCTGGCCGCCCCCTCCAGCACGATCGTCCAGCCATCGGAGGTCCATACCGGGCTGTGCTGCGATCCGGCGGCCACGCTCAAGGCCCTGTACGACCGCTTGGTCGAGCTCCCCGCCTCCGAGGACTAGATTCCCGCCCCAGCCCGGCGGGAAGCCTGGCCCGCGATATTACCCGACTCTGGAGCGGCGAGACATGGACATGATCAAACTCGGAGGCAGCGGCCTGGAGGTCTTCCCGATCGCCTTCGGGACCTGGCAGCTGAGCGCCGCGTGGGGCGGGTTCGACGAGGCCGAGGCGACCGCGGCGATCCGCTTCGCGCGTGAGCGCGGGGTCAACTTCTTCGACACCGCCCAGGCCTACGGGTTCGGCGAGTCCGAGCGGGCGCTCGGCCGGGCGCTGCGCGACGACCTGGACCATTGCCGCGACGAGGTGGTGATCGCCACCAAGGGCGGCGTGCGAATAGACGAGGACGACGCCCGGGTGCGCGACTCCAGCCCGATGTGGTTGCGCGACGGCGTGGAGCGGAGCCTGGAGGCACTGGGCGTCGACTACATCGACCTTTACCAGGTGCACTGGCCCGATCCCAAGGTCTCGTTCCAGGAGACCGGCGAGGTGCTGCAGCAGATGGTCGACGAGGGCAAGATCCGCCACGTCGGCGTGTCGAACTTCGGTCCGGGCCAGATCGACGAGCTGTCGCGCACGCGGCCGGTGGAGACGCTGCAGCCGCCCTACGCGATGTTGCGGCGCGAGATCGAGGCCGACATCCTGCCCTACTGCGCCGAGCACGACATCGGCGTGCTCGTCTACGGGCCGCTGGCCCACGGGCTGCTGACGGGCACGATGTCGGCCGGCCACCAGTTCGCCGAGGGCGACTGGCGCGGACGGCTGTCGGAGTTCCGCGGCGAGGACCTGGCGCGCAACGTCGCCGTGGTGGCGGAGCTCAAGCGGTTCGCGCAGGCGCGAGGCCACACCGTCAGCCAGCTGGCGATCGCCTGGACGCTGGCCAATCCGGCGGTCCACGTGTCGATCGTGGGGTCGCGCAGCCAGCGCCACATCGAGGAGAGCCTGGGCGCGGTGGACGTCAAGCTGTCGCCCGACGACCTGGCGGAGATCGACGGGATCCTGGAGGGCGCGGTGCAGGTGATCGGGCCTGCGCCCGAGCGCATGCAGTAGGTCAGGCTGCGTTGCTGACGGCGTCGGCCGTCGCCTGCACGGGCGATCGGTCCTCGTCTTCATCGGCGCGGACGATCAGCACCGGGATCTCTGAGTGGTTGAGCGCGTAGTGGCTGATGCTGCCCAGCAGCGACGCGCTCAGCGCGCCGCGCCCTCGCGAGCCCATCACCACCAGGTCGTACTTGCCGCTCTTGATCTGGCAGATCAGCGCCTCGCGGATCGGGTCCTCGGTGAGGATCTTGGTCAGCGGGATCGAGGCCGGCACCTGGTCGACGGCGGAGCGCAGCGTCTTCTCCGCCTCCTTCTGGAGGTCGACAGCCAGCGGCTCGATGCCGGCCGCGGTCAGCGGCGTGTTGGCCCAGTAGGGCGGACGGGAGACGGCGGTCAGCACGGTGAGCCGGGCCCGCTGCGTCGTGGCCAGGTCGATCGCTTCGACCAGCGCGCGTTCGGAGTGCTCGGAGCCGTCTACGCACACAAGGATGTTGTGAAACATGACAACCACCCGGTTTCAGAATTCATTGGCATGCCAAAGAATAGCATGCCAACGGTTGCTAGCCTCCAGATCGGCATGCAAGACGCCACCGTTCAGATCGCATCCGGCGCGGAGGAGTTCTTCGACGGCTTCGACACGCTCGCGCAGGCGATCCGCCGCGCGCGTGGAGCCGGCACCCAGGACGCAAACGATCTGCTGACGTTCTCCCAGTACGGGCTGTTGCAGTCACTGGCCGACGAGGACACTGCTCGCGTCTCGGATCTGGCGACCGCTGCCGGGATCTCGCCCTCGACGGCGACGCGCATCCTCGACGCCCTGGAGCGCCGGGCGATCGTCCGCCGCGCCCGCTTGCCCGAGGACCGGCGCGGGGTGACCGTGACCCTGACCGAGTCCGGGCGCCGCACCCTGGATCGCCAGGCCGCGTGGATGCGCGGCCGTCAGAGGGCCTTCTACGAGCAGCTTCCGGCCGGCGAGCGCGAGCTGGTGGGCGACGTCCTCGTCCGCCTGGCGACCTTGATCGACGAGCTGGCCGCTGGGCCGACCGACTAGCGGTTGGAGCGTTTCAGTACCGCGCGCGGTCCCGGGCGCCGGCGAGCCCGGCCGGATCGCGTACCCCCCGCTTGTCTGGTCTTTCGGTATTGCAACTGGCGCACACGGGGGTGCTCCGGGGAGATTGATTGCATGAGCTCCACGCTAGACCTCGATTCATACGTCGATTCAGCCGTGTCGTCGCCCGCCCGTCCCGGTGTGGTGGCCGCCGCGGTGGGCGTGAGCGTGCCCGAACGTGTCGTCGCCAATGCCGAGATCGAAGCGCGCCTGGGCGTGCCCGAGGACTGGATCGCGCGGCGCACCGGGATCCAGTCGCGGCGCGTCGCCGGGCCCGAGGAGCGGCTGCAGGACCACGCCACCGAGGCGGCCCGCAGCGCCCTGGCCCGCGCCGGGACCGATCCGGCCGACGTCGACCTGGTGATCGTCGCCACCAGCACCTCCGACGAGATCATGCCGGCGGCCGCGCCGCTGGTCGCCCACGATCTGGGCGCGACGCGCGCCGGAGCGTTCGACGTCGGCTCCGCCTGCACCGGCTTTCTCTCGGCGCTGGCGGTGGGCGCGGCGCAGGTCGAGGCCGGGCGGGCCGCTTGCGTGGTCGTCGTGGGCGCCGACCTGATGTCGCGGATCACCGATCCCGACGACCGCCCGACGGCGGCCGTGTTCGCCGACGGCGCCGGCGCCGTCGTGCTGGAGTCCACACGGGGAGCCGGCCGCATCGGTCCCGTCGTGCTCGGTGCCGACGGCGCCGGAGCCGACCACATCCGCGTCGGGCGCGGCGACGCCAAGATCCAGATGCTCGGCCACGAGACATTTCGCGAGGCGGTCGCCCGCCTGACCCTGTCCACCCACCAGGCCGTGCGCGCGGCCGGGGTGGGGCTGCACGAGATCGACCTGTTCGTCTACCACCAGGCCAACGGCCGGATCCTGTCCGCCGTCGGCGAGCGGCTCGGGCTCACGTCCGAGCGGGTGGTCGACTGCATCAGCCAGTACGGCAACACCTGCGCCGCCACCCTGCCGCTGGCGCTGGCCTACTCCGAGCGCGAGGGCATGCTCGCGGCCGGCGACCGGGTGCTGCTGGGCGCGTTCGGCGCCGGCTTCACCTGGGGCGCCACCGTGATCGAGTGGGGACGGCCATGAGCGTCGCCCTCGCCCCGCGCACCCGGCCACAGGACGACGAGCCGATCACGCCCCTGGACCGGCTCGAGCTGCTGTGTGACCACGGCTCGCTGCAGCTGATCCGATCGGAGGTCGTCTCGCCCGTGATGGGCGCCAAGGCGCGCGCCGGCGACGGCGTGCTCGGCGGCTCGGGCACGGTCGAAGGACGACCGGTGTTCTGCTACGCGCAGGACTCGAGCTTCGCCGGCGGCTCGCTGGGTGAGCAGCACGCCAACACGATCGCGCGCGTGCTGGAGCTGGCCGGGCGCGGCCGCGCGCCGGTGATCGGCTTCGTCTCCTCCGGCGGCGCGCGGATGCAGGAGGGCATCGCCGCCCTCGGCGGCTACGGCCGCATCTTTCGCCGCACCGTGCAGCTCTCGGGCCGCGTGCCGCAGATCTCGATCGTCACCGGGCTGTCGGCCGGCGGCGGCGCGTATTCGCCGGCGCTCACCGACTGGGTCGTCATGACCGAGGAGTCCAGCATGTTCCTCACCGGGCCGGGCGTGGTGCGCGAAGCGCTGGGCGAGGACGTGAACGCCGAGCAACTCGGCGGCACGCGCGTGCACCAGCGAAACGGCGTCTGCCACTTCGTCGCCGCCGATGACTTCGACGCGTCCCGGCTGGCCCGCGACCTGCTCGGCTACCTGCCCAGCCACCGCGGCGACCCGCTCCCGCGCAGCCAGCGCCGGCCGGCCGGCGGCGGGGACATCGGGACGATCGTGCCCGAGGAGTCGCGCCGGATATACGACGTGCGCGACGTCATCTCAGGCATCGTCGACGGAGGCGAGCTGCTGGAGATCTCGGCCGGTTGGGCGCGCAACCTCGTCACCGGCATGGCCCGCATCGACGGCCGTCCGGTGGGCGTGATCGCCAACCAGCCCCGCTACCTGGGAGGCGTGCTCGATGCTGCCAGCTCGGAGAAGGGCGCGCGCTTCGTGTCCAAGTGCGACGCGTTCGGAATCCCGCTGGTAGTGCTCGTCGACACCCCCGGA
This sequence comes from Solirubrobacteraceae bacterium, assembly GCA_017882405.1. The sequence continues at coordinate 12,649 of JADGPO010000023.1, read as the reverse complement.
TACATGCCGGGCACCCGCCAGGAGGGCGCCGGGGTAATCCGCCACGGGGCCAGCCTCGTGCATGCGTTCGCCCAGGCGACCGTGCCGCGGGTGACGCTGATCCTGCGCAAGGCCTTCGGGGGCGCGTACATCACCATGAACTCCAAGGACCTCGGCGCCGACTATGTGTTCGCATGGCCCGGGGCCGAGATCGGAGTCATGGGCGCCAAGCCGGCCGTCGGGGTCATGCACCGCCGCGAGCTGGCGGTCGCCGAGGACCCCGAGGCCGAGCGCGAGCGCCTGGCCCAGCACTACGCCGAGTCCCAGCTGCGCCCGCAGGTGGCGGCCTCGACCGGCTACGTCGACGAGCTGATCTCGCCCTATGACACCCGCTCCCGGCTGGTGTGGGCGTTGGACTCGCTCCGAGGCGCGTCGTGAGCGCCGGCAGCACCAGCGGCGACGTCCTGTTGACCGGCGCGACCGGCTTCGTCGGCATGGAGCTGCTGGCGCGCTATCTGGAGCGCTCGCAGCGCCGCGTGATCACACTGGTGCGCGCCGACGGGAGCGACGGAGCCCGGGCACGGGTCGACGGCGTGCTGGAGAACCTGTTCGGCTCCCGAGCCCATGAGCACCGCCACCGCGTCACGGCCGTGGTGGCCGACATGACCCTCCCGGGCATGGGCCTGGCGGCGCGCGTGCGCGACCAGCTCGCCGAGCGCGTGACCACGATTGTGCACAGCGCAGCCTCGGTGTCGTTCACGCTCCCGCTGCAGGAGGCGCGGGAGATCAACGTCGCCGGCACCCGCCACATGCTCGAGTTCGCCGAGCTGGCGCGCGAGCGCGGTGGCCTCGAGTGCTACGGACACATCTCCACCGCCTATGTCGCCGGCAACCACTCCGGTCGCTTCTACGAGCGCGACCTCGACGTCGGGCAGGCGTTTCACAACTCCTATGAGCAGTCGAAGTTCGAGGCCGAGCAGCTGGTGCGGTCCCACACCGACCTGCCGGCCACGATCCTGCGCCCCAGCATCGTCGTGGGCGATCAGCGCAACGGCTGGACGGCCGCCTTCAACGTTCTCTACTGGCCGCTGCGCGCGTTCGCCCGCGGCCTGTTCACCGCCGTGCCGGCGATTCCCACGGCTCCGGTCGACGTCGTCTCGGTCGACTACGTGGCCGACGCCGTCCACGCGCTGTGCGAGTCCGGCCGCAGCGCCGGCGCCACCTATCACCTGACCGCCGGACCCAACGCCTCCACGATCGACGAGATCGCCGGCCTGGCCAGCCGGTACTTCCGCCGCCCGCAGGTGCAGGTGCTGCCGCCCGCCGAGTACGCGGCCCTGCCCGCGTGCGATGCGGCCCAGCAGTCGGCGATCCAGGCCGGCGCGCAGTACTTCCCGTACTTCTCGATCGGAACGGTGTTCGAATCGGAGGCCACGCGCGCCCGGCTGGAGCCGGAGGGGATCTGCGCGTCGCCGCTGCGGGACTACATGGAGCGGCTGCTGGACTTCGCCACCCGCAGCCGGTGGGGCAAGCGCCCGATCACGCGCGTCGACGCGTTCGCCAGATAGCCCCCCACGTGGGGGGTGCGGTGGCCGTCCGGTTTGCCGCGGCCCTTTCGGCGCGCGATATTGGACTCATCGCTTTTCTGACCGACACCGCGCGCTTTCGCCCCGACGACCCCGACGCGCTCGTCAACGCTTCGCTGGCCTGCCCAATCTGCCTGTCCTGCGACCCGGTGGAGTGGGAGGGGAGCCTGCAGGGCTACGATCCATCGGTCCAATGCCGGTGCTCGTCTTGCCAACAGCTGTGGCGCGTGTACCTCGCGCCCGAGCAGGCGCTGCGACTGGGCCTGATGCCCGTCCACGCCGCCTGAGATTCGCCCCGACAACCGGCGGGGCGCGGCCGTGAGCTCGGTCAGCGACGAACCCACCGGCCTGGGCATCGGCGCGCTCGAGCTGTTCGTCGAGGTGCTATCGCAGTCCGAGGCCGGCTCCACCGCCGATGACTTCTACGACCACCTCTGCGAGGCGGTCTGCCGGCTGGCGCGGATGCGCCGCGCGATCATCTTCCGCTACGACAGCGCCGACCGCCGCGTGCGCGCCGCCGGCGCGCACGGGATGAGCATCAGGCCGTTCGCCTCGGCGCACGTGACCGTCGAGTCGGCGCCGATCGCCGGCCGCGCGCTGGCCACCGACAGCGTGGTCGAGGTGGTGGGCGACCTGGCGGGCGAGGTGAGCGAGGAGTTCGCCGACGTCGTCTCCGAGCCCGCGCGGCTGGTGTGCGCGCCGATGGCGGCGGCCGGGCGCGAGATGGGCGTGATCTTCGCCGACCGGACGATGTCCGAGCCGCCGCTGGACGATGCCGGTCGCACGCTGCTGTGGACGCTCGGCAAGGCCGCCGCGTTGGTCTCCGTGGCGCGCTCGGTGTCGACGCAGTTCGAGCGCGCCAGCCAGCTCGAGCAGCGCATCGACCTGACGCGCGACATCCACGAGGGGGTGATCCAGCGCCTGTTCGGCGTCTCGATGGCGCTCGACGGCGACGGCGAGCTGCCCGCCAAGGCGCGCAAGCGCTGCGCGGCCGAGACTCAGGCGGCCCTCACCGATCTGCGCACCGCGTTGCAGCGCCCGCTGGGACGTGCCCCGCGCGCCACTCGCACGACGCTCACCGCCGAGGTCCAGCGCCTGGCCCGAGCGCACCCCGACCTCGGCCTGGCGCTCGAGCAGGGCGAGGCGCAGGACGTGCCGCCCGTGCTGGAGCCGCTGGCCCAGTCGGTGCTCGTGGAGGCGGTGCGCAACGCTCACAAGCACGCCTCGCCGACGCGCGTCAGCGTCCGGGTCGGCCGAGCCGACGGCGCCTTCTGGCTGGAGGTCGTCAACGACGGCGTGGCCAGCGTCCGGCGCCACGCCGGGATGGGGCTGCGGCTGGCGGCGCTGGAGGCGCTGCAGTCAAACGGCGTGGTCGAGTTCGGCGAGCGCGACCCGGGGACCTGGCAGGTGCGCCTGGTCGTACCCCACGGCGACGACGATGACTGACGAGCTCGAGCTCTCCGTCGGGGGCGGGGAGGACCAGGAGCGCAGCCCGGAGCGGCTGCGCGTGCTGGTCGTCGACGACCACGACGTCGTGCACTGGGGCTTTCGCCTGATGCTCACCCAGCAGTCGTGGGTCGAGCGCTGCGTCTCGGCCCACTCGGGCGCCGAGGCGCTGCGCCTGGTGGTCCGCTACCGGCCCCACGTGGCGCTGGTCGACCTGTTCATCGGCGAAGAGTCCGGCGCCGAGGTCTGCGAGCGCCTGCGCGAGGTCGAACCGGCCACCCGCGTGCTGCTGTTCAGCGGCGCCGGGGAGATCTCGCCGCGCGCGGCCCGCGCGGCCGGGGCGTCGGGGTTTGCCTACAAGGACTGGCCGGCCCGGCGGATCGCCAGCGCCGTGCGGATGGTGGGGCTGGGCAAGACGGTGTTCGAGCGTCCTCGCAGCGGGACCACCCGGCAGGCGGCGCTGGGGCTGTCAGAGCGCGAGCGGGCGGTGCTGGAGCTGATGGCCGGCGGGGCCACCAATCCCGAGATCGGCGAGGCCCTGCACTTGTCGAGGCACACCGTCAAAGAGCATTCCAGCGCGGTGTATCGCAAGCTGGGGGTGCGCAACCGCACCGAGGCGGTGCAGCGCGCGCAGCGGCTGGGGCTGCTGCGCTAGATACGGTTTGGGCGTGCCAAGCGAGCTGGACGCCGGGCTGAGCGAGATCGTGCGCTTCCTCGCCCAGCGAGCGCCGTTTGACGCGCTCGCCGTGGAGGAGCTGGCGGAGGTGGCCGCCCAGGCGGCGATCGAGTTCCACCTGCGCGCCGCGGTGATCCTGTCCGAGGACGGCGGGCCGGTGACGTTCCTGCGGGTGATCCACTCCGGCGGCGTCGACATCGCCCACGACGGACGGCTGCTGGACCTGCTCGGCCCCGGCGACACGTTCGGCCACGCCGCGATGCTGTCCGGCCTGCCGCCGGGCTTCGAGGCTCGCGCCGCCGAGGACACGCTCTGCTATCGGATCCCGGTGGCGGTGGCCCGCCCGCTGCTGGACCGGGCGCGCCGGCGCGAGCTGCGCGCCAGCGCCGCCCCGGAGGGCCACCAGCCGGTGGCCAAGCTGATCCGCTCGGCGACGGTGACGGCCAAGCCGTCGGAGAGCATCGGCACGCTCGCCGAGAGGATGACCAAGGCGGGGGCGACGGCGGCCGTGGTGATGCTCGACGACGGGCAGGTGGGGATCGTGACCGACCGCGACCTGCGCAGCCGGGTGCTGGCGGTGGGGCGCAACGGCGGGGTGCGAGTCGACTCGGCGATGACCGCGCCGGCGTACGTGGTCGCGCCCGACCGGCTGGGCGCCGACGTCCTCTACGAGATGCTGGAGCGCGGGATCCGTCACGCGCCGGTGATCTCCGAGCGCGGGCACCTGGTGGGGGTGCTGGAGGACGCCGACCTGTTCGCCGCCCAGCCCCACTCCTGGTTCGGCGCCCGGCGCGCGATCGCCCGGGCGCGCAACCTCGACGCGCTGGCCGAGGCGGCCGCCCGCCTGCCCGCGCTGATGCTGGAGCTGCACGCGTCCAGCGTGCCGGCGCTGGAGCTGGCGCGCGTCCTCTCGGCGCTCGCCGACGCGCTGGTCATGCGGGCGCTCGAGCTGGCCGGCGCCGACCCGGCGCTGGTGTACGTCGCGGTGGGCAGCCAGGCCCGCCGGGAGCTGACCCCGGGGTCGACGTGGCGCGGCGCGTTGGTCGGTGCGGCGATCGGCGAAGGGCCGCCGGTGGAGGAGATCACCGCCGCGTTGGCCCGGTGCGGCGTGCGCGGCCCGATCGCGCTGCGCTCGGCCGAGGGCTGGCTCGCCGGATGGGCGCAGAGCGAGCTGGCGATGTCCGTGCTGGCCGACCGCCGCGTGCTGTGGGGCACGCCGGTGGAGCCGCTCCCGATGGCCGCCGACGCCCGCGAGCGCGTGGTGGATGAGCTGGCCGAGCAGGCGTTCGCGCACGTGGCGCCGACCGGATTCGATGCCGACAGCGTCCTCTCGCCGGCCGGACGCCAGCCGCTGTTGAACATCCGCGCGGCCGCGATCGTCCCGATCGCGGCGATCGGGACGTGGGCGGCGGCGGCCGCCGACGTGGTCGGAGGCTCGACCCCGGAGCGGCTGGCTGCGGCGGCGGCCGAGGGGGTGCTGAGCGACGATCAGGCGGCGACGCTGTCGGAGGCGTTCGAGCTGGCGCTGGAGCTGCGCATCGTGCACCACCTGGAGCGCCTGGCGGCCGAGGAGGAAGTCGACGACCTGCTCGACCCGCGAGCGATGACGCCGCTCACACGCGACCGCCTGCGCGACGTGTTCCGCGCCGTGAGCGCCGTCGCCGGCGAGCTGCGCCCGTGAGGCTCCGCTCCCGCGAGCTCCCCGGCCTTCCGGCGCCGGACACCCCGTGGCGAGCGGCCGGCTGGTGCGTCGTCGACCTGGAGCTCACCGGCCTGCAGCGCTCGGACGAGATCATCGCGATCGGCGCCGTCCCGGTGCTCGGGGGCGTGATCGCCCTCGGTGAGGCCATGTACGCGCTCGCCCGCGCGGACCGCGCGCCCGCGCACGCGGCCGTGCTGGTGCACAAGCTGCGCTCCGCCGACCTGGCCGGCGCTCCGCCGCTCTCGGCGGCCGTGGATGAGCTGCTGAGGATGCTGGCCGGTCGGGTGCCGGTCTTCCACACCGCCGTGGTGGAGCGCACGTTCCTGGGACGCGAGCTGCGCCGCCGGCGGGTGCGCCTGGCGCCCGAGGCGGACACCGAGGCTCTGGGGCGGCTGTGGCTGCGCGAGCGAGACGGCGTGGTCCCCGCGGGCCTGTCGCTGGCGCGGCTGTGCGCGGTGCTGGGGATCCCGGGCGAGACGCCCCATCACGCCCTCGGCGACGCCCTGACCACCGCCAAGGCGTTCATCGCGTTGGCGTCGCACCTCGACGTGGCACGCGGGCCTCAGACGGTCGGGTCGCTGCGCGACGCGGAGGCGCTGCTGGCCGGTATGCGCCGGGTGTGACGGGGTCGTGCTGGATAGAGGACAAATAGCTGCCAGGATCGAGCACTCAGCCGACCGGGAACGCGAGCGGGACCCCGGTGTTGCGGGTGACCGGATCAGAACAGCTGCAGGTAGCGCTCCAGCTCCCAGCTGGTGATCTGCTCGTGGGCGGCCTGGACCTCGCGCTGCTTGACCTCCACGAAGTAGTCAAGGTAGTCGCCGTCGGGGGTCTTGCCGAAGCCGGCCCGCAGCGCGTCATTGGCCGCCAGCTGGCGAGTCGCGTCCAGCAGGTTGCCGGGCAGCAGTTCGATCCCGGCGGCGGCGCGCTCCTGCGCCGAGAGCTTGTACAGGTTGGCCGAGTTGGGATCACCGGCGTCCAGGCCGCGCTCGATGCCGTCCCGGCCGGCGGTCAGCATCGCGGTGGCCGCCAGGTAGGGATTGCAGGACCCGTCGACGGTGCGGTCCTCGATCCGCCCGGGGGCGGGCACGCGCAGCATCTGGGTGCGGTTGTTGTACCCGTAGCTGACCTACGCCGGCGCCCACGTCGCGCCCGAACTCGGCGCGCGTCCACGACCAGCCGCTTGTAGGAGTTCACCGTCGGCGCGGTCACCGCGATGTAGGCCTTGGCGTTGGCCTTCAGGCCGCCGATGAAGTTGTAGCCGAGCTCCGACAGGCCGAGACCCCGGGGGTCATCGGACGGATCTCGCTCGAACACGTTCTCCCCGTCCTTCCACAGCGAAACGTGGAAATGGCAGCCGTTGCCGGTCAGGTGCGCTAACGGCTTGGGCATGAAGGTGGCGATCAGCCCGTAATCGAGTCCGCCCGAGCGCTGTAGATCCATCCCAACACGCTGCGCCAGCGGCTGGGGCGGATCGAGGAGCTGACCGGCCTGGAGCCGGACTCCGATGACCTGCTCTCGCTGGAGCCGGCGATCAAGCTGGCGCGTTTGCACGGGCGCCCCGACGCGAGCTGAACGCATCCCTGCACGCCCCTTGACGGCGGAGCGCCGATCGGGGAGATTCTCGCCCCGACAGGGCGGACCAGGAGGAACGGATGAGCGGGTTTATCGAGGACGCGGAGCGCACGGCGCTGCGGGCGGTGGCGCACCTGCTGCCGGAGAAGTGGCGGAAGATCATCGACGTGGCGGCGGCGCCGATCCCGCCCACGCCGGCGGGGCGGATACCCGCCCCGGCCGACCCGGCCGCCAAGCGGCTGGAGCAGATTGAGCACATCGTCGTGGTCATGCTGGAGAACCGGTCCTTCGACCACATGCTCGGCTATCTGTCGCTGCCGGAATCGGATCCCACCCACCCCGGCCGCGGACGGACGGACGTCAATGGCCTGAGCCTGACCGAGCGCGACGTCAACCAGGCCGACGGCAAGCCCTATCCGATCCACCACTTGGAGCAGACGCAGTTCACCGGGGAGGCCGAGGACCCCGACCACGGCGGCCACTCGGTCGACGAGCAGATCGGTGCGGGAAAGATGAGCGGCTTCCCGCAGAACTTCGCCCGGATCTCCAAGGCGCGGGCGGCCAAGCTCGGCGTGCCGGTTCCCGACCCGGGACTGGTCATGGGCTACTACGACGCCGACGACCTGCCCGTCTACGACCACCTGGCGGCCGAGTACTGCGTCGTGGACCGGTGGTTCAGCTCGGTCCCCGGTGCCACCTGGCCCAACCGGCTCTATGCGGTCGCCGGCCGGGCGGCGGGCACCCGCGACGACGTCTCGCCACCGCTGTACGAGCTGCCGAGCTTCGTGCGCCACCTGGACGAGTGCGACGTGAACTGGGGCTGGTACTCGTTCGATCCCGCGACGCTGCGAGCGGTCGATCCGGCCTACCGGCTCTCGCATCACAGCCGCTTCTCGTATGTCGATGCGCGCAAGCTCTCGACGCGCGAGCGGGCGGCCGGCGAGGTGCTGCAGGAGGACCTGTCGTTCCTGGACGACATCGCGCAGAACCGGCTGCCCCAGGTCAGCTGGATCGATCCCCGGTTCAAGGACCTGCGCGTGCTGGGGCCCGACTCCAACGACGACCATCCGCCGTCCGACGTGCTCGCCGGACAGGATCTGATCCTGACGATCTACAACGCCCTGACCTCCAATCCCGAGATCTGGTCAAAGACGCTGCTGATCATCACCTACGACGAGCACGGTGGCTTCTACGACCACGTGGCGCCCCCGGCGGCCGTCGACGAGGACCACAACTTCCAGCGTCTCGGCGTGCGCGTCCCGGCGCTGCTCGTCTCACCGCTGGTCCAGGCCGGCTCGACGTCGCATGGTCTGCCGGCCGACATCCACTTCGACCACACCTCGATTATGAAGACGATCCTCGCCACCTTCTGCGTCCGCGACGGGCAGATCCCGGCGGTGAGCGCCCGCGCGGCCAACGCCCAGCATCTCGGCCATCTGCTGCGCGACGGGCCGCCGCGCGCCGAAGTGGCCGACCACGGGCATCTGATCACCCGGCTCAACGGCTGGCACGCCGCGCTGCGCCAGGCCGGGGTCGAGCATCCGACCGCCAACACGCAGCCTCGCCCGCTGACGGACTTCCAGAGTGGCTTCTACGAGATGGCGCGCCTGCTGCGCCACGCGGGACTGCCCGGCGGGCATCCGTGAGCCGATGAGCAGCACCGTGGGCCCGCCGGCCGACGATCCCGGGCTGGCGCTCAAGACGTTCGCCGACACGACGCTGGCGCAGGCCAAGCGACGGGCCCACGGATCACCCGATCCGCGGGTGGGCACGGCATTCCAGCTGGGGTGGCAGATGGCCGAGATCTACCGACCCGCTCCGCAGCCGCCGCCGGCGCCCGGAGAGGACGACCATCTGCCGGAGCTGTCCGATCTGACGACCGACGAGTGGGCCCGGATCGGGCTCTACCAGGTTCAGGCGGGGATCACGAAGATGCGTCTCAGGATCGCCGCCGCTGGCCTGTGGGCGCCCGACGCGCAGCTCTTCGCCGAGCAGCTGGAGGGAACGACCGGAGATGAGCGCGACGCCGCGGTCGAGGCGTTTCACATCGAGCTGCTGGCGGTGCTGACCGCCGCCGACTTCCGGCTGGGCAAGGGCTACAGCCTCGGGCGCGCGCTGGCCGACGTCACCCGCAACGCCGCCGACTGGCGACGCGAGCTCTCCCCGGAACGCGTGGCGACGCTGGCGGCGTGGCTGCGCCAATTGTCAACGACGCTGCCGCCGCACGCCGGGCACGTGGTCGCCAGCTCGCTGGAGAAGTGGGGAAGCTACGCGCAGCAACCCACGGGCGACCCGGCCCAGGAGCAACTGGACGTGGCGCTGCTCCAGGCCCAGGGCCGCCTGTGGCGCAGCCTGATCTCGGGCGAGAAGCGCGCTACCGAGATGCTCGAGATGCAGGACTACGTGGGATCCGCCGAGAGCCTCCTGGTGAGCACGGGGAAGCTGGTTTCACCGGTGCTCAAGCATCACGCCCCGCTGCTGATCGCGGCGGTGGTGCTGTTCGTGGTCGGGATCGCGGTGATGCTGATCTTCGACGACGCGGCCGGCATCGTGAGCGGCGCCGGGGTGATCCTGACCGCCATCGGGATCGGGTGGAAGGGGGTCGGAGGCGCGGCCGGCAAGGCGCTGGCGAAACTCGAGACACCGCTGTGGGAGGCGGCGCTGGACGTCGCGATCCGCGACCGGATCACGCCGCAGCGGATCCTCGATGCCGGCCCCGCCAAGCCGCCCAACCCGGACGAGCCCTCCCTGGTGGCGGTCACGCGCGCGCACCACCGCTCGCACGCCTGATCGGCTTTTGCCGGGCTGTCCCCGGCGCCCGGGCGGTGGCTATGGTCACGACATGGCCGCGATGAAATGGTGGGGCTGGGGTCCGGAGGGGATGGAGTTCACCCATGCCGACAAGCCCGCCCTGGCGCCGTTCATCGAGCAGGTGATCGGCCTGAAGGTGGGCGCGCCCACCGCGCCGGCGCCGTGCTTTGACGAGCTGACGGTCCCCGAGTCCCGGCTGCCGAAAGGGCTGCGCGAGGCGCTCGAGCAGGCGGTCACGCCGGCGTTGTCGTCGGTCGATCCCCACGACCGCGTCGTGCACGGGCGCGGCAAGTCGCTGCGCGACCTGATCCTGCAGCGCCAGGGCGAGCTGGGCCGCGTTCCCGATGTGGTCCTGCGCCCGGCGGACGAGGAGCAGATCGGCGAGATCCTGCGGGCCGCGGTGAGCTTCGACGCCGTCGTCATCCCGTTCGGGGGCGGCTCGTCGATCTCCGGCTCGCTGGAGGCTCCCGCCGACGAGACGCGGCCGGTCATCTCGGTCGACCTGGCGCGCCTGGACAGGGTGCTGGAGATCGACCCCGCCTCACGCCTGGCGCGCGTTCAGGCGGGCGTGCTGGGTCCGGCGCTGGAGGAGCAGCTCGGCGCGGCGGGCTACACGATGGGCCATCTGCCGGACTCGTTTCCGCACTCGACGCTCGGCGGGTGGATCGCCACGCGATCCTCGGGCATGCAGTCCGACCGCTACGGCGACGTCGCTGATTTGACGCGGGGCCTGCGCGTCGTCACCCCCTCGGGGACGCTCGTGATCCGCCCGGTGCCGGCGACCTCCAGCGGGCCGAGCGTGCGCGAGATGGTGCTCGGCTCAGAGGGGCGGCTGGGGATCATCACCGAGGCGACCGTGCAGGTGCACAGGCTCCCCGCGGAGCGCACGATCCTCGGCTACCTGTTCCCCAGCTTTGCCGACGGGTTGGCGGCGATGCGTGACCTCGCCGCCCAGGAATGTGCGGTCTCGGTGACGCGCGTCTCGGACGCCCACGAGACGCAGTTCTCGTTCGCGATGCGCCAGAACCCGACGCCGCTTGACCATCTGCAGTCGTGGGCGCTGAGGACGTTCCTGCGCCGCCGCCGCGGCTTTGACGTGCACCGCATGTGCCTGTCGTTCATCGGCTACGAGGGCAGCCCGCGGCAGGTCGCCGCCCGCCGGCGGACCGTCGGGCGGATCGTCAAGGGCCACGGTGGCCTGTGTATCGGGTCGGGACCGGGCGCGCTCTATGACCGCAAGAAGTTCGACACGCCCTACATCCGCGACTTCCTCCTGGACCGCGGCGCCGTCGGCGACGTCTCGGAGACCGCGATGCCCTGGAGCGCGCTGGCCGCCGTCTATGACGCGGTGAGCACCGCCGCCCAGTACGCCTTCGACCAGCTCGGGGTGCGCGGCTATCTCATGTGCCACCTGTCGCACAGCTATCACGCGGGCGCGTGCTTGTACTTCACTTTCGCCTTCGTGCCCTCGCCCGGCGCCGACATGGTCACCGCGTACGACGTCGTCAAGTCCGCGATCCAGCAGTGCTTCGTCGACCACGGCGCCACGCTCTCGCATCACCACGCGGTGGGAACCGAGCACGCGCGCTGGCTGGAGCAGGACATCTCCGCCCCCGGCGTGGCGATGCTCCAGGCGCTGTTTGCGGGGACCGATCCGGGTCGCAACCTGAACCCGGGCAAGATCGTCTGAGGTGGCCGAGCGGATCCTCGACGAGGGGGCGCTCGACCGAGCCGTCACTCGGCGGGCACGAGGAACACCGGGATGCCCGCCTTGCGCCGCACCCGCTGGGGCTCCTGGCTCCACATCGCGGTGGCCACGTACCGCGCCCGGTCGGGATCGGCGGCCATGACGATCGCCTGGCAGCCGTAGTGGGAGGCCTCCTGGAGGATCTTCTTGGTGGCGTTGCGGGTGCCGAGCACGTGGCCCTCGGCGGTCAGGTCGCGCTGGACACGTCCACGGGCCTTGCCGTGGCGGTCAATCCCCCGCCCCTCCAGCGGCGATCCCGCCCGCGGGCGGTGCCACCGCCTCGCTCGCCGGGCTGTTCGGCGCGCTGAGCGGCCCCGCCAAGGAGGCGCTCGGCCGGGGGGCCAGCGAGGTCGGCACCTCGACGACCACCGGCGACGGCGGCATGACCCCCGAGGAGCGAGAGCACTCGTCTCGTCTGGTCTACCAATTGCTGCCCTCGCGCTATGGGATGAACCCCGACGACCTTCGCCGCGCCGACGCGATCGAGGTCGTGATCGGACAGGGAGCCAAGCCCGGCGGCGGCGGGATGCTGCTGGGCCACAAGATCTCCGACCGCGTCGCCGAGATGCGCGACCTGCCCAAGGGGATCGACCAGCGCAGCGCCTGCCGGCACCCGGACTGGACCGGGCCCGACGACCTGGAGATCAAGATCGACCCTGGAGACGCAGACGCTGGCCCGGGCGTGCGGCAAGTCCCACGTCCACAACCTCGAGCCCGAGGACCTGGTGGCGCTGACGATCGAGGCCGCGGCCATGGCCCGCGTGCCGCTCGCGGGCACCAGCTGGATCCCCGGTCTGGCTGGCGCCGGTCTGTAGCCGCGAATAGGCTTCGAGGTCGCCGCGCGTCGTGCGATAGTCGGTGATCGATCGAAGGAGGGTGGGCGATGTCGAGCCGGGAGGTGGGCGACACGCCCGGTCGAAGCCGGGCGGCCCGCGTCCTCGTCGGTGTGGCCGTCCTGCTTGCCGTCCTGGCCCTGGTGCTGTCCTACCTGGGGCGCGCGGTGCTGCGACCGGGTCCGTTCGCAGACCGGGCCGTCGCCACGCTGCGTGATCCCGCCGTCCGCGACGACGTGGCCGATCGACTCACGGAGGCGGTCACTCGGGCCAAGGGTGGGGATCTGGTCGCCG
>JADGPO010000143.1 GCA_017882405.1 Solirubrobacteraceae bacterium | reverse complement strand
TGCGGCCGCGGCGAGCGTACTGTCGGGCGTGCGAGACGACACACGTGCTGCTGCCCGCCTGGTCGGTGCCGCGCCGGCGCGATGGCGCGGAGGTGATCGGCTCAGCGCTGCTGGACAAGGCTGGGGGCGCTGGGCACCGCACGATCGCGGCGAGGCTCGGTCGCCCGCCGGGGACCGTGCGCGGCTGGCTGCGTACGTTCGCTCGCCGCGCCGAGGCGATCGGCCGCTAGCGCGGTCATGGGCGCACGCGATCGACGCGTCGCTCACGCCGGCGCGGCCTCCGACGGATGTCGGTGAGGCGATCATGTCCTATCTTCGCCGTCGCCCGCGGTGCGAGTGGCGAGCGCTGTTCTTGCGCGTCAAGGCGCCGCGTGGGGAGCTTGATCGGAGCGCGATCGCGTGGGTTGTCCGCGCAGCGTGCGACCGGGCCGGATTGCCGCGCGTGGGGCCGCATCGGCTGCGGCACACGGCCGCGACGGAGATGCTCAGGCGCGGCGCCTCTTTGCGGGAGATCGGTCAGGTGCTGCGCCACCGCGAGCAGAAGACCACTGCGATATACGCGAAAGTCGACCGGGCAGCGCTGCGGGCGCTCGCGCGGCCGTGGCGGTCGCAGGAAGGCGGTGTGGCATGAGCGGGGTTCCGTTAGCCGGTGGCGGCGATCCAGTGGCTGTGGAGCTCCAGCAGGTTGTGCGTCGCTGCCGCCAAGCGCCACTCTGAGCGAGCGGCGGACCTGCCTCTTCGTTGGAAGCGATCGATCCGCCGGTTGAACTTGATCTGCCCGAATACTGGCTCGATCGTTGTCTTGAGAGGTATGAGATCTGGATCGGGCTGGTGGGCGGCGAGAGCGCGCTCAGCGGGGCGGGGACGGTGCCGGGGTTGATCGCTTGACGGTGATGAAGCTGCGCTAAGTCGCGAAGCAGGGCGCGCTTTCGGTGCTGTCCGGGTCACGGCCGGGGTGAGGGCCGGTGGCGTGGATCCGGGGTTGGTCGCGGCGCGGTGGGAGATCGCGAGGCGGTCGGAGGCGCTGAAGGAGATGGTGCGGGGTCCCCGGGGCGCATTCAAGCCGCTGGCGGGCGCTGTGAAGGCAACGACCGGCGCCCGATCGCTGAAGACATTCCCGGTCGAGGTGCGCGACGGCGCGATCTGGTTGGTCGGCTGACCGACGGTCCCCCTCGTCGGCGTCGCGCCCAGCCCGGAGATCCACGATCACCTCGACGGGCGCCTAGATTCGGCGCCCGAGCGGCGCAGCGCAAAGCCTGAAATCGTCTCGACGTCGTCGCGCAGCTGCTGGGCTTCGCGGAGGTTCTGGAGCTTCTTCAGCGACTGATTCTCGATCTGGCGGATCCGCTCGCGCGTGACGTTGAACGTGCGCCCGACCTCGTCGAGCGTGCACGGGTGCTCGCCGCCGAGGCCGTACCGAAGCTCGAGCACGCGGCGCTCTCGGTAGCTGAGGTTCTCGAGCGCGTCTCGCAAGGCTTCATTGGTCAGGATCTCCACGGCCCGCTCGTATGGAGACTGGGCTTGCTCGTCGGCGATGAACTGGCCGAACTCGGACTCCTGCTCGTCACCGACCGGCTTCTCGAGCGAGATCGGCGCTTGTGCGCAGCGCTTGATCGAGTCGACCTCGCCGGGCTTGATGCCCGTTACGACGTCCGCGATCTCCTCCGCCGTCGGCTCGCGACCGAGCTCCGTCACGAGTTCGCGCTCGGCGCGCCCGATCTTGTTGAGCTTCTCGACGACGTGGACGGGGATCCGGATCGTCCGCGCCTGGTCAGCAAGCGCGCGAGCGATCGCCTGCCGGATCCACCAGGTGGCGTAGGTCGAGAACTTGAAGCCCTTGCGGTAGTCGAACTTCTCCGCCGCACGGACGAGGCCAATCGTGCCCTCCTGGATCAGGTCGAGAAAAGGCAGCCCCTGGTTGCGATAGTTCTTCGCGATCGAAACGACCAGACGCAGGTTCGACTCGACCATCTTCTGCTTGGCGTCCAGGTCGCCGCGCCAGATCCGCTTGGCGAGACCAACCTCCTCCCGAGCGGTGAGTAGCCGCGCCTTGCCGATGGCCTTGAGGAACAGCTGCAGCGCGTCGGTAGTCCCCTCCGGCTTGAGATCCAGCGGAACCTCCCGGCGGGCGCGCTTCTCGGGCGCGCGCTCAATGTTCAGGCACGCCGCAGCGGCGGGGTCGATTTCCTCGACCAGCTCGATTTCACAGCGCTCGAACAGGCTGTGCAACTCCTCGACGTCTGCTTCGTCGAGGCCGAGCTCGACCGTGGCGATCGCGATCTCGGCGTTCGTGAGCACGCCAACCCGCTGGCCGCGCATGATCAGACCCTTGACCTCTTCAAGCTCCCGAAGTTCCGCTACTGACATCTGGTCGCGTTCGCGTTCGGCCCGCGTCGCTCAGACGGGCTTGAGACGGTGCGTGACTTGCCGACGACGGGCGGCACTCGCGGCGGCGCGGCTGTGATGGGAGCGCGGCGGCGGCGTCTCACTGCTTTCGTCGCCCATGTCGGGAGCGCGAGAGCTCACGGCTTGGACTTGTGGGACACAGTGAGCGTCGCAGCTTTCGATTTCGAGCCGGACTCGTGCGTGCTTGAGCTCGCGTCGAGCGATGATCTCGCCGACGCGCCCGGCGATCAGTTGGCCCGCCACCGATGCGCCGCGGTGCGTCGTGCTGCCGCGTGTCTCGATTACGCGGTACCCGACGATCTCACCCAAGTCGCCGACTGGCTCTAACAGCGAGCCGCAGACAGGACATAGATCCCCGATCGGATCGGCTTGGCATTCCGTCCTGTGTAGGCGCGTCATACACCCCAGACACTTGAAATGGGCCATCGGAATGCCCCTAATCGTACGATCGCGTCAGGTACGCGTAGCGGGAATCGCTCGGACCGACCGGGTCCGCCTTGGTCCCGCTTCCAACCGCTCGCCGGGCGTTCAGGCGTCGTTGGGCATCGACCGCCGAGGAGACCCGGTGGATAGTGCGATCGCGATTGAGTTCGCCTCGCCTGCGCTCTGGGTGGTCGCGTGTCCTACGCGTCACGGTGTCAAGCCTTCCCGTCCCTCTGTTGGGTCCGCGCGGGGAAGGAAGAGGCTAGAACCCCCGAGCGTTCAATCAGATTGGGACGCGGCCACCGGGCCGGTGGGGTAACGCCCGTAGAAGTACAGCACCGGCCACGCAGTCGCAACCAGTAACCGCCGCCCAATGCCTCGTGGCGCAACGCAGCGCCGTCAGTGGCATTCGGGCTGAAGCTGAGGATGCTGGCCGCAGGGCCAACTCGGGTTCGACTCTACTCCTATCGCGCGCGTTTATGGTGCGCAGACCCCAAGAGTCGGACGCGGGCTATCCGATTCCGCCGAGCGGCATCAGCACGCTCGGCCAGTCCCCCGTCGAAGTGTTCCTGCTCGAGCCCACAAGCCAGCCGAGCAAAGCCGCGTGTACCGATCGCACCGCCAGAAAGCTCGCGCTACGCTCCTTCAACGACAAGGTTCATGAGAGTTTGACGACCCCAAAACCCAGGTCGCTCAACACAAGCACCGGACGGACGAGGCGTCGCGGGCCTCCAGCCGGACCGGGGGCAGGACGGGTGGAAAACCCTTACCACGCGAACGTAGAGCAGGACCCTCGCGGGAGGGCAGACGCTCGAGACATGTTCTGTTGTCGATCGGCGCTCGGGGCTGCCCACTCGTCGCGGTTAGCCTGCAGCTGAGGGACTGATCATGAGCATCGGGATGGCCCTTCGCGCGCCTACTATTAAGTTCGCGGGCCGCTCACACAGCCGTTTCGATGGGAGTCGTGTCAGGAAGTGAGCAGGCCCTGCGGCCGGCATCCTCAGCTTCAGCCCGAATGCCGCCGACGGCGCGTAGCGTCGCAAGGCGGGGAGCGGAAGCCACTGGTTGGCACTGCGGGGCTGGTGCACCTTCATGGGCGTCGTCCACCGGCTCGCGGTAGCTTCGTCTGTGGTGCCTGATCGCCAGCTGGGCCTCTAGGCGCGCCAGCGCGCGGAAGAGCACGACTTCGGCCCCGACCGGCCCACAGACCAGGATCGCATCCGCCCTGGCGGCAGCAACGGCGGTCGGCGGGGCGCGGAAGGAGAAGCAGGCGAGGATGCCGAGGCCAAGCGCTGACTCTGCCCGCTCGAGCCCTTCCCGAGCGAAACCAGCGAAACGACCGTCGCCGTCACGAGCGCGATCGTGGCGGCGGGCCGGAGCGCGGCGACCGCCCGACCGAGCGCGACCAGGCAGCGGCTGGCCGGGGACGGCACCGAGACCACGCCAGGGAGGCGCTGGACGTCGTCCGCGGCCGCGCCGTGGTTCCAGACGACCGCGCCCGACCGGGCCGCGGTGACCGCGCGCGCCGAGTCGCTGCCGTAGGGCCCGAGCACGAACTGGCCGCTCGACGAGCTCTGTGTGGAGGCGCGCCGCGCGCGCGGGCTGGCTTCGGTCGTCCTCGACCACTCCTCGGGTGGGCGCGCTTCCACGTCCCGCGCGCGCCGGATAGCTGAACGAGAGCAGGATCTAAACCTGCTCATCCGCCTCGAGTCCGAACAGCTCGGCCAGGCTGTCCAGATTCGCGATTCCGTTCGGGCAGGAGACGACCCCCTCGCTCCACGCCGCCAGCATCATGTTCTGGGCCGCCCGCCGGGCGTCGAAGGCGAGAAGACCCTTGCCGCTGACCACAATTGCGATCACCAGCGGGGGCGCCGAGCAGGTAGGGCGGTGCGTGTACGGTCTGCGCAACCTGGTCGACCAACCCGCGGTCCCCCAGCACGAGAGAACCGCCGGTGCTGACGGTTCTTGGCTGTTCCGGCGATGCCGCCGGCGTCGAGGATCCGGTGAGCCCCGGACATCAGCGCCAGGATCGCCGCCCTACCGCCCTACCGCCTTACGTCGCCGGCGCGTACCGGCTCCGGGGGCGCTGACGGCTCTGCACGCGCCGGACTCACAGCCCGGGCGATCTGTGGGGAATCGCGGGTGCACGGTGGCTGGCTACCGGTGCGGCCAGGGCCGCTGCCGGCGTGCGGCGGGCGCTTCGGGGGGTTCTGGGCCGAGCAGGCGCACGCCGACCATCCGCCCGTGGTCATAGACACGCTCGATCGCATATCCGTTCAGCTCGAGCTCCGAAACGACCGCGGCCGGGAAGTCAATCCCGCCGGCGTGCAACTCGGAAAAAGCAACCGGCTGCTCGCAGGCCTGACGCAGCCGCTCTAGCAAGCGCTGCTGCTGGATGTCAACGAGCGTCATCGACAGGATTGTCGCCCAACCGAGATCGGGGACGCCTCGGGCGGGTGGAGCCGGCCGCAGCGCACAGCGGGCTGTCGCGCTTTGGTCACCCGCCTCAGCAACCCGTGACCTCGGTCACGCCCGGCATCCACGCCCCCGCTGGCGCCCAAGCCAACTGGCACCAGCAGAGACGAACGCGTCCATCTCGCCAACGAAAGGCGTCGTTTGTGACGCCCGTTTTCACGATCTGTCAACGGGTCGGTAACAGGCGCGCGACATCTGAGCGGGAGCAGCCAGCGACACTGAGGTCGTGGCGACGCTGACCCCGTTGTACGCGCACCGCCTCGGCCGCGAGCCCGGACCCGACTCGTCGCGAGCAGCGCTGCAGGCCACGCTCGCAGGTCCGGTCGACGGCCTCGAAACCGACGCCTGCCTGACCGCCGACGGACGGCTGGTCCTGCTTCACGACCCGTGGCTGCGCACCGGTACGACGTTGCGCGGCTGGGCGCACCAAACAGATTGGCGCGACCTTCGGACCGCTCGGCTGCGCGACCGTGACGGGGCCCCGACGAACGAGACGCCAATGCTCCTCGACGAGCTGCTGGACGACGCGCCCCTCGGCCTCACGGTGCAGGTCGAGGTCAAAGCTCACGGCGATCCTGAACTGGCGCGGGCTACCGCCGCCGCGGTGTGCCGGATGGCGGGAGCGAAGCGGGACCGCGGCCGGGTGGAGGTTCTCTCCTTCCATACGGTCGCTTGCGAGGAAACCGTGCACCAGGGGATGCAAGCGCGGCTGGTGGCGTGGGCCGACTATGCGCCCGCCGCGCTCGCGCGATGGGCGGCGCTTGCCGGGGTCGGCGGCGTCTGCATCGAACACTTCCTTCTCCACCCTGGACTAGTCAACCGCCTGCGGTCCGACGGCCTCAGCGTCACAACCGGGACGATCAACGACGCCACGCTCGCAGCGCGAGCCGCTGCCCTCGGCATCGACGCGATCACGACCGATCGACCGGCGGCGCTTCGCTGCGAGCTTGCCGAGACGTCGTTGGCAGCCTGAGCCGCGCGACCGGAAAGCGCGGTCAGCCCGCGGCTCGCAACACCGCGAGGATCCGCGGGTGGCCGTCGACCTCCAGCTGGGCGACGACCTCGAGTTCGTCGAGGCCGACGATCCGCCCCAGTCTCCGCAGACCCTCCAAGGGGAAGCCCCAGTAGACGAAGTCATCGCGCGCGTACACGTCCCCAGGCTCATGAACCTCGATCGCCGCGACGTCCGCGGGGAGGCGCGAGCCGTACGTCTCCACTACGATTTCTCCGCCCGGGGTGAGCACGCTCGCGAGCGCGCGCAGCAGCGCGATCGGGTCGGTCACCCGGTGGAGGATTCCGAAGCACAACGCAACATCGAAGCGCTCGCCGAGTTCGTGCACGTCCAGGGCGTCCATACGGTGATACTCGACCCCCGATCCGATCAGGCCGGCGATCGCCCGGAAGCCGCCGCCGCCCGTCAGCGTCACGCCGAAGCGAGCCCGCACCCAGTCGACGTACTGCTCATTGTCGACCGCGACAATGCGCCGCGCGGCGCGGACCTCCGCCAGGAAGCTGTAAAAGCCGTCAAACGCGCCGATGTCGAGCACGCTGCGGTCCGCAAAACGATCAGCGCCGAGCGCCGCCAGGCGGTAGCCGTGGTCACGCGCGATGCCAGGCGTGTAGATCCCGGGCGCAAGCGCGAACGTGTGAAACCAAAGCGGAACCGAGTCGCGGACACGCACAGCGTCCGCGACCCCCGCGCCGATCGCGGACACGTCCGCGACAACCCGCTCGGCACAAGACGTCTCGGGGATCGACTCGAACGACTCGGCCGCGACTGTATAAGCGTCCAACGCATCACCTCTGGTTTGTAGGCCGCGCGATAAGCGCAACTCGGACTTGGGCTTCCAGCGCGGTGACGTAGCCACCCTACAGAAGTGGTAGGCCATCCGCAGGTCACTGCATCCGCAATGGACGGCGGCCCTGCGCCATCTCGACCAGGCGGCGATGCCGCGCGGCCATTGCAGCCGAGAGCGGATGCTGGGGCAGCGTGTCCTTCCTGGACTTCTTCTTGCTCGCCCGGATCAACCGCTCGTGTGGTAGGGAAACTGACGCCCGAGCAACACCGCACAGCCGCTAACTTCGCGTCTGTCGTCGCTCGCGAGACTGCCGTACCGGCAGCCTCTGGCTTAGTGCTCTGGCTCGGAAGTTCGCCTACGTATTCGCGGGTCAGGCGGCTTTGGCGGCGGGTTGGTCGAGTCGCTGGGCGAGACGGTCGAGGTCGGCGCGGGTGAGCTTCCATTGGAATGGGGCGGCGATCTGCTCGTAGCAGCGGCCGAATGCGAGGAGCTGGTGTTCGAGGGTGTCGAGGTCGGGGAAGTCGTTGGGGGTCAGGACCTTGTGTTGCACGATCGAGAAGTAGATCTCGGCCTGGTTTGAGCCAGCTGGTGTGCACAGGGGTGTGCACGAGGATCAGGTCCTTGTATCTGCCTTGGAGGCGTTTGATCGATTTGCGGCCGCGGTGCGCTGAGCCGTTGTCGACGCAGCGATCAAACAGCCTGGCGCGCCTGGCGTCCCACGCTGCGAAGTAGCACAGAGCACCGCGTCGTTCGTACTCGTGCTCGACGTGCTGTCCTCGTTTGACGGTGCTCGCGGCGGGCAGCGTGGCGTGCTTGCGAGCTCTAGCTTGGATGGAAGGCTTCTCATCGCAGCTCCCGCGGGAAGATCCACGAGCGGTACTGCCACGGCTTGATCGCATCCTCTGAGAGCCAGCGCCAGAAGGTCACCCCGGAGATCTGCTCGCTGATCCCGCGAGTCATAGCTTCGCGCGCGAGCTCGGTGGATGACCAGCGCGCCCGCGGCACCTCGCTATCGACGGGTCGCTCGCACGCTAGGCGGATCACCTCAGCGCGCACCTGAGCGGGGAAAAACCGGCGGTCTACCGCGCCGGGGCCGGTCCTCCAGGCCGGCCAGGCGCTGCTCGAAGAACCGCCTGCGCCACCGCGAGACGACATCGCGTCCGCAGCGCAACTGGGCGGCGATCTGGTCGTTACGCAGGCCGCCGGCGGCCATCAGCACCATCTGCGCCCTCGTCACCTGCCAATACGGCAACGTATACGAGCGCGCCAACGACTCCAGCACTACGCGTTCCTCGTCAGTCAGTTCGATCCGATACGGGCTATGCCTTGGCATCAGCGTCCCTTCACGACAGGACAGGATGCCACGCACGCTACGGCCGAGATCGGACGCTAATAGGTCGCCTTACTTATGCAGAGGAGCACTTAGTTGGAGGCGGTTCATGTCGACGGGGCCACCCTCGGTCAGTCGAAGCCGTCGGCATCGCTGGGACGGATCTCCTAGCCAATCACGCATCAGAGTGCTAAACCGGGCAGAGATCAACACGTTGTTCGCGAAGTGGCGTCACGCGCCAGCGCCAGCGCCAGGCGAGCAGCCGAGAGGAGCACATCGTGGCCGCCAACGAGGATCAACCCAGGGCGTCGAAGATCAGGAACGGTGAGAGCGAGGATCCCACGCAAGGACGTGAGATCGGCGCGGAACCTAACGAGGATCCGACGCAAGGACGTGAGGTCGGCGCGGATCCGACCCAAGGACGTGAGGTCGGCGCGGAACCTAACGAGGATCCGACCCAAGGACGTGAGGTCGGCGCGGAACCGTATGAGGATCCGACTCAAGGACGTGAGGTCGGCGCGGAACCGAACGAGGATCCGACCCAAGGACGCTAACTAAACGTCTACTAGAGCCTCCACGCAGCGGGCCATTCACGGAGGTGAGAGGCCGCGAGGTCGGCATGTTGCTCCGGATCCGGCGCCAGCCGGCGTGTGCTCTGGGCGAATCCGTTAGCCTGGATTATCGGCGGGGGGGTTTGTCCACTAATCGCGCTGTGAGCGGGGGTGCTTGCTGGTTCGGGCGGGTTTCGCTGGGTGGGAGTCGTGCGGTTGGACGGCCGCGGTGCGTTCAGCGGAATTGGTTGACGGTTCTTTGACCAGCCCACCCGCCGCCCCGCGCGCCTAGATACACCTCGAACACCGTTCGATACTTCAAAAGCCCTGCTCATCAACGGTTTTCGACCGACACTGTCGCCAACGAGCTGCGGAACTCGGATGAACGCTTCAGGACCTTTGGCGGGGAAAGTGGGGTTCAGGTCCGGGGTAGTCGGCCTAACGGCGTCTCCGGGATCGTTGCCGAGGTGCAGACCTCGCGGACAGCAAGAAGTTGCTGGCTCGAGGGCGTCCCGGGCGAGTGGAGCGGCCGGGGCATCTATGACATCCGGAATCTTTCGTGGTTGCCACCCTGAGCTGGGGAGCAGGTCGAGCCGCGCGTCCGACCGAACCGCCTGGGCGGGTCTCGGCGGTCGGCCGGACGCGAGCTGATGGGTCCGAGAGTCCGAAACGACGGCCGCCTTCGGACCGTCGTGTGAACTGAGAGCGGGCCGGGAGGTGCTAGTCCGCGGTTGGGCCTGGGATGGTTCCGATGCCCTCCATGGCCTTCGTGAACTCGATCGCCTCGTCGTCCATTACCGCGCGAGGGTTGAACGATGGATCCGCCATGACGCCGTGCACACGGCGCCGCTGCATACCGAAGTTGCCGGCGTCGTACAACGGAAGGACGGCGGCCTCCCGCAGATAGCGGTGGAACTGGTGCTGTTTGTCGACTGCGTTTACCCCGACAACCTGCATGCACTTATAGACAGCGTCGAACAACATCTCCGTGCAGTGCACCTTGCACATCGCACCGATCATCTCGCCGTGGTAGTCGTGTTGGTCAAGATAGTGAGCGGTCTTCCAGCAGAAGTAGCGCGCGGCTTCGATCTTCGCAGCGACGTCGCCGAGCACGTACCCCGGATATTGGTAGTGGATGATCGGCTTGGGGCCCCCCGCGGTGTATGTCTTCGACCACTGCAGCGCATCCTCGTATGCCGCTCTGGCGATCGCCACGGCCCCGATCCCGGCCACCGGCCCGGACCAAGCGAAGTTCCGGTTGATCAGCAGATCTCCGTTTCCCTTGGTGCCCTCGATCATGTTGGCCGCCGGCACACGCGCGTTGTCGAAGATGATCTCGCAGTTGGGCGCGGTTCGCTGGCCGAGTGTGCTGATCGACTTGTAGCTGATCCCCGCGGTGCCACGTTCGATGACGATCGCGGACAGTCCCGAGGTCCCGCCGGCCGACGGGTCGGTGCGGACTACCACCAGGTTCAGGTTTGCTCCCTGATTGTCCCAGCCTCCGACGTTGCACGGCCAGTACTTGCGACCGGTGATCACGTACTCGTCCCCGTCGAGCGTCGCCGTGACGTTCATGCCAGCTCCATCCACCGCAGGCGCGTCAAAGTTCGCTGTTCCGCCGGGCGATCCCGCCGGCTCACTGGCGGCGTAGCCGACGATGAACTCGTTACTCGTATCCGACGTGGCCTTACCGATGAAGCGCTGCTTTTGCTCCTCGGTGCCGTAATACCAGACGGGCATCAGGCCCAGACCGTTGACCAGCACGGCCGTGCCGAACCCAGGATCGACGGCCTGGATTTCCTCCGCAGCGATCACGAAGTCGACGTTGGACATGCCACCGCCGCCGTAGGCCCTGGGCAGCATCGAGAACGCGATACCTCGCTTACACGCCTCCGCGTAGGCGGGCTTGGCCAGTTGCCAGCCGGCCAGCGGATCGGGCTCCTCATCAATCTGTCGAGTGATCGGACCGAGAACGTTCTGAGCGAAGTCGCGGGCCAAGGCCTGGATCTCCTGCTGCTCCTTCGTGAGCGTGAAATCGATGGCCATCTGCTTTACCTCTCCTCTTTGTCTGTCTTTCTGGCTTTGCCAGCGAACCGACACCTAGATCCACATGCGCCACGATCTGCTGAGCGAAGACCCACTCGCCCAGGTCGAACCATCCTCCAGTCCCGCTGTCCTCAGCACGCACCCCGCCAGGGAATTCACTCGCGGGGTAGCGTCTGTGGTGCGCGAGTCTTGGTGCCCGAGTCTTGGCGGGCGGTGCTCGACGTCTCATGGACTTTCCTGTCCGATCACACTGAGAACCCTCCTGAGTGCTGTGCGGCAAGGTTCAGGCGCCGTGCCCGGCCCCCGCGGTCCCCGAGTGTGAGCGCCGCCATAGCGAAACGTGAGCTGTGGGCGCGCAGCTCCTCCGAGCTTGTCTCGTCGAAGCGTCCGCCCGCACAGGCCCCCCAGCTGACGCGGTGCTCCTCGATCGCCGAACGACTGGATCGAAACACTCCGCTGCCCGCCGCCAGCGGTCCCAACCGCGTGGTTTGAGCGCTGCGCACTGCGATGGCCATAGTTCCGCCCGCACCCTATTGAACTGTCAGCAATTTATCCAATGCATTGTGCAAAAGAAGTCCACGTACTCCCACGGACGTGCGTCTTCCCACGGTCGCTGTGCGAAACTCCGCCGATGCTCGATGCCGATCCGAAGATCAGCGGGGACGATGCGCTTGCGCAACCATCCCGGGCGCGGCTGTTCGGGCTGCTGGCCGAGCTAAAGCGTGCGGCGAAGACGACGGAGCTCGCGGCTCGGCTGGATATGCATCCCAATGGCGTGCGGCTCCATCTCGAGCGTCTCGAAGATGCGCGCCTGGTTGCTCGCGCTCGCATACAGGGCCCTCGTGGGCGTCCCGCGGATGCGTGGATGGTCGCTCCGGACGCTCGACCCGGAGGGCAGGCGCCTCGCGCGTACCGGGATCTGGGCCGATGGCTGGCGCGGGCGATCAACGAGCGATCGATCAGTCTCAAGGATCTTGAACGCACAGGTCGCAAGATTGGCCGCGACCTCGCTCCGAGCGAAGCTGCGCCGGGCTTAGAGGCCGTGGAACGGGCGCTGGCGGCATTGGGCTTTGCTCCGTACGTGAAAGCGCGCCAAGATGACCGGCTGACGATCTGTCTGAGCAACTGCCCCTATCGCGACGTCGTCCGCGAGAACCAACCGGCGATCTGTACGCTGCACAAGGGGATCACGCGTGGGCTGCTCGACGTGCTTGCGCCAGGGACCACGCTCGAAGGATTTGTGCCTCACGACCCCGCGCACGCAGGCTGCTTGGTCGAGCTGAGGGGCGCCGCGGCAGCGAGTTGATCGGCTCATTCTCCCCGGCATCCATCGGAGCTGAGTGCGACGGCCAGGTACGCCTCAGGTCTGCTTGGCGACCTTGCTCAAGCTGTCGTCGTAGGTGAGCAGATCCGCCCGAAGCTCCCCGGCGGTCGCCAGGACTATGGCGTCGGGGAGGCGGAGGCGATCGTGCTGGGAGCGGATTTCGGCGGCGCGCTCGGCGATTTCTAATGCCCGGTGCATAGCGTGAGCGGCCGTCCGGTGCTCGCGGCGTCCCGCAGGCCTGCAGCGAATGCCTGCGTGTCGGGGCTGCTCGCGCCGGTTGGCGGGTGGATGCCGAACCAGTCCTCCTGGTTGGCGCGATCGGCCTGAGGCGTCACCCACGTGTAGAGGACGGCAGCGGCGAGGTCGCAGTCGGTGTGACCGAGGCGTGAGAGCGTTTGCGATATGTACCGAGGACGCAGACCCTCGGGAAGCCAGTGCATTGCACCGACCGGCATTGTGGTCCATCCGAACTCGGTTACGTACAGCGGCACGGTTGCCATTCCCAGCGCCGTCATAGCTCGGCGAGCTGCGCGCACGCCGCCCAGGACCGCGCGTGGAGTGTCACCGTACGGATGGATTGCCACGCCGTCGACGTGTCCGGCGAGATCGGGCCGGGCGCCAAGCATGGCGGGCAGGAACTTGGGGGCGTTCGTGAGCCCGCCCACGATCACTCGCGCGCTGGGATCCACGGCAGTGATCGCGTCGCGAGCGCGCAGGTAGAGCTCGACGTACTGACTTGCGTCGGGCGCCGGGAACCAGAAGGGAGGGATGTCAGGCTCATTCCAGATCTCGTAGGTGTTGATCGGCTCGGCAGTCACGTTCGGGTGCGAGCGCCAGAACACGCCGCTGTCGCCGTAGCGCGCCGCGAACGCGCCGGCGTATGCTGCGTAATCGTTGGCCGAATGCGGCGGCGAGTGGTCCTGGCCCGGCACTGACTGCGCCCAAGGAGCCGAGTAGTCGATGACCGGAAGTAACCGAAGCCTGTGCGTGGCGAGCGAGCCCACGATCGAATCACCGAAGCTCCAGTCGTAACGGTGCACCTCGTTGACCGGCGCAATGGGCTCAGCCGCCTCCCACAACGCATCGCTGCGTGCGATAGTCGCTCCGGTTTCGCGAAGCGCCTGAAGCTCCGAGTCAATCTGCTGCGGCGTGTATCCGTGGCCGCTGAACTGATCGTCAAAGAGTCGATTGACGTTCACGCCAAACTGCTCGCCTGCCGGTGCTGGTCGCGCGGGAGGGCCAAGAGGCGCGGGCGCGGTAGTCGAATTCGGCGCCGTACTCGGCGCGGGCACGATAGTCGGCGCGGCAGGCCGGGAACGTCGCGGAGACCGACCCGAGGTGGCGATCAGGGTCGCGACGAGCGCAACCGCCAGCACGGCGCCAGCGGTCACCGCTAACGCCCAGGACCTTGAGCGTCCCTTCCCGTCAGACTTGCTCATGAGCGACGAGCAGACCGAGGCGCGAGAAGCACGTCGAGCACGTTGTCACGTCGATCGCGTCCGACCCAGGCGTCGTTCGATAGGACATTCCGTGCCCTCAACGCGCAGCACACCTAGTTTTGGGAAATCGCCGCTTATCCGATCGCCTCAAGCTCGCCCCGGACAACTTCGGCGGCGAGCGTGACGCCGCGACCAAGACCCGAGGCCGCACCTCGTTGACGACATGCCAGCTATGTCTGATAGTCCATTATGAGCGAGATCTCCGCAACCGACGCGGCGAAGCGGTTCGCCGACATGCTCGATGTTGTCGAACACCGTGGCGAGACGTTCACCGTCGTCCGGAGGGGACGTGCGATCGCCACTATCGCTCCAGCTCATCGAACGACGCTGGGCGAGCTACGTGAGTTCCTCAGCGCACATCCCCCCGATCCCGAATGGGAGAACGACCTTCAGGATCTGCGCCGATTCGTGGGGCCCGCCCCGGCGACCGATCCGTGGAGCGACTGATCCTCGACACCGGCGCGCCGGTCGCTCTGGAACTCGGCACCGCCGAGTCGACCGACGTCCTGCCCGCCGACGCGGACGCAGCGATCCCGCGATCACCACCGCGGGGTCGCTCGTTGGGGTCGAGCTCGCAGACCAGCACCACCGCGCGCGCCGCGAGACGATCGTCGAGGGCGTCGTCACTCGGGTCGAGATCCTCGGTCGGGTGGACGGTTCCGTAGCGGTACTCGCTCGTGATCAGCAGCACCCCAGCCAGGCTCGAGAAGATCAGTGCGACCCCGCCCGGGGCGAACAGGCCGAGCCGGTCCTTCTTGGAGGTGAGATCGTCCGCGTGGGTGAACAGGCCCGTGAGAAGCAGGATTCGACGACAAGGCGACCGTGGTTGATGATCAGCACCTGGTCCACGGTCTCTCCCGAGCGAGTACCCCTTGACCCGTCGCTCCCGGCGTTCTCCAGCTCGACGGTCCGCAACACATCGTTCGCGCGTGAGTCGGAAAGGCTGACGGCGCGGCCGAGGGTTCGCAGATGGTCGCGCCCCGACCCTCGAGTACGCCCTCGATGAAGTGGTTCGTCCATCGCGGCAAACTCATCTCGAGTCCGGCCCATGGCATCTCGATCGTTTCGCCGTCGCGCGGGCCACCGTGTAGACGCGCGGTCACCGTGTACGAACTCCGTAGGACGGACTCAGCCTCATCGAGATTGTACAACCAGCGTACGCCAGGCGAACACTGTGCGTGCCGGTGTGTCGGTCGCTGCTAAATAGAAGACACGGTGAATTGCGCGGATTTTCGCGCCACGAGGTGACTCGCGCGCCACACTGAGAGGCAGTGCTGGTCAAGATCATCGCGCTGGTCCTGCCTCTGGCTCTGGAGACGTTCGCCGTGTCCGCGGCGCTCGCTGTCGGCGGTCGCCGCACCCGGCGGCGGATACCCACGTGGGTGCTGTTCGCTGCCTCCGAAGCCGGGATGCCGCTCGTCGGCCTGGCGATCGGCCGTCCGCTCGGGGCGATCGGGAACGCCGCCGACTACGTGGCGGTCGCCGTCGTGTTGGCGCTTGCGGTCCACATGCTGCGCGAGAGCGAGGGCGAGCACTCGCTGGACTCGCTGCTGGACCACGGCGCGGTCGCCACTGTCGTGCTCTTCGTCTCGGCCAGCCTGGACGAGCTGGCGATCGGGTTCACGCTCGGGCTTCTCAGGCTTCCGGTCCTGCCGGTGATCGCAGTGACCGCCGTTCAGGCGTTCGTGATCTCCTGGCTCGGCACGCGCCTCGGGGAGCGGATCGGCGAGCGGGCGCGCGAGGGTGCCGAGCGCCTGGCCGGCATCGCCCTGGCGCTGCTGGCGGTCGGGCTTCTCGTCGGCGCGCTCGTCGGGTAGCCGGCGGCCCCGGCAACTGACCGGACAGGGATGGGTGCTAGCTGACCACCCCCGACCCCACGAGCAGGGCCATGACGATGAGCCCCACGCCGGTCAGGAGATCAGCGCGGATGTCGATGAAGCTGGCGACCACTCGCCCGACTTGCAACCCGACGATCGACATCAGGGCGGTCATGACACCGAACAGCGGGGGGGCGAGCCAGGGGGAGAACCCGAGCAGGCCCAGGCTCGTTCCGGCGACGACGTTGTCGACGCTCAACGGCAGAGGAAGGCCAAACAGGGCCCATCGCTCGTCTGACTCCTCCGGCTCGGCGGTCCGCCACGCCTGAATGACGAGGTACAGACCGTACGCTGCCAGCGCTCCCGACCCGACATAGTCGGCTGTGGAGCCGATTCTCTGGCCCACGTAATGCCCGACCACCAGGCCCACCGCTGGCGCCACGGCATCCCAGAACCCGAACACCAGGGCGACCCGCACGGCACGACCCCAGCTGAGCCGCATGGCGCCCAGCACAACCGCCGTCCGGAAGTTGTCCAAGCTGAGGGTGAACCCAAGGAGGAGGAGACTGCCGATCATGGGGCTCCGGTGGTCTCGCCGGCGGCGCCCGGGCGACGCTGCTGGACTGCCTCAGCGCGATCGACACCAGCCAGGGCCGCCGAACCGCGACGTCGGGAGCGGAGCGAAGGGACCTGGAGGGGGCGGCCCCCCGTGGGCGGCCGGCCCTGTCTCTTGACGGCGGAGTCGATCACGTGGTTGTTGGTGAGCGCTTCGCCGCGGAGGTGAGCACTGAGCTGTCGCCGCACCTTTGATCCTCCGGCGGCTCGGCGCTGGCCGTCGCCGAGCGAAATTGCCACGATCTGCCACGCCCCTCGGGGCGTGGCAGATCGTCGACCGCTCGTTCTCGGGCTACTCCGGCAGCGCGAACGCGAACACGGCGCTTCCCGCACGGGCGCTGAGCATCGCGGGCAGGAAGCCCTCGACCCAACCGCCCCAGCCGGTGGGCACCACGACGAACTGCCGGCCATCGACGCTGTATGTCGACGGGCTGGAGTGGTGACCGCTTCCGCACTGGAACTGCCACAGCTGCTCGCCGGTGCTCGCGTTCAGCGCATTGAACTTGCCGGAGGGCTCGCCGGCGAACACGAGGTCGCCGGCCGTGGCCAGCACCGACGCGCACATCGGGTAGTCATGACGCCAGCGCCACGTCTCCTTGCCGGTCCTCGGGTCAAACGCGCTGATCGACCCGGCGACGTCCTCGCCGTCGACGGCGACGCCCGCGCCCCAGTACGGGATGCTCTCCTTGAACTCCCGTCGGCGCCGGGTAGCCGTCGCACCGATGTCCTGCACCGGGGCATAGAGCAGCTCTGTCTTGGGGCTGTAGGCCGCGTGCGTCCACTCTTTGGCGCCGGCCGGCCCCGGCCAGAAGTGGACCGGGTCCCCCTCCTTGTCGGGATACACCTTGGCCGTCACCTTGCCGTTGGCGTCGATCTCGCCCCAGGTGATGCGATCGACGAAGGGCACGACCCGGACCAGCGAGCAGTCGGTGCGATCGAGGATGAACAGGTACCCGTTCTTGTCGAAGTGCGCCGACAGCTTCTGCCCGTCGAGGTCGAACAGGATGTTCTCCATCGTCGAGTCGTAGTCCCACACATCATGCGGCGTGTACTGGTAGTGGTCCAGGATCTCGCCGTTGTCGGGGTTGACCGCGACGACGCTATCGGTGAACAGGTTGTCGCCCTCGCGCACGGCCCCGTCGAAGTCGGGGCACGGGTTGCCGGTGTTGAAGTACAGGCGGTTGAGGTCCGCGTCGAAGGTGGGCGTGATCCAACAGTTACCACCGCCTCGCTGCCAGGCCTCGCCCTCGGAGGGCCAGGTCTCTGACCCCGGCTCGCCGGGCTTGGGCACCATGTAGCAGCGCCACACGTGCTCGCCGTTCTCGAGCTTGAAGGCGTCGGCATGGCCGCGCACTCCGAACTCCCCGCCGGAGCTTCCGACGATCACCATGTCCTTGACGATCAGCGGGGCGACCGTGGCGCTCTCCCCGGCCCGCACATCGCCGTAGGTCTTGTCCCAGACGATTTTGCCGGTCTCGGCGTCAAGCGCGAGCACGTGGGCGTTGAGCGTGGTGACGAACACCTTGCCCTCGGCCACCGCGCATCCGCGGTTCACGTTGCCGCAGCACAGCGAGATGTCGTACGGCGACGCGTGCTTGTAGCGCCACAGCTCCTGGCCGTTCGCGGCGTCCAGCGCCCAGACCCAGCCGTCATACCCCGTCAGATACATGACGCCGTCGACGACGATCGGGGCGGCCTCCATCGAATACGTCCCCGCGCCCGATTGCATGCCCACCGTTCCGGCCTGGAAGACCCACGCCGGCGTCAGGCTCTTGACGTTTGAGGCGTTGATCTGGTCGAGCAGGCTGTAGCGCTGCCCGTCGTAGCCGCCGTAGTACGTGATCCAGTTGTGCGGCTCGGCCTCGCGGGCCTTGAGGATGCGCTCGTAGTTAAGGTTCTTGGTAACCGCCGGGGCCTTGCCGACCACATCGCTGAGGTCCGTGTAGTCCCCGGCATGACCTGCTTCTACATACGTTGCCATTCAAGAGCTCCTCTCTACGGTTGCGGCTGGGCGGGGCGGTCGAGCTTGGCTTCGGGCGGCGCGTCCCCGCCGACGACGATCGACCCGGTCAGCCCCCGGCCCTCGTCGTTGCCCGTCGTGGAGCCGTACCAGTATTGACCCGGGCCGTCGAGCTCGAGGGTCGCCGTGCCGTGCGATGAGTTGACCATCCAGATGAACTGCATATGGCCGTTGCTCGGGAAGACCGCGCAGTGCGTGTTCTTGTCGTCGTTGTAGAGGTCGAGGTCGACGGTGCCCCCATGGGGCAGGATGAGAATCGAGGGGTCGAAGATGAGTTCGTCCTCGTTGATCCGGATCGTGGCGTGCATGCGACCGTCGGATTCCTCCCCGGCGTGCCCGACGTTGCCGCTGCCCAGGACGCGACCAATCGTCGTCCCATTCTGCTTGGCCAGACCCGGCTCGTCGGCAATACGAGTTACCTTCTCGGCGGTTCCGCTCACATCGCTCTCCTTCGATCTACGGAAACAAATGGCTGTACGGGCACCCTAACATTCGGCGGCGGGAGCCACAACCTCGTGTGGGTAATGTGACACACGCCCGCGGGGTGTCACCCAAAAGCGGGGCGTCGGGTCTACCCCAGCGAGATCGTCTCGGCGCCCGCCACCCGCAGATGATCGAGCGCGCTGCCCCGGCATTCACGGAGCCGGAGGACGTCGGCCAGGGGCGCGTTTCCCCCGCTTACCAGCGCATCTGCGAGGAGCGCGCCGCCGTGCGCCGCCGCACTGGCGGCACCGGGAACGAGGGCGATGACCGGGGCGATGTCGGCCAGCGACGCGGCCAGCGTGGCGACGAGCCCGGGCAGACGGGCGAGGCGACCCGAGACGACGATCTCGTCCGGAGTCCGAACGCTGACGGTCAGCGCCCTGACGGCCTTGGCGGCGGCCTCGAGCAGCGCGGACCATCCCTCGGCGTGCGCCGGCGAGCCCCACAACGCCGCGACGTCTGCGCCGGCGCCGGCGCCGCGGGGATCGAGCGCGCCCCCGGTGAACAGCGTGCCCTTGCGCAGCTCCGGGCCCAGCAGATAGGCCAGCTCGCCGTCCAGCGCCCCGGCGGCGCGCACCCCCAGCGGTCCCGAGGACCCGCCCATGCCGTCGACGATCTGGCCGCCCGCGACCGCCAGCGCCGCCGTGAACGCGCCGCCCAGCTCGAGCAGCACCATCGCCGTCTCGCGCAGCGGGATCGCCCGCCGGGCTGACTGGTCGGCGATCGCGTAGGCCGCCGCGCACACCTTGTCCGCGGTGCCGAGATCGATCCGGTTGTACTTGCGGTGCGGCGGAACCGACGGCAGGTGGATGACGCCGGGACCGAAGACGACCGGCAGGCCGCTGCGCGCCAGTGCCCGCAGCAAAGAGCGCATCCCGCCGACCCCGGTGTCGACGTGGGCCTCGTCGGGCCGCACGAGCACCATCTGCGCGAGCTCGAGCTCTCCCACGTCGGCGGCAGCCACCAGCGGCAGGCCGTAGCCGCTGGGCCCATAGACGAGCTCATATGGCCCGTGGCGGGCGAGCGCCTCAAGCAGCGGCGCGCTGTCCTCGCTCAGCGAACCGGTCTCGAACACCTGCTCGACGACCGGCTCTGAGTCCTGCAGCACGCACAGGTCGAAGGAGACGGTTCCCGGGTCGACGCCCGCTACCCGGGGCATATGATTGGCCGATGAGCGACGAGCGAACCTATACCGACGAAGAGATCCCCGCCAAGCTGTCCGAGCTCGGCCTGGACAGCTGGTATCACGAGGGCAACTGGATCCGGCGCAAGTACAACACCGACGGCTGGCCCACGACCCTGATGGCCGTCAACCAGGTGGGCTATCTGTGCGAGGCCGCCGGCCATCACGCCGATCTGAACGTCACCTGGGGCAAGCTCTGGGTGAAGCTGGCCACGCACTCGGCGGGCGGGATCACCGACAAGGACTTCACGCTGGCGCGCAAGATCGAGGACACCGTCCTCTGGCGCCCCGAGCCCGACGGTCCGCTGGACGGCCCGATGGGCAAGTTCGTCTTCTCCAAGTAGCTCCCGCGCAGCTCACGATTCCTCCAGGGCGACGTCGTAGACGCTCTGCAGGTCAAGCACCGTGCCCTTGGTCTCGAACATTCGCTGCACGCAACGCTTCTGCAGCTTCATCTTCGGGCCGCCCACCGCCAGTGCCCCGAGCTTGAGGACGCCGTCGCCCTCCTCCGTCAAGTCGTCGTCGCGGGCCACGCCCTCCACTCCCACCGGCTCGGCGGCCGAGTAGTCGACGATCATCCGCAGACCCTCGATCCGCGCCCAGCCGCTGCGTCGCAGGATCTGCGTGCCCGCCGGGCCGGCGGCGAACCCGGCCACGTGGCCGGCCAGCGCGGCGTCGAGCTCGTCGCTGGAGGCGGGCTCGACGACCTCGAAGCCCGCCTCCTTGGCGACCGGGATGCCCGACGCGCGGTGATAGCCGCCCTCCATCACGTCGGGCGGGAAGGTGAACATCGTCACCTCGGCGCCCTCGCGCCGCAGCAGCTCGGCGGTACGCAGGCCGACGGGCCCGACGCCGATCACCGCCGCGCGGCCGCCCTTCAGCTCCACCGCGCCGCGGACGAGCGCCACCGCCGCCGCTGCGGTCGTGTTGGAGCCGTCCGAGTCGAGCATGATCGACGGCTGGAAGGGTTCGAAGAACAGCTTGCGCGCCGCCGCGAACACCGCCTCGCCGTCGCGCACGTTGGACCCGCCCACCCAGAAGGCGGTGTTGGCCAGCCCGTCGGGCCCGCGTGGGAAGAGCCCGCCCTGGACGATGTCGTCCAGGTTCTCGGCGGTGACCTGGCCGAATCGCAGCACGATGTCCACGCCGGCGTCGTAGGCGGCGATCGCGTCGAACGGGCTGGGGTGATCATCAGTGTCGAGCTGGATCAGGATGTTCTTCATCGAGGGTCCTCTCGTCGCGGTTCGGGAAAGCTCAGCAGCCCCCAGTCCAGGGGCCCTTCTTGGCGATAGCTCTTGTACAGCCCGCGGGCAATCGTCGCCTTCATGAGCTCCTTGCCGAGGTAGAAGGCATGCGCGGCGTCGGTGACGTCGAGCTGCTCGAACACGCGGTACATGTTCGTCTCGCGCACGAAGCGATCGCCATTGAACGCGTACAGCCAGTCGCCGTCGGCGAACAGGCGGTAGTTGGGATCTGAGACCTGGGCCTGCATCGCGCGCAGCTCGTCCTCCGAGGGGGCTCGCATCGACTCGTCCCGGCTGGTGACCAGGCCGGAGTCGATGTGCTTGGGCGGCCGCGCCTGGCGCTGGGCGAGGTGCATGATCTGCGCGGCCAGCACGGTCTCGCGCACCGCACCGCGGGCCCAGCCGATCACCTCGGTGGTCAGCACCGCACCGATGCCGATCTCCTGGCAGAAGCCGATCAGCAGGGCGGTCACCCCCGTCGAGTCGGCCTCCGTGAGCTCCGTGAGGTTGCCGATCCCCATCAGCAGATCGGACTCGGGATGGCGCCGGCGGACCTCGACGTATCGCGCCAGCGATGCGGCGAAGCCGAAGTTGATCGGCGCCAGGATCGAGTCGAGCAGATAAGGGCGGTCCAACCGCTCCATGTGCGCGGCCATCCGGTCGAGACCGTCGAGATCGTCGGGATCCTCGGTGATCAGCACCGGCGTCGCGCGCAGGCCCTCGGCCAGGTCGATCGTCTCCGACGTGAGGCTGAGCACGTAGTCCACGCCGGCGGCGTCCGCCATGCGGATGTGCTCGGGGTCAAGCGTGTCGATGCTGAGCGACAGCCCGTGCTCGCGCAATGCCGCGATCGTCGGCGGGCCCTCGGTCAGCCACGAGCGGTCCAGCGACAGGCCGAGGTCGATCACGTCGGCCCCAGCCGCCCGGTAGGCCAGCGCCCGGTCGATCACCTGTTCGCGGGACAGCGACGGCACCTGGTTGATCTCGGCGAACACGCGCACGTCGCGCGGGCCGAGCTCCGCCCGGATCGCCTCGCGTCCGTACCATTCCGGCAGCGCCCGGACGTCGGCCGGCCCCTTGCGCACCGGTAGGCCGGTGGCCTCTTGCAGGGTGTCGACATCGCCCTCGCACAGCCCGGGAATGACGATGCCGTCGACCCCCTCGGGGGCCGTCAGCCGCTTGGCGATCCAGCGCGTCGTCATGAGTGCGGCGACGCTGATGTTCATCACGGCGATCTGATGATCGACGCCCAGCTCCGATAGGACGGCGCGCAGCGCCGGCTCCGCCAGGCGGCCGGTGACAAACAGCGTGTCAGCCAACTGCGCCGCCGTTGACGTTGATCGCCTGGCCGGTGACGAACCCAGCGGCCGGCGAGGCCAGCCATACCGCGGCGCCTGCCACGTCCTGCGGCTGGCCCCAGCGGTGAAGCGGCGTCTGCGCTGCGATCTCGGCGTGGAAATCGGGATCCGCGCCCGCCCCGTAGGCCGTTTCGATCCAGCCCGGGCAGAGCACGTTGACGCGAACGCCGGGGGCGACCGAGCGCGCGAACGACTTGGAGAAGCCGAGCACACCGCCCTTGACGGCGGCGAACAGCTCGGGGTCATCGCCCGCCATCCCGTCGATGGTGGCCCGGTCCCAGCCCATGTTGAGGATGCTGCCGCTGGGGCGCATGCGGGCGGCCACGAGTCGCGAGCAGCGGATCGTGCTCTTCAGGTCCAGCTCCAGGAGCGCCTGGAGCTTGCGCTCAGCCGGCCACCGGCCGGCCTCGCCGGTGAGCACGTCGGCGCCGGCGTTGTTGACCCAAACGTCGACGCCGCCCAGCGCGCCGAAGGCCTCCTCGACGATCGAGGTGCAGCCCTCCAGTGTGCCGAGGTCTGCCCGCAGCAGGGGATGGCCGGGGCCGAGCTCGCCGGCCAGCGCGCGCGCGGCCTCGGACGAACTCCAGAAGCCGATGCCGACGCGCGCGCCCGCGCCGGCGAAGGCGACGGCGATCGCCCTCCCGATCCCGGAGCTCGCTCCGGTGACGACGGTGCGCAGGCCGGTGAGCGGCGGCTCTCCGGCCCGCGCGGTCAACGAAACGGACCCCGCCTGCCCGACCGGCGGTGGCTAACCCTCGGCGCCGCCGGCGAACGGGTGGCGCGCGGCGGGCGTGTCGGCGAGCACCTTGTCGACGCTCGGGTAGCCCTCGAGCGCCCGCGCGAGCGCCAGCTTCACGGCCTCGTAGTTGTAGTCGTAGATCTTCTTGTCGTCGGCGGCCTCCCAATGGATGAACACGCCCACGATCAGGCACAGATCGTCGACCTGATCCTTGGGGATGACGCCCTCGGCGACCGAGTCCACGACCGCGCGAGCGACCGCGGCCTGCGCGGGGCCGAACAGCTGCGTGGCCTGCTTCTCGCCCTTGATGTCCACCTTATTGGTGATCACGGTGTCCGGCTTGGCCGCCAGGTTGGGCGTGACGACCGCCAACAGGTTTGTGTGGCCGGTGGACTCCGTCGTGAAGGCGCTGGCGAAGGCCGCGCCGACGGGTCCGCTCTTGGATCCAATCAAGAGATCAATGTGCGCGAGCTCGTTTCCGTCGCCAGTCAGCGCCTCGCCGGTTGCCAGGGTAATGGCCATACTTTCTCTCTCCCGTATCGTGACGTGGGTGAGTGCAACCCTAGCTCACTCTGGACCCAGCCGGGACCTTCTCGAGCATCACGTCCAGCTCGCCTGCCTGCTGGAGGTATCGGCTGCCAAGCCCGGCAATGTCACGCCGGCTCACGACTTCGCCGACATGACCTACGCCGACATGGTCCGCTCAGCGCTGGCGCTCGGGCCCATGTTCGCGCGGCCTCGGGCCCGGGGGCGCGGCGTCGGCGAGCTGATCGCCGACGGAGTGCAGGCGACGGCGCGCGTCGCCAGCTCCAACACGAACCTGGGGATCGTTTTTCTGTTCGCGCCGCTGGTGCGCGCCGCGGCCACCCGGCGCGCCGACGAAGGGCTGCGGGTAGCCACCGAGCGGACCCTCGCGCAGCTCGATGTCGACGATGCCGCCGCCGCCTTCGCAGCGATCGCCCAAGCCCAGCCCGGCGGACTGGGCGAGGCGCCCGAGCACGACGTCAGGGCGCCGGCGCGCGTCTCGCTGCGGGAGGCGATGGCGGCGGCCGCGCATCGCGACAGCATCGCCTCCGAGTATGCGACCGGGTACGCGATCGTCTTCGATACCGGCCTGGGGCTGCTCGCCGATGCGCTGCGTGACGGCGCCGGAACGCTCGATGCGATCGTCTCGTTGCACCTCGGCCTGCTCGCCTCCCACCCGGACACCCTGATCGAGCGCAAGGCGGGCGCCGCGGCGGCAGCGGCGGTCACCCTGGGGGCGCGGGAGGTAGGCGAGGGCACCCGCTCGCTTGAGGATTTCGACGCCTCGCTGCGCGGACCCGACCACCGGCTCAATCCCGGGACAACCGCCGACCTGGTGGCGGCGACGCTGCTGGCCGCCCTGCTGTCGGGAGTGACCCTGCCGTGAGGGTGCTGGTGGTCGCCGTCAGCGCCCGCATGCTCGCCCAGATGGCGGTCGCCGACGGCTATGAGGTGACGGCGCTTGACCGCTTCGGCGACGTCGACCTGCGAGCGGTCGCGCGCGCAGGCACCGCCCCGACCAACGACGCCCTCGCGGCGCTCGCCTCTGACGTCGTCGACGCTGACGCGGTCGTCTACGGCGGCGGTCTGGAGAACCGTCCCGATCTGGTGCAGCGGCTGGCCGACGGCCGCGGGGTGCTGGGGACGCCGCCCGAGCTGCTGGGGGCCGTGCGCGACCCGTGGGCGATTGGTGCGGCGGCACGCGCGGCGGGGGCGCGCGCGCCGGAGACGCGGTCAGTGACCGACGCCCCCACGCTCGCGGAGAGCCGGGACATCTGGCTGCGCAAGCCCCGGCTTGGCGGCGGCGGGCGCGGGGTGCGCCGGTGGGCGGGCGGGCGGTTGCTCCCCACCGAGATCGTGCAGCGTCGCGTCGCCGGCCTGTCCTGCTCGGCGGTGGCGATCGGCGACGGCCGGCGGGCCGTCCTGCTCGGCCTCACCGAGCAGTTGCATCACCCGCCGGGCGTGCAGTGGACGGGCAACCTGACTCCTCCGCGCCTGCCGGGCTCAGAGCTCGCGGAGCTGGACGGCCAGCTGCGTGCGGTCTGCGCCGAGGTGGTGGCGCGTTTCGGCGTGCGCGGAGCATTCGGAGTGGACGCGATCTGGGACGGGCGCCACGCGTGGGTGCTGGAGGTCAACCCACGGCCCACGGCCGGGCTGGAGCTGTTCGGGCCCGGCAGCTTTCAGGCGCACGTCCGCGGGGCGCGCGGCCTCGGCCTTCCCGCTCCTGGCACGGCGCCGACGAGATGTGCAAGGGTGAAGCTCGTGCTGTTCGCCGCGCACCACCTACGCGCCCCGGATCCCGGCTGGTGGCCGGCGGCCCTCGTGCGCGACATCCCCCATGAGGGCGAGATGATCAAACGGGGCGCGCCGGTGTGCACGCTGGTCTCGGCCACCGCCGGCGCGCCCGAGTTGGCCGCGCGTGGGGCGCGCCTGCTGGCCACACTCCCCGAGGCGGTGCTGGCCGGTGGCTGACGCTGAATCTGGCCCGCCCACCCCGGTCACCTGCGCGGGCTGTGGCCTGCTGTGTGATGACGTGACGCTCGAGCGGTCGGGCGACGGCGTGCGCCTGGACCGGCGCTGTCGACTGGGTGCCGAGTGGTTCTCGGCGCGTGCCAGCCGGTCAGCGCGCGGACCGGCTGCGACGGTCGGCGGTCAGCCGGCCGACGTCGATACGGCGCTGGCCCGCGCCGCCGAGTTCCTGCGCGCGGCGCGCCGGCCGCTGCTGCACGGCTTCGACGGGGCGACCGTGGAGGACGCGCGGGCCGCCGTCGCCCTCGCGGACCGGCTCGGCGCGCTCGTCGCGATGGCTGACGTGGGCGGCGTCTGGCCGGGCGCCCCGGCGGTCGCCCTGCGCGGCGCGTCCACCGCCACGCTCGGCGAGATCCGCGATCGCTCGCAGCTGGTCGTCATCTGGCGCGAGGACCCCCAGGGCACGCATCCGCGGCTGCTCTCGCGACTCGGCTTCGGCGGCGACTCGCCCTCGCGCCCGCGCGCGTGGCGCACGCTCCTCGTCGTCGATGACCGCGACACCGCCACCGCCGAGCGCGCCGAGGCGCGGCTGCGATGGCCGGCGGAGCGCGACCTCGAGGCGCTGAGCGCCCTGCACGTCCTGCAGCGCAACCTGCCGCTGCTCGTCCGCGACCTCGCGCCTGAGCTGGAGGGCCTGCTCGAGCGCCTGGTCGCCGCGCACCATGTCGCGTTCGTGTACGGCGGCGGGCTGAGCGCCGGCGCGGGCGGCCAGCGGCGCCTGCTCGCGCTCCAGGAACTCGTACGGGCACTGTCCCACGACCGCCATGTGGTCACCCTCGAGCTGCCGAGCGCCGCCGGCATCCGGGGGGCGGGAGACGTACTCGCCTGGCAGACCGGGTATGCCCCGACGGTGGATCTCGCCAGCGGTCATCCGGAGCTCGTCACCGCCACAGGGCCGCTGGCGGCCGGCGAGGGCGTCGACGTGTCGCTGCGCATCGAGGCCGCCCCGGCGGATCTGCCCGCCGGCGTGACCGAGATCGCCCTGGGCAGCCTGCCGGGGTGGGTGGGGACCGATACCGAGGTGTCGATCCGCACCGCGGCCGCCGGCGTGCACGCCGCCGGCACCATGCACCGGCTGGACGGGGTCCCGCTGGCGCTGCAGGCGCCACTCCCCGCCGAAGCGCCGACGGCGGCCGAGCTGCTGGGCCGACTGCTCGCGGAGATCAAGCCAGCCGGATGACTCACGCAGCCGACATTCAGGCGGGGTGGGTGGGTCCGATTCCCGAGCGGAGGCGATCAGCGTGAGCGCGATGCGGATCAGCGGCGGTCAGATCCACGACCCCGCCAACGATGTCGACGGCGAGATCCGCGACCTCTGCCTCCAGGACGGCAAGGTGGTCGCCGACGTCGGTCCTGACGCGCGCCGGATCGACGCCCGGGGGATGGTGGTGATGCCCGGCGGCATCGACATCCACGCCCACATCGCGGGTCCCGCGGTCAACGCCGCGCGCAAGCTGTCGCCCGACGAGCGCCGGGGCGATCCGCTGGACCGCACCGAGATCCTGCGATCGGGCACCGGCGGCCTTGTGCCCTCGACGTTCGCCACCGGCTACCGCTACTCGCTGCTTGGCTACACGACCGTCGTCGAGGCGGCCGCCCCGCCGCTGGCCGCGCGCCACGTGCTCTCCGAGCTGCGCGACACGCCGATGATCGACACGGCGTTCCTGATCCTGATGGGCAACAACCAGGTGCTGTTCGAGCTCATCCGCGAGTCCGGCGGCGCCGTCTCGCCGCAGCTGCGCGACGCCGTCGCGTGGTGGCTTCAGGCGACCGGCGGCTATGGCGTCAAGCTCGTCAACCCCGGCGGCGTGGAGCTCTGGAAGCAGTCAAACGGCCGCGTCGACTCGCTCGACGACCACGTCGCCGGCTTCGACGTGACCCCGCGGCAGGTGCTGGAGGCGATCGGCGGGGCGGTGCACGAGCTCGGGTTGCCGCATCCCGTCCACATTCACGCCAACAACCTCGGCGTTGCCGGCAACGCCGACACGACGCTCGACACGATGCGCACGCTCTCCGGGCGCCAGGCGCACTTCGCCCACCTGCAGTTCCACAGCTACGGGGGCGGGGTGGGTGGGTCCGATTCCGTGATGCG
This sequence comes from Solirubrobacteraceae bacterium, assembly GCA_017882405.1. The sequence continues at coordinate 78,097 of JADGPO010000143.1, read as the reverse complement.
CTCGCGGGCGCCCGAGCTGCTCGACTACCTGGCCGACCATCCCGAGGCCACGGCCGACGTCGGCCAGGTCATGTTCGGGCCGGCGGTGACGATGACGGCCGATGCGCAGGTGTCGGCGGTGCTCCGCGACCTCGACGGCGGCAAGTGGATCAACCACGACACCGAGGTCGAGACCGGCTGCGGGATCGTCCCCTACGCCTACCGGGCGAGCAACTACGTTCATGCCCTGCAGTGGGGGATCGGATTGGAGCTGTTCTTGCTGGGCAAGGACCCCTGGCAGGTGATGCTCTCCACCGATCATCCCAACGGCGGCTCGTTCCTCAGCTATCCGAAGCTGATCCGCCTGCTGATGGACCGCGGCTTCCGGGAGGATCAGATGGGCCGCGCCAATCAGAAGGCGATCCGGCGCACCGCCCTGCCCGACGGGCTGGACCGCGAGTACACGCTGAACGAGATCGCGATCATCACCCGGGCTGCCCCCGCGCGCCGGCTCGGCCTGCGTGACAAGGGCCACCTCGGCATCGGCGCCGACGCCGACGTGACGATCTACCACGATCGCGAGGACCGCGAGGAGATGTTCGCCACCCCCCGGTACGTGATCAAGGGTGGCGAGGTGGCCGTCGAGGAGGGCGAGCTGCGCCGGGCCGACGACGGGCTGCTGCTGTCCAGCGGCGCCGCGTTCGATCCCGAGGTCGACCGGGTGCTCGAGCCGCTCTTCGGCGATCGCTACACGGTCGCCTTCGAGCACTATCCGGTGCGCAACCCGGCGCTGCGCGAGCCGGCGCGGATCGTGGAGGCCGCGCCACGATGAGCAGCTACCGGCTCGGCGCCACCGAGGTCTCCGACACGTTCGCCGAGGCGTTTCCCATGCGCTACGCCAGGCTGATCATCACGGCCGCCACCCAGGAGTGGGCGCTCGAAGCGGCGCGCTCGGCGACCGGCTTTGCCACCTCGGTGATCGGCTGCAAGTGCGAGGCGGCGATCGAGTGCCCCCTGACCCGGACCCCGGACGGCCGGCCGGGCATTTCGGTGCTGCTGTTCGCCATGGACCGCGAGGGCGTCGGCAAGCGCGTGCTCGACCGCGTCGGACAGTGCGTCATGACCTGCCCGACGACGGCGTGCTTCGACGGTCTGCCCAACGCCGACAAGCGGGTGGCGCTCGGTTCCAGCCTGCGCTACTTCGGCGACGGGTTTCAGGCCAGCAAGGTGGTCTCCGGTGAACGGTTCTGGCGCATCCCGGTGATGGAGGGGGAATTCCTCGTCGTCGAGTCGGTCGGGGTCGGCACCGGCGTCGGAGGCGGCAACCTCGTGATCGGCGGCGCGGACGAGGCGCGCGCGCTCGGCGCTGCGCAGGCGGCGGTCGACGCGGTGCGCGACGAGGGCGTCGCGCTGCCGTTCCCCGGCGGGATCGTGCGCAGCGGCAGCAAGGTCGGCGCGCTCACGTCGTCCTCGATGCCGGCCTCCACCAATCATCAATTTGCTCCCACGTTGCGCGCTCAGATCGACGACTCGCTCGTGCCCGACGGCGTCGGGGCCATGTACGAGATCGTCATCGACGGCATGTCCGAGGACAAGGTGCGCGAGGCGATGCGCCGCGGGCTGCACGCGGCCGCCGGCGCGGGCGCCGCACTGGTCACCGCCGCCAACTTCGGCGGCGGGCTGGGAGAGTTTCATTTCCCGCTCACGGAGCTGCGTGATCCGCCATGACGCTGTCCCTCGTCCTGCGAACACCGCCCCCGGGACGCGTCGACGCCTCGGTGCTGACCCCGGAGCGCCTGCGCGGGCGCGGCGCACGCGAGGTCTCGGCGATGACGCTGAGCTGCGGGCGTCTTCGGCTGCCCCTCGGCGAGCTGTTCGACGTGGCGGGCACGGGCGACGAGCACCTGTTCGTGGCCGGCGACCTGCGATCGATCGACGGGATCGGGCAGGGGATGGCGATCGGACAGATCGTGGTCGACGGATCGTGCGGGCACCACATCGGCGCCGGGATGTCCGGCGGCGAGATCCTCGTGGACGGCGATGCCGGCGCCTGGGTGGGCGCGGAGATGCGCGGTGGATACCTCACGATTCGTGGCAACGCCGGCGATCGGCTCGGCGGTGCCTACCCAGGCACCCGGGCGGGGATGAGCGGCGGCGAGATCGTGATCACCGGCGACGCGGGCCAGGAGGCCGGTGCCGGTATGCGACGAGGACTGGTGGCGATCGGCGGACGGGCCGACGCGGGTGCCGGATTGCGCATCCTCGCGGGAACCGTGATCGCGCTGGGCGGGGTCGGCGCGGAGGCCGGGATGGGCAACAAACGGGGCAGCATCGTCTCGGGAGCGCCGATGCGGCCTCTGCCCGGCTATACGTTCGCCGTCCGCTATGCGCCGCCGGCGCTGCGGCTGCAGCTCCGACAGCTGAAGCGACGGTACCTGCCGGTCGACGACGCGCTTCTGACCGGGCAGTGGGCGCGCTGGTCCGGCGACCGGACCGAGCTCGCACGCGGTGAGCTCCTGATCTTCGACGAAGGAGAACGAGCGTGAGCCTGTCCATGAACGAACGAGCCGCCAGGCTGGTCGACGCCATGGTCGCCGACGCGGACGCGCTGGGGATCGCGGCGCGCACGCTGGACTCCGGCGCACGCCTCGTCGATTGCGGCGCCGAGGCCCGCGGCGGGCTACAGGCCGGCCTGGACTTTGCCGGCGCCTGTATGGGCGGGTTGGGCAGGATCGATCCCCTACCGGTGACGGTCGGTGAGCGGACGTGGCCCGGGGTCGGCGTCGGGGTGGACGAACCCGCGGCCGCCTGTCTGGCCGCGCAGTACGCGGGCTGGAAGCTCGAGCACGATGACTTCTTCGCGATGGCCAGCGGCCCGGGCCGCGCCCTGGCGCGCGCGGAGGACCTGTTCGAGGAGTTGGCCTGGCGCGAACGAGCCAACCGGGCGGTCTTCTGCCTCGAGACCCGGCAGGAGCCGCCGCCGGAGATCGTTGACAAGGTCGCCACGCGCTGCGGGCTCGACGCATCCGCGGTCACGTTTTTGATCGCGCCGACCGCGTCGGTATGCGGGTCGGTGCAGATCTCGGCCCGCGTCGTCGAGACCGCCCTGCACAAGCTGCACGAGCTCGGCGTCGACCCGTCCCGGGTGCGCAACGGCTGGGGGTGTTGCCCGATTCCCCCCGTAGCCGCCGACGACCCGGCCGCGATCGGACGCACCAACGACGCGATGTTGTACGGCGGCACCGTCCACCTGTGGCTGGAGGGCTCCGACGAGGAGATCGCAGACCTCGCCCAGCGCCTGCCGTCGGCGGCCTCGGACGCGTTCGGTACCCCGTTCGGGGAGCTGCTCGCCGCCGCCGACTGGAAGTTCTACGACATCGACCCGATGCTGTTCAGCCCCGCCGCGGTGACGCTGACCAGCACCGAGTCCGGGCGCGCTCATCACGGCGGCGCCCTCGCGCCGGAGGTGCTCGAGCGCTCGTTCACCGCGTGACCGGGCGGCTGCGCGTCGGCGTCCTCGGCGCGACCGGCTCCTGGCACACGCGCCGGCTGCTCGCCGCGCTGGACGCGCGCGGCCACGAGACGCTCGCGATCCCCGCCACGCAGCTGCAGTCAGAGGTCGACGAGCACGGCGACGTGCACGTGCTCGGCCCCGAGGGCGTCGTGCTCGACGAACTTGACCTGCTGCTGATCCGCGGCCTGCCCCGCGGCTCGCTGGAGCAGGTGATATTCCGCGTCGACGCGCTCCACGTCCTCGCCGCGCACGGCGTCCGCTGCGTCAACGGGCCGCGCGCGCTCGAGCGCACCGTCGACAAGTCGTGGGCGACCGCGGTGCTCGCCGGCGCCGGGGTGCCCACGCCGCCGACGATCGTGTGCGAGCGCTACGACGGCGCGATGCAGGCGTTCGAGCGGCTGGGCGGCGACGTCGTCGTCAAGCCGCTGTTCGGCGCGATGGGCAACGGGATCGTGCGCATCGAGGATCGCGACGTCGCCCACCGGGTGTTCCGCGCGCTGGAGCTGGAGCGGACCGTCTACTACGTGCAGCGCACGATCGCCCCCGCCGGCCGTCGCGACCTGCGCGTGCTCGTCGTCGCAGACGAGATCGCCGGCGCGATGGAGCGCGTCAGCGACTCGTGGCGGGCCAACATCGCCCGCGGCGCCCGTCCGCGCGCCGTCGCCCTGAGCGCGGCCGAGCGCGACCTCGCCCTCGCCGCAGCCGTCGCCCTGGAGACCGACGTCGCCGGCGTCGACCTGCTCGTCGCGCCCGATGGGGAGATCGTCGTCGTCGAGGTCAACGGCATCCCCGGCTGGCAGGCGCTGCAGTCGATCTACGACGAGAACATCACGATGCGGGTGGCCGGGATGTGCGAGCGGCTGTTCACGGCGTGATCCGGCCCTCGTGCAGCGCCGTGGCGACGAGCGCGCCCGTGGCCCCGGCGGACTCGAGCGCGCGCAGGTCCTCATCGCCGCGGACCCCGCCGCCCGCGTAGATCGCCACATGGGGGAGGGTCTCCGCCAGCTGCTCCACCGCGTGCAGCGGCGGCCCGGAGCCGCTGCCCACGCGGGCGAGATCGATGACGAGCAGCTCGCGCACGCCCAGTGCACTCGCCAGCGCCGCGGCGGCGACCGCCTCGCGGCCGGCGAGCTCCGGGCGAGGCGAGATCAGTCTTCCCTCGCGCAGGTCGATGCTGAGCACCCGCCGTGGCGTCGTGCCGCCGCCGTCGTCGTCCTCGTCGGGCGCGTCGGCGGTCAGCGACTCCGTCCCGACGACGTTGCGCGCCACGCCGGCGCGGGCGAGCTCGACCGCGCGCTCGCGGGTAGTGGCGCCGGCGTCGACCCATGGGTCGGACACCACGGCCAGTGCGGATAACGTCGCCACATCCGCCGGCTCACCGGCGAGGGCGTCGAGGTCGGCGACGTACAGGGTGCTCGTCCGGCAGACGGCGCACAGCGCCCGGGCGACGGCGACGGGCTCGCACCCGTCGACCAGCAGGCTGTGCAGCGGCGCGTACTCGGCGCGCTGGCCGCGGCGGGCGTGGACGACGACGCCACCCTTGAGATCGAGAACCGGAACGATCCGCATCGGCTGCAGACCAGTCGGCGCCCAGCTACGCCGCCGCGGGCTCCTCGATGAGCCCGGCGATGTGCAGCCGCCGGGCGCACAGGCGCGTGACGTATTCGCGCGTTTCGGGGGGGACGGCGTCGCCCCAGGCCTCGGCGGCCTCCCCGGCCCGCGCCAGCAGGTCGCGCAGGAGCTCCTGGGAGGGCTGGACGTCGACCAGATTGCGCAGGCCGAAGCCGATGTGCCAGCGCTCGTCTTTGTCGACGTGCTCCACGCCCTCGAGCAACCCGGGCAGGGCACCGTCCTCCAGGTCCTCGAGCAGCGCGCGTTGCCCGGCGGAGAACACGATCCCCTCGAGGACCATGTGGTACAGGGCAATGCCCTCCTCCAACCCGATCCGGCCCGCTGCCAGCTCGGCGCCCATCGCGGGCAGCCGCTCCTCGAAGAGCTCGAGCACCGGGGCCGGAACGTGGGCCCGGGCGGCGGCGCGCCGGTCGGCCGGGGTGGCTCCGGGCAGCCCGAGCACCTCGGCGGCGATCCGGTCGAAGAACTGCGAGTGGCGCTCTTCGTCGCGGCGCTGAAGGAAGAAGACCCAGGCCACGAGGGTGTCCGGCGTCGCCTGGGCAAACGGCGTGAGGTGCTCGGAGACGGCCTCCTCGGCGACGCAGAAGCCGGCGAGGAGCGTGGTCAGACGGCGGCGGCGCTCGTCCGGGAGCTGAGGCCAGGCGCGGGCGTCGGGAGCGAGGTCGATCCTCGTCGGGTCCCACTGCAGACGCCCCACCACCTGGGAGAAGAAGGCCGGCTTGGCGAACATCGGTCCCTTGCGCCGGCGTCGTTCCGAGGAGGGCAGGAAGTCCTCCTCCCGGGCCAGGCAGATCGGGCAGGCGCCGTCGCCCTCGGTGGGATCGAACATGTTCCAGCACCGCCGGCACTTCACGAGCTGCTGCTGAGCCATGGGCGGCAAGATACCAAGTGGCGTCCGAGTCACCCACGCCCCACCGGCCGCGCGGAAGCTGCTGCAATGACGTTCGATGACCGCGTCGCGACAGCTACCGATCCCGGTGATCGGGCTGGACGTCGGCGGCGCCAACACCAAGGCTGCGGTGGTGGACAGCGACGGGCCGACCCGGATCTTCTCCGAGCCGTTCGAGCTGTGGCGAGAGCCCGAGGGGCTGGCCGATGCGATCGCCTTCGTCGTCGGGAAGCTGGAGCTCCACGACGCTCCGGTCGCCCTGACCACCACGGCCGAGCTCGTCGACGTCTTCGCCAGCAAACGCGAGGGCGTGCTGTCGGTGCTAGAGGCCGCCGAGCGGGCGCTGCCCGGACGCCGGCTGCGCGTGATGACGACCGCTGGAGAGCTCGTCGACCTCGCTCAAGCGCGGGCCGCGCCGCTGGCGTGTGCGGCCGCCAACTGGGTGGCGACGGCGATGCTGGTCGCGCGCTCGCGGCCCGACGCGATCCTGGTCGACTGCGGCGGCACGACCACGGACGTGATCCCGATCGCGGCCGGCGAGGTCGTCGCTCGGGGCCGCACCGACGTCGAGCGGTTGCTGCACGGCGAGCTCGTCTACACCGGCGCGCTGCGGACCAACATCGCGGCGGTTGTCTCCCACGTCCCGATCGGCGGGGCGCCCTGCCCGGTGTCCGCGGAGCTGTTCGCGATCACCGCCGACGCGCACCTGTTGCGCGGAAGTCTGATGGCGGAGCAGTGCACCTGCACCTTCCCCGACGACCGCGGCACCTCGCTGCCCGAGGTGCGCTCCCGGCTGGCTCGCGTCGTCTGCGCCGACCCCGAACAGCTCGCCGACGGCGACCTGGAGGCGGTGGCCGCGGCCGTCCACGAGGCGCAGGCGGCGGCGATCGCCTCGGCGCTGGAACGGGTCGCCAAGCGTGCGGACGCCGGGACCGAGGTGATCGTCGTCGGGGTGGGGGCGTTCCTCGCCCGCGCGGCCGCGCGGCGCTGCGGCCTTGCGGTTCGCTCCGACACGGCCTTGGCCGCACCGTTCGGCGGCCGGGGCGGCGAGGTGGCCGCCGCGGTCGCGCTGTCGGTGCTGGGTCGTGCCTGAGCCGCGACCGCTGGTCGTCAAGATCGGCGGCGGGCTGCTGCGGGCCGAGGGGCTCGACGGCCTGCGCCGGGCGTGCGCGGAGGCGATCGAGCTGGCCGCGAGCCGGCCGGTGCTGGTCGTCCCCGGGGGCGGGCCGTTCGCCGATGCCGTGCGCAGGGTCGACGCGCAGGTAGGCCTCACTGACGAGGTCGCGCACGCGCTGGCGCTGCGCGCGATGGACCAGCTCGGCGTGCTGCTGTCGCAATTGCTGCCGAACGCCGAGCGACTCGCCGCCCTGGTCGCGCCTCGCGCACTGGCCGTGGTGCAGGCGGCGGCGGCGTTCGGCGGCCGGCCCGACGTGCCGGAGTCCTGGGCGGTGACCAGCGACTCGCTGGCGGTGCTGGCGGCCGCCGCCATCGGGGCCGAGGAGGCGGTCCTGCTAAAGCCGGTCGGGGGGGTGCTGGCGCGGTGGCCGTCCGACGATCCGGGTGGGTGGGAGCCGATTCCCGCGTTGAGCGCCGCCGAGCTGCAGGCGCTGCAGGCTGCGGGCGGTGGGCGGGCGGTGGACTCCTATCTGCCCGAGGCGGTGCGCCGCACCGGAGTCGCCGTCCGGGTCAGGCGGCCCGGTCCGGGCTGCCCGGCCGGGACGCGGATCAGCCGGGATTGAGGCCCAAGGCTTCAGTCGTCGACACGGAGCTCGGCGACCGCGGCCGCCACCAGCTCGGCGTCGAGCTCGGCCGTGCGGTCTCCGCCCCGACAGACCGCCGAGCGCACGCCGACGATGTCGGCCGCCACCCGGCACAGATCGCGCCGGGTCAGCTGCCCGGCGACGGCGAAGCTCGCTCCCGCCGCCCGCGTGCGGGCGATCAGGTCGGTGAGCTCGGGCTCGGCCAGCCAGCCGTACAGGCCGCGGCCGTCCTTGACGCACGTGTCGACGAGCGCCCCCGCGATGCCCGTCCGCTCGACGAGCGCGGGCAGGTCCGCGGGAGCGAGCGCCGGGGGGTGCAGCGCGTCGGCGTCCGCATAGGCGGCGGCGATGACCGACGTCTCGGAACCGACCGCGTCCGCCACGGCGCGCATCAGCGCCACCGCCTCGCCGAGCTCGCGCACCCCCCGCAACCCGACCTTGACGTAGCCGGCGCCCCCGAGCGCGGCGCCGCGTGCGGCCAGCGCCGCGGTGTGCGGGAGGTTGGGCATGTCACCCAGGGCGACGCTCACCGGAGCGGCGGTGCCCACCGCCTGCACCACCTCGGAGAGGACGCGCGGCGAGGGGGCGCCGAGCGCTCCTTCGCGCGGATCCTTGACGTCGATGATGTCCGCTCCACCGGTGAGGGCGCGGCGCGCCTCCTCCGCGGAGACGACGCTGACCAGCAGCCTCATGCCCGCGCTCCCGCCGAGGTGCCGCGCGCCACCCAGGCCCCCCGGCGATCGAAGTCGACCACGCTGACGTCGGTGCCGTCGCCCGCCACGACCCGCAGCCGATCGGCCACGTCGGCGGCGACGTCGGGGCCATCGACGATCCCGTAGACCGTCGGGCCCCACGAGCTCTGGCCGACCGCGCGAACGCCGAGCTCCAGCAGCGCGTCGACCAGCGGAGCTGCGCGTGAATGAAAGACACCACCCTGCTCGGCGGAGAACATCGACCCCATCTCACGCTGGATCTGGGCCAGTGCGGCACCGAACTCGTCGATGTCGCCCGCCAGCAGCCCGGGAAGCAGTGCGGTCAGCAGCACGCGGGACACACCGGGCTCGGCGCCCGCCGGTTCGTGCAGCGCAGCGAAGAAGCGCTCCTCCGCGTTCCCGGAGAGCCCCTCGACACCGCGGGGCACCGCCAGCACGCAGCGCCACCGCTCCGGCATCGGGTGACGGGCCACCAGCGGGCTGAGCGAGCTCTCGTCGGGGACGCCGGCCTCGACCACGAGCCCGGGAGCAATGAACGTCCAGCAGCCGACGCTGGAGCGCGCCCCCCGCCCGCTCGCCTCCGCCAACCGCTCGGGATCCGGAGCGGCACCGGCCAGCGCGGCGATCCCGCGGGCGATCGCCAGGGCGAGCTTGGTACCTGACCCGAGCCCGCTGTGGGGCGGAATCGCCTCGTACACGTTGACCTCGACCTCGTCGCGCAGGCTGAACTCCGACCGTGCCCGGTGCGCGAAGCTCGCCGCGCGCTCGGCCTGCGATCCGGACACGATGAAGGACTGCGCCCGATCGACCCCCACGACCACCCGCGGGTACCCGACTCCGACGCCGAAGCCCCCGAAGCGGCGCGCCCCCAGGCCCGTCGGATCGAGCATCCCGAAGTGCAGCCGCGCGGGCGCGGTGACCACGATCTCGGTCACGTTCGGTTCGCTACGTAGCGTCGCACGTAGTCCATCGCCGCGCGCTCGCGGGGTCCGGCCGTCTTGTCCACCAGCTCCTGCAGACGCGCGAGCTCCGCGCACACGCGCTCGCCCCCCAGCCACCTCAGCCGTGAGGCGAAGATCGACGCTTCGACGGCGGCGTGCCGGGCGCGGCACAGGCCCAGCGGCGGCTGTGTGCCCGTGCCGTTGGCCACCACGCGGGCCCGCACCCGCGAGCGGGGCGTCCCGTCCTCGCTGGGCCGTATTTCGGCCACGACGACCTCTCGCCAGCAGCTCGTCTCCTCGATCACCGAGCCGGCGATCATGCTGGCGGCGCGCATCGCCGGGCGAGGGTGGCCCAGCGCGGCCTGCACGAAGAGGAGGACATCGTCGGTCAGGTGCACGACCGCCTCGCCTCGGAAGCGCAGGTTCTTGAGCGTGCGCGTCGCGTGAAACGGCCAGAAGATGAGCTCCTCCTCGCCCCAGCGCACCCCCATCGCGGCGCAGTTGACCGCGCCGTCGCTCCCCGTCGTCGTCACCACTGTCTCGAGCAGGGGCGCCTGTGTTTCAGCCGACAAGGCTGAACAGCTCCTGGCGAGTGCGCGCGTCGTCGCGCACCGATCCGCGCAGTGCCGAGGTCACCGTCCGGGAGCCCGGCTTGCGCACGCCGCGGATCGTCATGCACGTGTGCTCGGCGCTCAGCACGACCCCGACCCCCCGCGGCCTGAGCTCCTGATCCAGCCAATCGGCGACCTGCACCGTCAGTCGCTCCTGCAGCTGCAGATCCCGGGCGAACATCTCCACCACCCGCGCGAGCTTGGAGAGCCCGATGATCCTCTCCCCGGGCAGGTAGGCGACGTGGGCCTGACCGTGGAACGGCAGGAGGTGGTGCATGCACAGCGTGTGGAACGGAATGTCGCGCACGACGACCAGCTCGTCGTAGGAGCCCTCGTTGGGAAACGTGGTCGCGGCGAACTCGGCGGGCGTGAGCAGCTCGGCGAGCGACGCGGCGATCCTTCGCGGCGTCCCCAGCAGACCCGGGGAATCGACGTCGGCGCCGATCGCCCGCAGCAGGTCCAGCGCGGCTCGCTCCGCGGCGACGAGATCGAGCTTGGAGGGGTCGACGATGCGGCCGGACCCGGTCGGGTCCTCGCTCACGCTGATCGCCTCCGCTCGGGAATCGGACCCACCCACCCCGCCTGTAAGTCGGCGGCGTGAGTCATCCTGCTGTCGCATCCGCCGCGCTGAGGCGCGTGGCGAGCTCGACGAGCATGCGGACGCCATAGCCGGTCGCGCCGCGGCCGAACGCATCGCCGCGATCCTCGTCGAGCAGCGCCGGGCCCAGCATGTCGACGTGCGCCCAGGGCCCCTCGCCCGCGAACTGCGCCAGGAACGTCGCCGCGACGATCGGGAAGCCGAAGCTCCGTCCCGCCGTGTTGCGCAGGTCGGCCACGGTCGAGTCCAGCAGCGGGCGGTAGCGCGGGTGCAGCGGCCACGGCCAGGCGAGATCGCCGCTCGCGTTGCCGGCCTGGACGACGGCGTCACGCCACGCGTCGTCGGGCGAGAAGACACCGGCGTAGAGATCGCCCATGCCCGCGCGCATCGCGCCCGTCAGGGTCGCCAGGTCGACGACGTGCGTCGCGCCATCGCGCCGCGCGTACCACAGCGCGTCCGCCAGGATCAGGCGACCTTCGGCGTCGGGATTGGTCACCTCGACGGTCAGGCCGGCGGCGGTGGTGATGACGTCGGTCGGCCGGATCGCGGTGCCGCTCAGCATGTTCTCGCACGCGGGAACAACGCCGGTGACCGACAGCGGGAGCCCGAGCTCGGCGATCGCGCCCAGGGCCGCCACCACGGCCGCACCGCCCCCCATGTCGGCCTTCTGGCGCACGATGTCGTGCTGCGGCTTGAGGAAGTAGCCGCCGGTATCGAAGGTGACGGCCTTGCCGACGAGTCCCAGCCGCGGCGCTGCCGCCCCGCCGGGCGGCTCGTGCCGGAGGACGACGAGCAGCGGCGGGGCCGGGCTGCTCGCGCCGACGGCGGCGAGCGCGCCGAGCCCGGCCTCGGTGGGATCGATGGTCTCGACGCGGAGCCCCGGAAGCGCCGCCGCGCGCCCTGCCAGTCCCGCCGGCGAGATCACATTCGGTGGCGCGTCGACCAGTTCGCGGGCGGTATTGCACCAACGCGCGACGAGCGCTGCGCGGTTGGCCACGGTCTGGAGGTCGTCACCGTTGGCACCGCAGATCACGAAGCGCTCGACCCTGCGCGGCGGCGGGGTGGGTGGGGCCGATCTCCAGCGGCGACCGTCGTAGCCGCCGAGCACGGCGCCCTCGGTCAGCGCGCTGACCTGTTCGGCGATGGAGACGGGCAGGGACGGGTCAAGCGCCCAGGCGACCGTGCCGCCGGTCCGGCACGCGCGCACCGCCCGCGCCGCGGCGGTCCGCAGCCCCTCGACGTCGGGCTCGGAGGCGACAACGGCGAGCGGGGCACCATCGGTGTACACGATCGCGACCGGGTCGGCCTCGGCGAGAGCGCGCGAGGGGGCGCCCAGTTCCGCGGCCCGGGCTCCCGCGCCGGACGCGATCAGGTCGGCGCCGGTCGCGCCTGGGGCGCGCGCGGTTACCTCGACATGCATGTCATCGCGATTACTCACACTCCCGCCAGCCGTTCGCTACGATCCAGATCGCCAACTGGCACTCTATTAGGGAGGCGAGTCCATGAAATGGGTCAAGCCCGAGTTTGAGTTCGTTGATCTCTGTTCCGAGGTCACCTCCTACCTGCATTACCGGTAGCGCATGAAGCCGACGTAGCCTCCGGTATCTGCCTGGGGCTGCGTCCCGCTTCCTCCGTCGCGTGCTCGTTCGCATTCTCGGCTCAGCCGCCGGTGGCGGCTTCCCGCAATGGAACTGCCAATGCCCGACGTGCGAGGCGGCGCGCGACGGCGTGCGGGCAGTGCCCCGCACGCAATCCTCCCTGGCGATCCGCGGCGACGAGGGCCCTTGGTTCCTCGTCAACGCCTCGCCGGACGCGCGTCAGCAGCTCGAGGCGCTCGCCCCCGGGCGGGACGACGGAGTGCGCGCGCCACCGATCGCCGGGGTGCTGCTGACCGACGCCGAGATCGACCACACGGCGGGGCTGCTGCTCCTACGCGAGTCCACGACGCCGGTGCGCGTGTTCGGCGATGAAGCCGTCGGGCGCGCGCTGCGACACGGGTATCCCGTGTTGCCGATGCTGGAGCACTATTGCGGCGCGGAGTGGCAGACGCTCGAGCCCGAACGGGCACGGCCACTCGACGGGTCGAGCCTCACCGTCGAGCCGTTTGGCGTGGGCGGCGACTCGCCGCGCTACCTGAGCGGATCAGACGTGGCGGTCCAGGCCAGCGGGTTCGTCTTCCGCGATCGCGCGAGTGGCGGGGTCGTCACCTACGTCCCCGGCCTCGCCCGACTGGACGACGGCGTGCTCGCCCGGTTTGCCGCCAGCGACCTGGTGCTCGTCGACGGGACCTTCTGGCACGACGACGAGCTCGCTCGCCTCGGCATCTCGGCGCGCAGCGCGCGGGACATGGGGCACGTGCCACTCTCGGGGCCCGGCGGGACGCTGGACGCGCTGGCGCGGCTCGAGCGACCGCGCGTCGCATTCGTCCACATCAACAACACCAACCCGATCCTGCTCGAGGACTCTCCTGAACGCGAGGCGGTCCTCCGTGCGGGCGTCGAGGTGGCATACGATGGCCTGGAGATCGAGCTTTGACCGAAAGCCTTACCAGCCCGGCGCTTCAGGTTGGGCCATCGCCGCCCGCGGAGTTCATCGCGCAACTGCGCGCGCAGGGGACGCGCTACCACAACCTGCACCCGTTCCATCAACGAATGGACTCAGGCGCGCTGACCCCCGAGGAGCTGCAGCGCTGGGTCACCAACCGCTTCTACTACCAGAAGTGCATCCCTCTGAAGGACGCCGCGATCCTGTCCAACTGTCCCGAGGTCGAGGTCCGGCGCGAGTGGATCGGGCGCATCGTCGATCACGACGGCACGACCGAGGGAACGGGCGGCATCGAGTCGTGGCTGCGCCTCGGCGAAGCGCTCGGCGTGTCGCGAGAGGCGCTGGTGTCTGAGCGCCACGTCCTCCCGGCGGTGCGCTATGCGGTCGACGCCTACGTGAACTTCGCGCGCCGGAAACCGTGGATCGAGGCGGTTGCGTCGTCTTTGACCGAGCTGTTCGGCCCGGCCGCGATCCGGGTGCGGCTCGCGGCGCTGGAGCGCCACTACGCGTGGATCGACCCCGCGGGGCTCGAGTACTTCCGGGCCCGGCTCGTCCAGGCGCCGCGCGACGCCCAGTACGCACTCGACATCACCGTGGAGCGCTGTCGGACCCGCGAGAAGCAGGAGGCCGCCGTCGCGGCGCTGCGCTTCAAGACCGAGCTGCTGTGGGCCCAGCTCGACGCGATCGAGCGCGGCAAGTCTCAGGACTCGATCCCGCCCACCCCGGACGCATGACTCGTCCCCGCCTCGCCACCGGTGCACGGCTTCGGTATGACGAGGTGCGCGAGGAGCACCTGCTGCTGGTGCCCGAGGGCGCCGTGCGGCTCAATGCCACGGGAGCGGAGGTGCTGGAGCTGTGCGACGGGGAGCGCTCGCTCGACGAGATCGTCGGCGTCCTGGCCGCGCGGTACGGGGGCTCGGATCTCAGCGACGACGTGCGCGGACTGATCGACGCCATGGCGCAGAAGGGACTGGTGGTCGATGCAGCCGCCTAGGCCTTCCACGCTGATCGCCGAGCTCTCCTACCAGTGTCCGCTGCACTGTCCGTACTGCTCCAACCCGGTCGACATCGGCGGCGAGCGATACCGCTCAGAGCTCGAGACCGAGCACTGGATCCGAGCGTTTCACGAGGCGCGAGCGCTCGGCGTCCTGCAGCTCGCGCTCACCGGCGGAGAGCCGCTGCTGCGCCGCGATCTGGTGGCGCTGTGCGCGGGCGCGCGCGACGCCGGTCTCTACTCGTCGCTGATCACCGCCGGCACCCTGTTCACGCGCGAGCGCGCGGAGGCGCTGAAGGCAGCGGGGCTCGACCACGTGCAGATCTCCATCCAGAGCCCGAACGCGGAGGACAACGACCGGATCGCGGGCAACCGATCGTTCGAGAAGAAGATCGCGGCGGCGCGCCTGGTCAAGGAGATCGACTTCCCGCTGACGATCAACTGCGTCCTGCACCGGCAGAACCTCGATCGGATTGAGGAGGTGCTCGATCTCGCCCTCGAGCTCGGGGCGCAACGGCTTGAGCTCGCGAACACGCAGTACTACGGCTGGGCGGTCCCCAACCAGGAAGCGCTCCTGCCGTCGTGGGAGCAGCTCCGGCACGGGGAGGAGGCGGTCCAGCGCTTCCGTGAGCGTGTCGGCCCCAAGGTCGACGTCCTCTGGGTGCTGCCCGACTTCTACGAGGAGCAGCCGAAGCCGTGCATGGGCGGCTGGGGCCGGACCGCGATAGTGGTCGCCCCCAACGGGGAGGTGCTGCCCTGCCAGGCGGCGTCGACGATTCCGGGGCTCGAGTTCGCCAACGTCCGTGAGCATCCGTTGCAGTGGATCTGGAGCGAGTCCGACGCGTTCGCGCGCTTTCGCGGGACGGACTGGATGCAGGAGCCGTGCCGCTCCTGCCCGCTCGGAGCACAGGAGTCCGATTGGGGCGGGTGCCGCTGCCAGGCGATGCGGCTCACGGGCGACGCGGCGGCCACCGATCCGGTCTGCCGGTTCTCGCCGCACCACGATCGCGTCGTCTCGGCACGTGAGTCGGGGGAGACGGACGAGTTCGTGTACCGCACGATGAAGCGGCCGGTGTGTATCTGACCGCGTCAGCGGTCGCCCGAGAGCACTGGCAGTCGCCCACAGCACCAGCGTCGCGTGCTGGCAACCGGGACGGCTACGCGATCTACCGCCAGCGACAGGCAAGGTCACGGCCTCGAGGGCCTTCAGCGTGAACCCTCCGAGAAACGCGCCGGCGCCATGCAGCACCATCTGTGCCGACGGACTGAGCAACTCATCGCTCATCGCTCCAGTCTCGGCGGCAACCAGGGCCGGCTCGGTCAACCGGAGAGGGCTAGCGGGCCCGCAGCTCGTCGATCTCGCGCGCGAGCCTCAGCAGGGCATTTTGGGTGTTGGCGAGCATCCGCTGGAGACTCCGGACGGTGTCGGGCTCGGACTCGCCCTGCTGCAGGCCCTGGCGCTGCTCTGGGCTGAGCCTGTGTCCTGAAAGAAGTTCCTTTATCTCTGCTTCTAGATCGCTCATCACGCGGTCGCCTTTCTCAGAGGAAGTCAACGAGAGCCTAAATACGGCTGGCGATTACCGCCAGCCGTTCTGATCCGCGCTTCAGGCGTTGAGCTCGAACCAGACGTGGGTGGTGACCCCGTCCACGCCCCAGCGATCCGCTTCACCGGCGACCAGCATCAGGCCCCATCCCGTGGTCCGCTCGCGGTCAGGTTCGGGGACCGTCCAAGCGAAGCCGTGCCCCTGGTCGATCACCTCGGCAAAGAGCCGCCCCTGGTCAAGCCGAGCGCGCAGCACGATCTCGCCCTCACCGTGCCGCACGGCATTGGTGACGATCTCGGTGACCAGAAGCTTGGCGGCGGCGAGCGTGCCGTCGCCGAGATCCGCGCCAAATAGTGTTCCGAGCCAGGCACGGGCGGTGCGGGGGGCGGTCGGATCGCGGCTCAGCCCGAGGACGCCGGTGCGGTCGCGGTCGCGCGGCTCCTCGGTCGAGGATGAGCCATGCCCGTGCGAGTTCATTCGCTCGCCCCGGGGGCGGGATCCCGATCGAGGTCTCGCCCCGGGCAGCTCACGCCACATCACTCGATCGCCTTGGCCGTGAGCAGCGCGTCGTCGTTCGACGTACCGGGAGTCCACTCCGCCACCCCGGAGGAATCGCCATGCCGAACGTGCAAACGATCTGCGGTCGTCCGCGGCAATCCGGGCTTGAAGAGAAGAGCGACCTCGCACGCGATCGTGTCGACGAGGTCGCGGCGCAAGAGCCGGGCGCGGCCGCCTTCGGTTCCGGCGAGCGTCGTCACCGGCGCCGGCGATCGCCTGACCTCAGTCGAGTCCCAGCTGCCAACTGCCGGCACGCGCCCGGGGAGCGCGGTCACGGCTACTGCTCCTGCGCCCGGATAATCCGGGGCGAGTGAGCACGTCGCGACGCGACGTGGCTGCACGAACACAGGCCTCCCTTTCAGCTAGCCGTAACCGCCGCGGGCCGCGAGTGGAAGCCAACTCAGTGACTACCGGCGCGTCCAGCTAACCAAAGCGTTCTCAGGCACCTCCAGTAGTCGGTGCAAGAGCCTGCAAGCGCAAATATAGCTTCTCACCCGGACCGGATCAAGGTGCGCTGCCCACTCGACGGCCTAAGGTGCTCGCGTTCCTGAGCCAGGCTCACGTCGAGCTCGATATCACGCTTGAGTTGTTCTTCATCGACCGTCCACTGGAGGGGTTCGGAGCCGTCGAGGTGACCGACGGCGATCAGCCCCTGTCGTGAGCTGAGGGCGCCGGCCTCGAGGTGATGGGCGCGCTGCCGGGCGATGCCGGATACTGGCCGTCGTGAGTGACCGCAACGTGCTCGGGGGGCCACTGAAGATGTGTGGCACCGACCCGATGACCGGCTTCTATCGCGATGGGTGCTGCCACACGGGCGCGCAGGATCTCGGAAGCCACACGATCTGCGCGGTGGTCACGGCCGAGTTCCTGGAGCACCAGCGGGAGATCGGCAACGATCTCGCAACACCGGTGCCGCAGTTCGAGTTCCCCGGCCTGGTGCCCGGGGATCGCTGGTGCGTGACCGCGGCCAACTGGTTGCGAGCCCATGTCGAGGGCGCCGCCGCGTTCGTGGTGCTCGCCTCGACTCACGAGCGCGCGCTGGACGTCGTCCCGCTCGAAGTCCTCCAGCAGCACGCTGTCGACGTTCCCGAGGATCCGGGACAGCTGCAGATCTGAGCTCGGTCAGCGACCGCGGCCGCGCTTGAGCATCCGCACCAGTCCGCCGGCGATGACCGTGGCCACGAGGGCGCCCTGAGTTGCGTGCTCGCGGACCCAAGCGGCAGCGGTGGAGGAGCGCTGAGTCTGAGCCTGACGCTGAGGTTTAGATTGAGGTTGGCCGGTTGAACGCTCGGCCTGGGGCTGAGAGATCGCGAGCGCAGTAGTCGGCCCAGCTGTCGAACGCCGCTCCGGGGCCGGGGCCGCGCGCATTCCTCCTGTGATGAACTGCCCGGCAGGTCACTGTAAAGCTCGACTCGAGCCTGAGTCATCGCCCTGAAGACTGCGTGTTCTGATCCACGTCGGTAGCCTGAGAGCAGATGACGCGGTCCGACCAAGACGAGTTCGAGGAGGTTCACGTCCCGAACCCGCCCGGCCGAGAGGCGGTTGCCCAGGACGAGGAGTGGTTCGACGCCTCGATCGACGGCGAACAGCGACGGATCCGTTTTCACGACTACGGGGCCATCTACGACGTACAGGGGCTCTACGAGCACCTGTTCTACGACCAGCTGGAATGCAAGTCGCCCAAGACGGTCGTCGGTCTGCTCAAGCGTGAGCTGGATCGCGAGGGGACCGACCCGGCCTCGCTCACGGCGCTCGACCTCGGGGCCGGCAACGGCATCGTCGGCGAGGAGCTCCGCGCCATCGGGGTGCGCTCGATCGTCGGCGTGGACCTGCTCCCCGAGGCGGCGGCCGCAGCCAAGCGCGACCGTTCCGAGGTCTACGAGGACTATCTCGTCGCCGACCTGACGCAGCTGAACGCCGACGAGCGCGAGCGGCTGGCCAAGCCCAAGTTCAACTGCCTGATCAGCGTGGCGGCGCTGGGCTTCGACGACATCCCGCCCGAGGCGCTGGCGACCGCGTATGACGAGATACAGCCCGGCGGCTGGATCGCACTGACGATCAAGGAGGACTTCCTCACGACCGAGGATCCCTCCGGGTTTCAGAAGCTGATCCGACGGATGCTCGACGAGAAGCTGCTCGACCTCCGCACGCACGAGCGCTACCGCCACCGCCTGTCCAGCAACGGTCAGCCGCTGTACTACGTCGCCCTGATCGCAGTCAAGAACGACGACCGTCGCGCGGCCGAGCTGGTTTCGAGCTGACGACGGGGAGCCCGGCTCGTGGGCTTGGGACCCGAGCCGGGCGAGCAGTTCGGCCGGTAGCGCAATGCTCAGACCTTCGCGACTCGAGCTTTATCACACGTCCTACATCGGACGTATGGGTCGCCGCCTTTCGCCCTCGGGGCCCAAGAAGCCGCCCCCGGCTCCGGGGCCACCGACCTACAGGCCGTTCGAGGACTTGGTGAACAGACCGGTGATGTTGACACCCAGCAGGGCCGCCGCCGCCACCACCACGATGGCGATCGACACGACCACGAGGCCGTACTCGGCCAGCGTCTGGCCGGACTGGTCGCGCAGGCGGACGTAGATCACGCTCAACCATTCCATATTTCGGTGATCGGCCGCATGGGCCGGCAACTTGAGCGCAGGAGCCGGCGAGATCACCGACCCCAGACGTCCTCGGCGACCTCAACGACCATCTCGAGCTTGGCTCGCTCCTCGTCGATGGACAGCTTGTTGCCCTCCTCGGTGGAGGAGAAGCCACACTGCGGCGACAGGCAGAGCTGGTCGACGTCGACGAACTGCGATGCCTCCTCGATGCGGCGCTTGAGCAGGTCGCGATCCTCCAGCTGCGGTCGCTTGGTGGTCACGAGGCCGAGGACCACCTGCTTGCCCGGTGGCACGAAACGCAGCGGCTCGAAGCCGCCCGACCTCGCGTCGTCGAACTCCAGGAAGTAGCCGTTGACCGCCAGGTCTCCGAACAGCGCCTCGGCGACGAAGTCATACCCGCCCTCCGCTGCCCACATCGACTGGTTGTTGCCACGGCAAAGGTGCGTGGTGACCACCAGATCCTCCGGCTTGTCGGCCAGCGCGCGGTTGAGGTTGGCGATGTACTGCTCGTGCAGATGGTCGGGATCGCCGCCGATCTCCTCGATGTGGGCCCGCTGCGCGGGGTCGTTGACGTAGGCGAGGCTGGTGTCGTCGAGCTGGAGGTAGCGACAGCCGAGCTCGTAGACGCCTCGCAGCTGCGCGGCATAGGCCGCGGTCAGGTCGTCCCAGAAGGTGTCGGGCTCCGGATAGACCGAGGAGTCCAGGGACGAGTTGCCGCCGCGGTAGTGGACCATGCTGGGCGAGGGAATGGTCAGCTTGGGCGTCTGTCCGGCCTTGGCGTTGCCGCGCACGAAGGTGAACGCGTTGGCGAAGATCGTCTCCGGCAGCGTGACCGTGCCGGTGATGCGCATCGCCGGGGGGGCGTAGTCGTATTCGCCCTCGTCCGAGCGGAACTGCACGTGGATCGACTCGCCGTCCACCTGCTCGATGCCATCGAGCGCGTAGATGAAGTCCATGTGCCACGAGGTGCGGCGAAACTCGCCGTCGGTGACGGTCCGCAGGCCGGCGTCGCGCTGCAGCGCCATCACGGCGAGGATCGCCTCGTCCTCGACCGCGCGCAGCTCGTCGCCGTCGATTCGGCCCGCCTTGAAATCGGCGCGAGCGCGGGCCAGCTCAGGCGGTCGCAGCAGGCTTCCGACGTGATCGGCGCGGAACGGCGGAGTATCTCGACTCGGCATTGGCTCTCTCCTTGAAGTTTGGCCGGGCTCTCAGCGCAACGGACTCACAGGATGGGCCACTGGTAGGGCTACGCTGGCCCGATGGTCGCGAAGTATCGCTCAGTGCTCTCCATACCCGGTTGCGCTCGAGTGTTCACGACCGCGCTCATCGGCCGCCTGCCCCAGGGACGAGGCGTTCACCTGGGCGGCTTCCTCTCTCATCGTCGGTCTGGCGATCGGCTCGGCGCTGGGCGGAGCGGCGATCGATGCCGCCGGCGTCAGTGGGCCGTTCGTGCTGTCGTGCCTGGCCGCCGGTCAGTCGATCGGGCGCACCGGCCGGCAGGGGTTGCCGAAGCACAGGTGGCGGGCCGGCATGTCCCGGGTCACCACGCTCCCGGCGCCGATCACGCAGCCGGTGCCGATCGTCACCCCCGGACACACGATCACGGCGGTGGCCAGCCACGCGTCGTCCTCGATTGTGATCGGCGCACCCCACTCGAGGCCCGTCCGGCGCTCGCCGGCGTCGAGGGGGTGGGAGGGGGTGACCAGTTGCACCCCCGGGCCGATCTGTACGTCATCGCCGATCGACACCGGCCCCGAATCGAGGATCACGGCGCCGAAGTTGACGAACGTGCGCGCGCCGACCGAGATCTGGTAGCCGTAATCGCACTGAAACGGGGACAGGATCTCGGTCTGATCGCCCAGCGCCCCCAGCAGCTCGCCGAGGATCGCCCAGCGCCGGCCGGGCTCGGAGGCGCTGAGAGCGTTCAGGCGCTCGGTGAGCAGGCGCGCGCGATGCCGGTCAGCGCGGAGGTCCTCGGCGTTTGATGAGTATGGCTCGCCGGCCAGCAGCCGCTGCTTGTCGATCGCCATGGCCGCATGCTCGCAGCGTCCCGGCGAGCATGCGGTGACGACGCGGCAGGGTTACACGCTCAGCTTGAGCGGACCGATGATCTTCGGCCGGGACTTCATGCTGTACGGCTGGCTGTCGTCGTACTGGATCGAGTAGCTGGAATGACGGGGAGTGGCCGGGTACAGGCGGGCGCGCACCTTGAGCGTCCCGCAGGGAGCCGCGGCGAGCCCGAACTTGGCCAGCGCCACCTGCTTGCCCTGGTACAGGTAGTGCCCGTAGATCATCTTGCCCGGCTCAAAGCCGGAGAACGACCAGTTGGTCTTCTCGGTGAGCGCGCGCAGGCCGGGCTGGCGCTTGGTCGATCCGTGCTCCCAGCCCAGCTCGGTCACGTTGACGGTGGTCCTCGCGGTGATCGTCTTGCCGGTCGGCGTCTGGTCGGAGGCCGTGAGGCCGATCTTCTTGGCGCCCGGCGTGGCGAAGTACGGCGTGGGGGCGTCGGCGCGGCCGCTGATATGCCCCTGGGCGTCGGCCTTCACGCTGGCGTCGACCGTCCCGTCGCGGCTGGAGATGAGGACGCTGTCGCCGGGCGTGTAACCACTGCCGGTGAACTCCATCGGCGGAGCGTTCTTGCCGGCGATCACGTAGCAGCCGGCGTTGACCGTGAGCTCGGCGGCCGATGCGGTGCCGGCCAGCCCGCCAAAGGAGAGCGCCGCCACGGCGCCCAGCGACAAGTTCGTGGTACGGCGACGAACATCAAGACGCATGGCGGCTCCCTTGTCCGATGGTTGCTAGCGGCGCAAGTCTACGGGCACCGCGGGGACCCGGACCCCCGATGGCCCGGGCCCATCAAGGTCTAGACCTTATGGAACGCGTAGGCGTAGGTCGGGATCGCGCGCTTGCTGAACTTCTTGACGTTGTCGAAGAATACGGTCCACTTGTCCGGGTGGGCGCTGGAGACCGGGTAGCCGGTCGCCTTGGCCTTCAGCGTCCCGCACGGGGCGGCCGCCTTGCCGAAGCGCTTGCGGCCGGTCTGCCGCCTGCCGATGAAGTAATGCCCGTAGATCTGCTTGCCGGGCCGGAAGCCCCCGAAGAAGTAGGTGAGTCGCTTGCCGAAGCCGACGAAGTTGTCGCTGAAGGCGACGCCGGCCATCGTGTAGTGGCCCGTCGTCGACGCCGTCACCTTCTGGCCGGTGTCGAAGTTCTCATCGGAAGCGGTCACGTTGAACCTCCTCGCCCCGGGCTTGATCGTGGCGTGCGGAGCCCGCACCGTCGTCAGGAAGTTGCCAGCGGGGTCGGTGGTCACGTTCCCGAAGACGCCGCCGCCGATGTCGACGCTGCTGGACGGAAAGAACCCGCTGCCGACGATCGTCACCTTCGCGGTGGACCGGTCGGTGTTCAGATAGCAGCCCGCGTTGAGCGCGATCCGAGCGGCTGATGACTGGGCGGCGAGCGCCCCGGACGCCAACAGCGTCATGGCGCCGACAGCCAGGCAAGCACTACGGCGACGTACGTCGAAACCCATAACCTTCCCCTGTCCGCTTGTTTTTGCCGCGGGCCGCCGCGGAAGTGTACCTGCGGACCGGGCGGGCGACGAGGTTGACGGGCCTGACCTGCATCTGATATATCAGGGCCCGTGGCTACTAATACGGCTCCCTCCCACCCGCTGCCCGCTCGTCAGCGCGTCGTCATCATCGGCGCGGGCATCGTCGGCAACAGCGTCGCCTATCACCTGACCCAGCTCGGCGAGACCGAGATCACGCTGCTCGACAAGGGCCCGCTGCCCAACCCCGGCGGCTCCACCGGGCATGCCTCGAACTTCATCTTCCCCGTCGACCACTCCAAGGAGATGACGGCGCTGACGAAGGAGAGCATGCGCCAGTACAAGCACCTCGACGTCTACCTGGAATGCGGCGGCATCGAGGTGGCGCGGACCGAGGAGCGCATGCAGGAGCTCAACCGGCGGATGGTCTCGGCCAAGACATGGGGGATCGAGCCCGTGTCGCTGGTAACGCCCGCGGAGATCAAGGAGCTGGTCCCGTTCATCAACGAGGAGCTCCTGCTGGGCGGCTTCTACACGCCCGGTGCAGGGGTGGTCGACTCGCTGCGCGCGGCGACGATCATGCGCGAACGCGCCGTCGAGGCGGGGATGACGCTGGCGGCCAACACCGAGGTTCTGGGACTCGACGTCGAGCACGGGCAGATCCGGCGGGTGCGCACGACCAAGGGCGACATCGAGGCCGACCGTGTCGTCATCGCGTGCGGTTGCTGGAGCCCGCGGATCGCCCGGATGGCCGGCGCCAACATTCCGCTGACCCCGGCCGTTCACCAGATGATCGACATCGGTCCCGTGCCGCGCTTCGCCGACGCCAAGACGCTCGTCGATTATCCGATCGTGCGCGACATGGACACCAACATGTACGAGCGCCAGGACGGGGGAGGGCTCGAGATCGGCTCCTACGCGCACCGCCCGATCCTGATGGACTCCGACGAGATCCCCTCGATCGAGGAGTCCGCCCTCAGCCCCACCGAGCTTCCGTTCACCCAGGCCGACTTCGAGCTGCAGCTGGAGCAGGCGCTGGAGCTGATGCCCGAGCTCGTCGGCGACGAGACCGTCGGGCAGCGCTACGCGATCAACGGCCTGCTGTCGGTAACGCACGACGGGCTGCCGCTGATCGGCGAGACGCCCGAGGTCAAGGGCCTGTGGTCGGCGGCCGCGATCTGGATCAAGGAGGGGCCGGGCAGTGGCAAGACGGTGGCCGAGCTGATGGTAAAGGGCGAGTCTGAAATCGATATTTATGACTCCAACATCGCCCGCGCCTATCCGCACCAGAAGACGAAGGCCCACATCCAGGCCCGGGCGTCGGAGGGCTTTAACAAGATGTACGGGATCGTCCATCCCGCCGAGCAGTGGGAGTCCGATCGCCGCGTGAAGCTGTCGCCGTACTACGAGCGCGAACAGGAGCTCCAAGCCGTCTTCTACGAGGCCGCCGGCTGGGAGCGCCCGCAGTGGTATGAGTCAAACGCGCCGCTCCTGGAGGAGTTCGGCGATCAGGTGACGCGGCGCGAGGCCGAGTGGGAGTCGCGCTGGTGGTCGCCGCTCGTCAATGCTGAGCACCTCGCTCTGCGCGACCGGGCCGGCTACACCGATCTGACGGCGTTCTGCATCTTCGACGTCACCGGGCCGTGCGCGCTGGATGTGGTCCAGCGAGTGGCCATGCGCCAGATCGACGTGCCGGTCGGCCGCGTCGTCTACACGCCGATCCTCACGCCGAGCGGCGGCTTCAAGGCCGACCTGACGATCATGCGGATTGCCGACGACGTGTTCCGCGTCGTCACCGGCGGCGCCTGGGGGATGTCGGACCTGAAGTGGTTCTCCGACCACCTCCCGGCTGACGGGTCGGTGCAGATTCACGACCGCACCAGCTCTCTGACCACGCTCGGGCTCTGGGGCCCACGCGCACGCGACATCCTCTCCAGCGTGACGGGCGGCGACGTCTCCAACGAGGGCCTGGCGTTCGGGCGCTGGAAGGCGATCGAGGTCGGCTCGCTGGAGGTCATCGCCAGCCGGATCTCCTACGTCGGCGACCTCGGCTGGGAGCTGTACGTCCCGATCGAGCAGGGCGCCAAGCTGTGGGACACGATCGCCGAGGCCGGCCTGCCGCACGGCGCGGTGCCCGTCGGCGCCGGCGTCTACGGCTCGACCGGTCGCCTGGAGAAGTGCTACCGGGCCTACGGCGCCGAGCTGGAGGGCGAGTACGACGTCGTGGAGGCCGGCATGGACTGGGGCAAGGTCAAGGACCAGGACTTCGTCGGCAAGGAGGCCCACGTCCGCCAACGCTCCGAGGTGCCGGCGGCGAGCATGTGCACACTGACCGTCGACGACCACACCTCGAGCGCCGGCGTCAAGCGCTACATGATGGGCGGCGAGCCGATCCTGACGGCCGACGGCGAGCCCATCACCGACGCCAAGGGCCGGCGCTCGTACGTGACCAGCGCCGGTGCGGGTCCCTCGATCGGCAAGTACATCCTGATGGGCTACCTGTCGCCCGAGCAGGCCACGGTGGGCAACCAACTCAAGGTCCAGTACATGGGTGAGCAGTACCCGGTGACCGTCCAGACGATCGACTCGACCCCGGTCTTTGATCCCGATAACTCCCGGGTGCGGTCCTAGATGAACGTCCTGGTCTGCGTCAAGCGCGTGCCGCTGACCGGCGGCAAAATCACGCTCACCGAGGACGAACAGGCGATCCAGACGCGTCACCTCGGGTTCACCGTCTCCCCGCACGAGGAGTGCGGCGCCGAGGAGGCGGTCCGGCTGGTGGAGCAGCACGGCGGCTCCTCCACGGCGCTGACGCTGGGCCCGGCCGAGGCCGAGGAGCAGCTGCGCGACCTGATGGCGATCGGCATCGACAAGGGCATCCACCTCGTCACCGATGGCAGCGAGCGGGACCCGCAGGCGACGGCGGCGGCGATCGTCGAGGCGATCCGCGCCCAGCCCGAGCCGTTCGATCTGATCCTGTTCGGCAACGAGTCGGCCGACTCCGGCAACTTCCAGGTCCAGATTCGCGTCGCCCAGGCACTCGGCCTGCCGGTCGTCAACGGCATCAAGGCCATAGGCGTGGAGGGCGACGGCGCCACGCTGCGCTGCGAGCAGGAGACCTCCGCCGGGCGCGATGTCTACCTGGTACCGGCGCCGGCGGTGGTGTCGGTCAAGGAGGGCATCAATCTGCCGCGCTATCCGTCGGTGCCCGGCCGGATGCGCGCCAAGCGCAAGCCGATCGAGACCTTGCAGCCGACCCGGCCTGAGCCCCGGCTGGCGATGGTGCGCCTGGTGCTTGCACCGAGCTCCAGCAAGCAGGCCGAGGTCCTGGGACGCGGCCCCGAGGCCGCGCCGGCCGTGGTGGAGATCCTCCAGTCGATCGGGGTGATGTGATGACCGTCCTGGCCTTCGTCGAGGATCCGAGCGATGAGCTCTCCCAGCAGGCCGTGGTGATGGCACGGTCGATCGACGGGGATGTCGCCCCGGTCGCGATCGATCCGAGCGGCGGCTATGCCCCGGCGGCATGGGCGCAGACGCTGGTGGAGCTCGCCCAGTCACGTGGCGCCTCCGCCGTCGTGGCGCCCGGCTCGGAGCGGGGCAACGAGATCCTGGCGCACGTGGCGGCCAAGCTCGACCAGCCGATGGCCGCCAACTGCGTGTCGGTGACGCCCGGCGCTCCCGCGACCGTGACGCGCGTGCGTTGGGGCGGCTCGCTGCTGGAGGAGGCCCAGGTGCACGGCTCGCCGCTGTTGCTGACCAGCGCCGCCCACGCCGTCGCCGCCGAGCCGATTGATGAAGTGGAGACGGTCACGGCTACCGGCTCGGACGCGGACCGCGTCGTGCACGTCAGCGAGCAGATCCCGGAGTCGACGTCCGGCGTCTCGCTGACCGATGCCGACGTGGTCGTCTCCGGCGGTCGCGGCGTGGGCTCGGCGGAGGGGTTCTCGGTGATCGAGGAGCTGGCCGAGCTGCTGGGCGGAGCCGTGGGCTGCTCGCGCGCGGTGACCAGCGCCGGCTGGCGGCCGCACTCCGACCAGGTCGGCCAGACCGGGAGCAAGGTCTCGCCTGAGATCTACATCGCCTGCGGAATCAGCGGCGCCACGCAGCACATGGCGGGTGTCAAGGGCGCCAAGCGCCTGCTGGCGATCAACCCCGATGGCGAGGCGTCGATCTTCGCCGGCGCCGACTACGCCGTGATCGGCGACCTGCACGAGGTGGTTCCGGCGATCTCGGCCGAGATCAGGAAGGCTCGAGGGTCATAGGCGTCGTCGTCGCCGCGGTCGTGATCGCCGCGTTGCTGGCGGCGAGCGGGACGTTGTTCGCGCTGCGCGTGCGGTTCCTCGTTGAGCTGGTGCGCTCCGCCGCCCCGGTCACGCGCACTGGCGACCGGGAGCGGCGTGTGCGCAACGAGGCCACGATCGTGCTCGGGCAGCGCAAGCTGCTGCAGCGGATCGGCCCGGGGTTGATCCACGCCTTCATCTTCTGGGGATTCCTCGTGCTGGGTCCGACGATCGTGATCGCCATGATCGGCGTCGTCTCCAAGCACGCCACGTTCCCGTGGCTGGGCGATCAGGGCTGGTACGCGTTCCTCGTCGACCTGTTCGCCGTGCTGGTCCTGATCGGCGTGGTCAGCGCCCTGTGGATCCGCAAGGTGCAGAGGCCGCGGCGCTTCGAGGGCAGCCACCTCGGGGAGGCAGACCTGATCCTGGCCCTGATCGCGACGATCGCAGCCACGCTGCTCCTCTGGCACGCCACGCGGATCGCCCTCGGTCTCAACGAGTGGCCGGCCTCGTCGGCGCCGGTGTCGCACCTGCTCTCGCACCCGTTCGCGCGCGATGGCACCACCCGAGTGCTGGAGCGCGTGTTCGTCTGGGCGCACGTGATCACGATCCTCGTCTTCCTCGCGTACCTGCCGCACTCCAAGCATCTGCACATCGCCAGCGCCGCGTTCAACGTCTGGTACGGGCGCACGGGACCGGGCGGCAAGCTCGAGACGCTGCGCTTCGACGACCCGGATGTCCCGGAGGAGGACATCCGCTTCGGCGCCGGCACGGCCGCCGATTTGACATGGAAGGAGATGCTCGACACCTTCTCCTGCACCGAGTGCGGCCGCTGTCAGGACGTCTGTCCGGCATTCGCGACGGGGAAAGTGCTCTCGCCCAAGCTGCTAATCATGGGGCTGCGCGACCAGGTGTTCGCCGACGGAGCAGCGCTCGTCAAGCCGCGAGACAGCGACAAGCCGCTGGATCTGACATCTCTGGTGCCCACCGCCGTCCCCGAGGAGTCCGTGTGGGACTGCGTGACCTGTGGCGCGTGCGTGCAGGCCTGCCCGGTGTCGATCGAGCACGTCGACCACATCGTCGATCTGCGCCGGCACCTCTTGATGGTCGACTCGAGCTTCCCGTCCGAGGCCGAGCCGATGCTGCGCGACATCGAGCGATCCTCCAACCCGTGGGGCAAGGCGCAGTCAGAGCGCGCCGACTGGGCGGACGGTCTGGGGATCCGGATCCTGGAGCCCGGCGAGACCGCTCCCGAGTACCTGTACTGGGTGGGTTGCGCGAGCTCGTTCGACGAGCGGGCGCGCGCGACCGCGGAGAACACGGCCAGGCTGCTGCAGAAGGCGGGCGTCGACTTCGCGATCCTCGGTGCGCGCGAGGCCTGCACCGGTGACCCGGCGCGGCGAATGGGCAACGAGTACGTGTTCCAGGGCTTCGCCGAGCAGAACGTGGAGACGCTCAACGAGGCCGGGGTGACCAAGATCATCGCCAACTGCCCGCACTGCTTCAACACGCTGGGCAACGAGTACCCCGACTTCGGCGGCCACTACGAGGTGATCCACCACACCGAGGTGCTGGCCCGGCTGGTCGCCGACGGCAACCTCACGCCCCGTAAGGACGAGGGGCTCAGCGTCACCTATCACGACTCCTGCTACCTGGCCCGCCACAACGACGTGCTCGCGCCGCCGCGCGAGTTGGTGTCC
The DNA here is from genome assembly GCA_017882405.1 of Solirubrobacteraceae bacterium. Next base: position 49,681 of record JADGPO010000143.1, on the reverse strand, counting down.
GCCGTCGGGCAGCCGGTGGAGATGGAGCGCAGCGGCAAGCAGACGTTCTGCTGCGGGGCGGGCGGCGCGCACATGTGGATGGAGGAGCGCGGCGACCAGATCAACGACAACCGGGTGCGCGAGGCGGCGGGGACCGGCGCGGGGACGCTAGCCGTGGCCTGTCCGTTCTGCACCGTGATGCTCGACGACGGCGTGCAGGGCGCCGGCGCCGACCTGCGGGTGGCCGACGTGGCCACGTTGCTGGTGGAGGCCGGCGCGGCCGATTAGGCCCGGTGCACGGCGGACAGCAGCGCAGCGTAGGAGCGCACGAGCGCGGCCCTCTCCTCGGCGATCAGCGGGCTGCCCGGGTCGCAGCCCTTGGCGATCCAGTCGTCGGAGATGTCCATCGCCAGCGCGCGCTGCTGGGCGGCGCGATGGACCGACTCCTCGGTTACGCCGTAGACGTAGGCGTACAGCCTGGCCAGCGCGTCGACCAGCGCATTGGCACGCCCGTCGCCTCCGTGGTGCTGGTGATCGCGGTGGACGCGCCACCACTCGACCTCGAGCTCGGCGGCCACCCCGGGATCGAAGCGCTCGCCGTGGTGGCGGCGCACGAGCGCATAGAACCGCTGCATGACGGCTCGGCAGGCGGCCGGGTCGTTCTCGGCCGGCGCCCATAGCTGGTTGCCGCGCATCACCAGCCAGGAGCCGTAGAGGGTCGCGGGCCACGGCAACCCGAAGGTCTGGCGGGTGAGCCCAACGGCGGCGCGCAGCAGGGTGAGCCACTCGCGCCGGTAGTAGGCCACCCAGGCACGCGACTCCAGCCCGCCGACGCGGCGAGGGTCAAACGAGCGGGGTCCGCCCAGGCTCGATCGCGATAAACGTCTCAGTTATCCGGGATAAATATCGCATTCACGCGCAAGGAGGAGTTCCAACGCGCGTTCCAGGCCGTCGTTACCGACGGCGACCTCCGTGAGCGGCAGCCCCAGCGTGGCGGCGGCGCGCTGCGCGCACGCGCGAGTCGCTTCGGTGGGCCGCTGAGCGAGCCACACCACGCGCGTGTAATGGCGGAAGTACTCATCCCGTAGCTCGGGCCAGCGATCGAGTCCGAGCTCGCGGACGACGGTGTGCTGGAACGTCCGGGCGAGGAAGTCGGTCAGAAAGTAGGTTCCCGGCTCCTCGTCCAGAGCCGCGCGGACCTCGTCTCGCGCCAGGACGTCGTAGCACGTGTCGCCCTCCAGCCGGGGCAGACCGAGCTTGTCCAGCGCGCCCCGCGTGCCGCAGTCTCCGTAGGCGACCGCGATCACGTACCCCCCGCCAGTGGCCTGCGCCACCGCCGCCGGGATCTGCTCCGGACGGTTGTGCAGCAGCGCGTCGACCGGTAGGACGTCGATCTCCCAGCCGCGGCGCCGGGCGATGCGCCGCACATCGAGCGCGAGCGCTCCGCAGGCCACGATGGTGGCTGGAGGGTGGGTGGGTGGGGACGGATTCATCCGGGGAACGCCAGCTGGTCGATGAACAGGTCGTTGAAGTCCGCGCGTCCCGACAGCTCCACGTACTCCACCTCGCGCAGGATCGATTGCGCCTCAGCACGCTCGCGCAGCGACAGGGCGGCGATCTTGGCGCCCTCGCCGGCGACGTTGCCCGCCGAGACGATCCGCGGCAGCGCCATCCGCGGCACCAGCCCGATCCGCACGGCTGACAGCGGCGTCAGATAGGCCCCGAACGAGCCGGCCAGCAGGACCTGGCTGATCTCCGACGCGTCGACCCCGAGCTCGCGCAGCAGGATGTCCCAGCCGGTGGCGATCGACGCCTTGGCGAACTGCAGCTCCCGCACGTCGCGCTGGGAGAGGAACACCGAGGAGGCAGCGTCGTCTCCGCGCCAGTGCAGCACGAACACCCGCTCCTCGCCGATCTTGGTCAGCCGATCTGACAGCGCCAGAAAGCGCAGGGCCGCGTCCTCGTCGGGGATGAAGCGCCCCGAGCGGTCCAGCAGGCCGGCGTGGACCAGTTCGGCGACGGCGTCGACCAGGCCCGATCCGCACATGCCCACGGGCTCGCAGTCGCCGATCACCTCCAGCGCCAAGCCGTCCTCGGTCAATCGCACGCCCTCGATCGCCCCCTCGGCGGCGCGCATCCCACAGCGGATCTGGGCCGCCTCGAAAGCCGGCCCGGCGGGCGCGGCGGTGGCGACCACGCGGTCGACCGAGCCCAGCGCGATCTCCGAGTTGGTGCCCACGTCGATGAACAGCCGCAGCCGCCGATCCCGCGTCAGCCCCGAGGCCAGCATGCCGGCGACGATGTCACCGCCGACGTAGGCGCCGAGCGAGGGGAACACGAACGCCGGGGCGCGGGGGTGAACTGTGACGCCGAAGTCGGCCGCGGTGGTCGGCGGCAGCTGGTGGGTGGAGACCACGAACGGCGCCATCGACAGCGGCTCGGGATCGATTCCCAGGGCGAGCTGCATCATCGTGACGTTGCCGCACACGGTGATCTCGTAGACCTCCTCGGCGGCCACCTCGGCCTCCGCCAGCACCTCGGCGGTGAGCTCGGCCATCGTCTCGTGGGCGCGATCGCCCAGCGCTTCCAGCGCCGTGTCGTCCATCATCGTTGATGAAATACGCGTGATCACGTCGGCCCCGAACGGCTGCTGGCGGTTGAGCATCGAACGCACCGCGGCCGGCTGGCCGCTCTCCAGGTCCAGGAGCGTCGCCACCACCGTGGTCGTGCCCAGATCGAACGCGATCGCAAAGCGCCGGTCGGTCGTGTCGCCGGGCTCCAGCGCGATCAGCTCACGGTCGCACACGACCGCGGTGACGTCGAATTGGGCCTTGCGCAGCGTGCCCCCGAGCGTGCGCAGCAGCTCCAGCGAGGCGTAGGGCTCCAGGTCGTCCAGCCCGTCGAGCACCCGCTGCAGGTCCGGCCGCTGGTCATCCATCGTCGGCTCCTCGAGCACCAGGTGGCGCTTCTGCACCGACGGGCGCAGGATGACGTGGCGCCCGACGCCGGCGAGCGCCGCCCTGGGGCGGGTCTGCAGGGGCGGGACCTCGACGGCGAGGTCCTCCCGGGCGCCCGCCCGGCAGGCCAGTCGCCAGCCGTCGCGCAGCTCCTCGGGGGTGAACGCGCGGGGGTCGACGGCTGACACCGGGACGTCGCCCGAGATGACGCGCACCTTGCACTTCTTGCACGTGCCGTAGCCGCCACAGGTGGAGTCGATCGCGATCCCGTTCCAGCTGGCGGCGTCGAAGATCGGCGTGCCGCTGGGCACGCGCACCTCGTCGCCGGAGGGCAGGAAGCGCAGGCGCACGCGGGTCGCGCCGTCCTCGGGCGCGACGACTTCGGGCTCCGGTGCCTCGCGGGGCAGACGCTGGGGCGAGGCGGCGCTCACGCCGCTGCTGCCTCCTTCTCGGCCGCCTGGCGAGCACGGTGGGCGGCGATCCAGTTGGCGCCCCACGGGTCGTGGCCCAGCAGCAGGTCGGCGGCGCGCACCGACTGTACGCACACCTCGGCGGTCGACATGATCGCGCTCGTCAGCCCCGCGGCCGCCGCCATCGGCAGAAAGCCGGCGTTGAGTGCGTGGCGCTGGGGCAGGCCGAACGACACGTTGGACGCGCCCAGGCACATGTTGACGCCCAGTTCGTCACGGATCAGCGAGATCGTGGCCAGGGTGATCGTCACCGCGTCCGTGGCCGCCCCGACGGTCATCGCCAGCGGGTCGATGAGCACGTCCTCGGTCTTGATCCCGTGGTCGTTGGCCGCGCTCACGATCTTGCGCGCGCACTCCAGTCGCTTGGCGGGCGTCTCGGGGATTCCCGTCTCGTCGTTGGCGAGCCCGATGACGGCGGCGTCGTACTTGGCCACCAGCGGCAGGATCTCCTCCAGGCGCTCGTCCTCGGCGGTGACCGAGTTGACCAGCGCGCGGCCCTCGTAGACCGACAGCCCGGCCTCCAGCGCCTCGATCACCGACGAGTCGATGCAGATCGGCAGGTCGATGGCCTCCTGCACGGCGCGCAGCATCGACATCAGCAGCTCGGGCTCGTCGACCAGCGGGATGCCGGCATTGACGTCGACCATGTTGGCCCCGGCAGCCGCCTGGGCGAGCGCGTCGACGGTCACTAAACGCATTTCGCCGCCGCGCAGCTCCTCGGCGAACTTCTTGCGGCCGGTGGGGTTGATCCGCTCGCCGATCACGCAGAACGGCTGGTCGGCACCGATCGTCACGCTGCTAGAGCGCGAACGAAGCACTGTGTCCATTGGACTCTCTTTCTTGTCGAGGGGCGATTCCCAGGCGGGCGCACAACTTGGCGATGCCCGCGTCCTCGCGGAAGGAGATGAAGTGAAGGCCGGCCACGCCCGGCTGGGCGAGCGCGTGCGAGGCCAGCTCGTAGGCGATCTCGAAGCACTCGGCCTCCGCGTCAACGGCGCCCTCGACGCGCGCCACCACCTCGGGCGGGACGTCGATGCCGGGGACGTTGCGGGCCACGAAGCGCATCCCTCCGACCGACCGCAGGATGCAGATCGACGGGATCAGCGCGATCCGCCGGCTCAGCCCGGTGTCGTAGGCGGCGCCCATGAAGCGCTCCAGCAGTTCGGTTCGGTAACAGATCTGCAGCTGCAGGAAGCGCGCGCCCGCCAGCGCCTTCTGGGCGGCCCGGCGGACGCGGTACTCGAACGGCGGCGCGCCCGGGTTCTCGACGGCACCGGTGCAGAAATGGATTCCGGACCCACCCGCCCCCAGCGGGCGGCCGGACAAATAGTGCCCGCGCTCCAGCACCCGGGCGAGCGCGATCAGCTGCACACCGTCGAGGTCGAATACGCGTCGGGCCTCGGGCTCGTCGCCCGCGGTCACGTCGTCGCCGGTGAGACAGCAGATGTTCTCGATCCCGTACATCGCGGCGCCGACCAGATCGGACTCCAGGGCGAGCCGGTTGCGGTCGCGGCAGACCAGTTGCATGACCGGCTCGGCTCCGACCTGCATCAGCCCGATGGACACCGCCAGCGGCGAGCAGTGGGCGTGCGCCGCGGGGTTGTCGGTGGCGTTGAAGGCGTCCACGAACGCTCGCATCGGCTCCAGCTGGCGCTGAATTTCAGAAAAGCCGCCGCCATCGATCACCGGCAGCTCGGCGGTGACGACGAACTCTCCGGCGTCGAGCTTATGCCCGAGGTTCGACATCCGCCGCCCAGCCTGCGGGCACCTCCCGGTCGCGGCCGGTCACGAGGTTCACCCACGCCGAGGTTCCCTGAAGCTGGTTGTCGACCGGCGGGCGCAGGTCGTCGATGTGCCCGCGCCACAGCGGCAGGCGCTCGGAACGCTCGTAGGCCTTGAGCCACACGCAGCGCATCTCGGGCTTGACCTCGCAGTTGCCGTTGGCGCGCACCCCGCCGCACGGCCCGTTGCGCAACGTCTTGGGGCACGTCATCGGGCACGTCAGACCGGTGGAGTGCAGCACGCACTGGCCGCACATCTGACAGCCCCAGATCGGCTTCTTGACCGCGTGCTCCACATGCGCGAGGACAGCCGCGACGGTCATGCCGGGACTCTGTCTCGCTTGCGCTGGATGAGCTCCTTGGCCTTCTTGACCGCCGAGGAGGCGTCGGCCGAGTAGCCGTCGGCGCCGACCGCGTCGGCGTACTCCTGCGTGACCGGGGCGCCGCCGACCATGACGATCACGTCGTCGCGGATGCCGGCCTTCTCCAGCGCATTGACGTTGGCCTTGAACATCGGCATCGTCGTCGTCAGGAACGCCGAGAAGCCGACGACGTCCGGGTTGTGCTCGCCGATCTGCTCGATGAACTTCTCCGGCGCAACGTTGACGCCGAGATCGATCACGGTGAAGCCGGCGCCCTCGAGCATGATGTTGCAGAGGTTCTTGCCGATGTCGTGCACGTCGCCCTTGACCGTTCCCATCAGGAACGTCCCCACCTGCTGGGTGTCGGTCTCGGCCAGCAGCGGGCGCAGGATGTCCAGCGCGCCCTGCATGGCCCGTGCGGCGATCAGCATCTCGGGCACGAAGTAGTCGCCGCGCTCGAAGCGGGCTCCCACCTCCTCCAGCGACGGGATCAGGGCGTCGTAGAGCATCCGCTCGGGCTCCAGACCGTCCTGCAGTCCGCCGTTCACTCCGTCCTTGACGGCGGGCGCGTTGCCGATCAGGGTCTCGTCGTACAGCAGCTTCAGGATCTCCTCGTGCGTCATGCGGCGTTCGCTCCCTGCTGGGGGTGGCCGAGGCGGCGGCTGAGGTTGCCCGCCTCGTCGATCAGGATCGGCTTGAGCTCGGCGATCCGCGAGTCGGTGATGCGGGTCGTCGGGCCGGAGATGGACAGCGCGGCGACGACTTCCCCGCTGGCCCCCCGAACGGGAGCAGCGATTGCGGCCAGCCCGAGCTCGAGCTCGTCGACGGCGGTCGCGAAGCACTCGGCGCGCACCGTCTCGAGCTCGGCGCGCAGCCGGGTCGGCGAGGTGACGGTGCTCGCGGTCAGCCGCGGCAGCGGCGCGGCCGCGATCGCGGCGCGTCCGAAGGCCATGAACACCTTGCCGACGGCGGTGCAGTGATAGCCCACCGAGCGCCCCAGCCACTGGCCGGCTCCGAGGAAGTAGCGGCTCTCGACCTGGGCGATGTGCTCCACGCCGTGACGCGCCGGCACCGCCAGGTTGATCGTCTCGCCGGTGATCTCGCCCAGCGCGTCCAGTGACGGCCCGGCCAGCTCGACGACGCTGCGCTCCAGCAGGTTTCGTTCGGCCACCCGCAGGATCGCCGGACCGGGGCGCAGCCGACCGCGCTCGCCGTCCTGCTCGACCAGGCCCTGGCGCTCCAGCGCGCTGACCAGCCGCGAGGCCGTGGACTTGGGGATGCCGCTGGCCGAGGCCAGCTCCGCCAGGGCCACCGGCTCGGCGGACTCGAGCACGCGCAGAAGCAGCTCGGCGCCGCGGTCGATGGCGGTCGTGCCCTTCGCGCCAGGCGTTGCGGCGGACGGCTCGGAAATTTGGAACTGTTGTTCCACGGTAGATATATTAGGGGCCGACGGCGTGCCGTCAAGCATCTCGATCGTGGCCGCGAAGCAGAAGAGGAGGCAGCACCCATGTTCGTCAACTCCATGCCCCGTTACGAGATCCTCTCCGAGGACGCGATGGCCACGCTCGATCGCGGCTGGCGGCGGATCGTGAGCGAGCTGGGAATCGAGTTCCTGCTGCCCGAGGCCGTGGAGCTGCTGCGCGGCGCGGGGCAGATCGTGGAGGACGAGAACCGGGTGCGCTTCGACCCCGACTGGATCCTCGAGCAGGTCGCCAAGGCGCCGTCGGAGTTCGAGCTGCAGGCCCGCAATCCGGCCAACACGGCGCACATCGGCGGCGACCACATGGTGTTCGCGCCCGTCTACGGCTGCCCGTTCATCCGCGAGGGCGACGTGCGTCGCGACGCCAAGATGGCCGACTTCGAGAACCTGGTGCGCCTGGCGCAGGCCTTCCCCGAGCTCGACTCGCCGGGCGGAACGATCTGCGAGCCCGAGGACCGGCCGCTGGACTCCCGCCACCTCGACATGGTCTACGCGCTGCAGACGCTGTCGGACAAGCCCTACATGGGCTCGGTCACCTCCGGCCCCAATGCCGCCGACACGATCAGGATGGGGGAGATCCTGTTCGGCGGGCGCGAGGCGATCGAGCGCGCCCCGGCCTCGATCTCGCTGATCAACGTCAACAGCCCCCTGCGCTACGACGACCGCATGCTGGGGGCGATGTTCGAGTACGTCAAGGCCAACCAGGCGGTGGTCATCACCCCGTTTTTGCTGATGGGCGCGATGTCGCCGGTGTCGCTGCCGGCCACCCTGGTGCAGCAGATGGCCGAGGCGCTGGCCGGCATCGCCCTGGCGCAGCTGATCCGCCCGGGGGCGCCGGTCGTGTTCGGCTCGTTCCTCTCCAACACCGACATGCAGTCGGGCTCGCCCTCCTTCGGGACGCCGGAGTCCGGGATCGGCGTGCTCTGCACCGGTCAGATCGCCCGCCACTTCAACCTCCCCTGGCGCGGCGGCGGCGCGCTGAACGCCTCGCAGACGGTCGACGCCCAGGCAGCGTACGAGTCGCTGATGACGCTCCTGCCCACCTTCCTGGCGGGCACCAACTTCGTGATGCACTCGGCCGGCTGGCTGGAGGGCGGGCTGGTCTCCTGCTACGAGAAGTTCATCGTCGACGTCGAGCTGCTGCGCGAGTTGCGCCACGAGTTCACGCCGCTGGAGATCGACGAGGCGTCGCTGGCGTTCGACGCCCACACCGAGGTGGGTGCCGGCGGCCACTTCCTGGGCGCCGTGCACACGCTCGAGCGCTTCCGCGAGTGCTTCTATCGACCGCTGCTCTCCTCGACCGAGAACTTCGACCGCTGGACCAAGAAGGGCGCCCGCGACACCACCGCGCGCGCGTCGGAGATCTACAAGAAGACCCTGGAGGAGTACGAGCAGCCGCCGCTCGACGAGGCGATCGACGCCGAGCTCAAGGAGTTCGTGACGCGCCGGCGCGCCGAGCTGGGCGACTGAGCTTGGCCTTACGATTCCGGCGGTGAGAGCTGCCGGAGTCGCCCTCGTCCTCGCTGTCGGCACGATGCCGGCGCTGGCCGGCGCGCCGACATCCGCCGCGCCCACGCCGACCGTGCGCGGCGCCATCGTCCTCAAGCCGCGCGACGAAGCCGGCCTCGCACGGTTCACCGCCGCGGTCAGCGATCGCCGCTCGCCCGGCTACGGCCGCTACCTGAGGAGGGGGACTTTCGCCGCCCGCTTCGGGCCGACGGACGCGAGCGTGCGCACCGTCGAGGCCCGGCTGCGAGCCCGCGGGCTGAGCGTCGGCGCAGTCTCCCCGAGCCGGTTGCTGATCCGCTTCTCCGGGGACGCCCCCGCCGTGGCGGCCATGACCCGGGCGTCCGGAGGCCTGGGCGCCCTGCCGGGCGTGGCGGCCGTCGTCGGGGCCGACAGAGGCGCCGTCCTGCGCCACGGCGAGGTGCGCCACCCCGTGCCCTCACAGGTGGGCCGCCATCCGGCCGCCCGCGCGGGGCAGTTCGCGCATCCGGCCGGCTCGCCCCGGGCATGCCGGGCGGCGCGCGCGGCCAGCGTCGGGGCCGACGGCCTCACCGACGACCAGATAGCGCACGCCTACGGAGCATTCGGCCTGTACGCGGCCGGCGACCGCGGGGCCGGCCAGCGGATCGCCATCTACGAGAACGAGCCATTTCTCAAGTCGGACATCCGGACGTTCGACACCTGCTTCTTCGGCGCGGCGCGCGCGGCCGCGATGCAGCGCCGCCTGCACGTGATCCCCGTGGACGGCGGGCAGCCGACCGGCCCGGGCACCGGCGAGGCCAGCCTCGATGTCGAGGACGTCTCGGCGCTCGCGCCGGGGGCCACGATCGACGTCTACGAGGGCCCTTACACGGGGTCCAACCCCAACGACTACGACTCGCTCGACGAGTATGCGGCGATCGTCGGCGCTGACCGCGACCGGGTGATCAGCACCAGCTGGGGTCTGTGCGAGCAGTCGGTCCAGCGGGGGCAGCCCGGCCTGCAGCAGGCCGAGAACGTGCTCTTCCAGCAGGCGGCGGCGCAGGGCCAGACGGTGTTCAGCGCCGCCGGCGACAACGGCTCTGACGACTGCAACACCAACGCCAAGCCGACCCCCATCCGGGGCCAGGATCCGGTCTCGGTCGACGACCCGTCCAGCCAGCCCTACGTGGTGGCCGTCGGCGGCTCGGCGATCAACGACGCCGCCCGGCAGCCGCCGATCGAGCAGGTCTGGAACGGCGGACCCCAGGGCGGTGCCGGCGGCGGGGGGATATCCGCGTCCTGGCAGATGCCCGGCTGGCAGCAGGCGGCGACGGTGCCCGGGATCGCGCGTCCGGGTGGCGGCGACTACCGCGACGCCAACGCCGTCCAGCGCGCGTTCGGCTATCCGGAGGGCTTCTGCGCGACGACCTCCCCCGAGGCCGGCCGGCCCGCGGGGGCGATTGCCTGCCGGCTACTGCCCGACGTGTCGGCCGAGGGCGACATCTACACCGGCTCGGTGAGCGTCTACAGCCGCATCTACGCTGGCACGAACCTGTCCAGGAACGGGTGGACGACGACCGGCGGGACCTCCTCCTCGGCGCCGCTGTGGGCGGCGACGCTGGCGCTCGTCAACGCCTCGCCGGCCTGCGCCGCCGATCGCTCGACGCGCGCCGGCGTGGGGTTCGTCGCGCCGCAGCTGTATGCCCTGGCATCCGATCCGGCCCGCTACCGGGCGTCGTTTGACGACATCCGCGCCGGCAACAACGACGTCAACGGGCTCGCCGGGGCGCGGGTGTTCGCCGCCCGCCCGGGCTTTGACCTCGCCTCGGGACTCGGGTCGCCTCAGCTCACCGGACCCGGCGGCACGGCCGGACTGGCCGATTACCTGTGCGCGAACGCGCGGGCCCGCCGTCCGGTGGTCTCGCGCCTGTCGCCGTCGGTGGGCGGCGTCGTCGGCGGCCAGCGGGTGACGATCACCGGGTCGGGGTTCGGGCGCGGCGTGAGCGCCGTGCAGATCGGTACGCGACGGCTGGCCGCGCACAGCTTCCGCGTGGTCAGCCCCACCTCGATCGTGGCCACGCTCCCGCCGGCGCGGCTGCTTGCTGCGCCATTCGCGCCCGCGCCCCAGAGTGGCGCGGGGCCGGCCGAGGTGATCGTCATCGCCCGGGGCGGGCAGTCCAGCGCCCCCAGCCCGGCGGCAACGTTCGATTACGTCGACACGGCCGCCACCGGGACGATCCCGGCGATCGACGCGATCGCGCCCTCGGGCGGCCTTGAGGGCGCGCCGCGGCCGGTGACGATCCTCGGGTCCGGTCTGCGCGGCGCCACCGCGGTCGCCTTCGGCGGCGTCCCGGCGCGGCGCTTTCGCGTCGTCGGCCCGGGGCGGCTCGTGGTCACCCCGCCCGCCTACTCGTCGGCCACGGCGTGCGCGCCGCTGCCCGCCACGCCCGCCTATCGCAGCGAGACCGCGGCCAACGACATCTGCCAGGTCGCCGTGCGCGTGGTCAACCGGCACGGCCCGAGCGCCTCCGGTCAGATCCTGGCGCCCCACGAGGGCGCGATCACCACCGACGCGATGGGCGACGTCAAGCTGCCGCCGCGCTGCGGCTGTGAGGGGGTGACGGCCCCCGACGAGTACGACTACGTGCCCGCCCCCCGGATCACGTCGGTGTCCACCTCCTCCGGGCCCTCGCGCCTGGCCAGCGAGGCCGGCGGGACGCTGATCACGGTCCGCGGGCGCGGCCTGAACCCGCTGGTCCTCGATTGGGCCGACTTCGGCGACCCCGCGCGCGCCGCCTCCCAGGACATCGACTACGCGTACCTGGCGGGCACCGAGATGCAGATCAAAGCGCCGGCGCGCCGCCTCACCGTCGACCGGACGCGGGTTCGCCTGAGCGTCACGACCCTGGCCGGTCAGTCGCCGGCGGGCCGCGCGCTGTACGCGGGGGTGCCCCAGGTCCGGCAGGTGATGAGTCTGCGCAGCCGCCTGCGGCTGCACGGCGCCCCCGGAGCCCCCGACACCGGCGGCACGCCGATCCGCATCGCCGGGCGCGGTTTCGCCGGCCAGCTCTCCGGCCCGCTGCTGTTCGTCGCCCCGCACGGCGTTTCGGCGGGCACCGACTACGCCTATCGCCTGCTCGGCCGCAGGAGCATCCGGACCACGACGGTCTCCCAGACACCGGCCCGGGTCGATGTGCTGGCTTGCACGGTCACTGGCTGCAGCGCTCCCAGCGGGGGAGACCGTCTGTGGCTGTACGCCCCGGGCGCCCCGGCGGTCAGGACGCTCACCCCGGCTGCCGGTTCCCCGGACGGGGGCACTCGCGTCACCGTCCAGGGGTCCAACCTCGGCTGCCCGCTCGCCGTCTGGTTCGGGCGCCGGGCCGCGCTGAGCTTCCGGCCGGGCCTCGGTGCGCTGGATTGCGGTGCGACCGCCTTCGTCAGGGCGGCGGCGCCGCCCGGAACGCCCGGCTCCCGAGTCCCGGTGTCGGTGGCGACGGTTCAGAGCTACTTCACGGGCCGCGGCCGCGGCTCGACGAGCGCCCGCTTCAGCTACCGCTGAGGGCCGTTTACGGCGGCCCGCGCGGCGGGTAGAATAACTGAACGATGACTCATATATCAGCGCCTCGGTCGGTGCGGGCGGGGCGTCCGGAGAGGGTCGGGATGTGAGCACCCAGACGTCCGAGCCGAGGGCGCCGCGCGAGCTGCTGGCCGACCGCGCCTACGCCGAGCTGCGTGACCGCATCGTGACGTTGCGGATTGCGCCCGGCGCGCCGATCGACGAGGACCAGCTGGGCGGCGAGCTGGGCATCGGGCGCACTCCCGTGCGCGAGGCGATCAAGCGCCTGGCGCTGGAGAACCTGGTAACCGTGTTCCCGCGCCGGGGCACGTTCGCCTCGGAGATCAACATCACCGACCTGGCCGACATCTCCGACGTGCGCATGCAGCTGGAGGGCCACGCCGCCTACCGTGCCGCGCAGCGGATCACCGCCGCCCACCGCGCCGAGCTCGAGCTGCTGCTGGACGAGCTGAGCGGCAGCCGGGGCTCCGACGACGTGGCCGCGCTGATGGAGCTCGACGCCCGCGTGCACCGCTTCGTGCACCACTGCGCGGGCAACCCGTACCTGGAGGAGACGCTCGGGCGCTATTTCAATTTGTCTTTACGCATCTGGTACCTGGTCCTGGACCGCCTGCCGCACCTGTTCACGCGCGTGCACGAGCATGAGGGGCTGCTGCGGGCGATCGCCGATGGCGACGCCGACCGCGCGCAGACGATCGTGGCCGAGCACATCGACACCTTCGAGAGCGAGATCCGCTCGGTCCTGTAGGTCCGCAACCTTCCGGTTGCGTGGGCGATAAGGGAAAAAAGGTGGCTTCCCACATCGCCCACTCGGGTCAGCGCGGCCGGGCGTCCGGGGTGATCGTGATCGTCTGCAGCTCGGTGAAGGACTGCATCACATGGTTGCCGCCGACGCGGCCGATACCGCTGTCCGAGCCGGAGCGGCCACCGAACGGGAGGTGGGCCTCCCAGTAGTTGGAGGACTCGTTGATGTTGACCCAGCCGGTGCGCACCTCGTCGGCGTAGCGCAGCCCCTCGGATAACGAGGCGGTGAAGATCGCCGCCAGCAGGCCATAGGGGGACTGGTTGGTCAGCTCGATCGCGTGCTCCAGCGAGTCGAGCGCCACCACCGGGGCCACCGGCCCGAACGTCTCCTCGGTGGCCACCCGCGCGTCAGCGGGCACGCCTGTGAGCACGGTGGGCTCCCAGTACAGATCGGTGGGGAACGCGGGGGCCCGCGAGCCACCGCTCAAGACGTCAGCGCCTCGCTCGCGGGCGTCGGCGACGTGCTCGTCCATCTTGGCCGCCACGGGCTCGTTGTTCAACGGCCCCATCGTGGTGGCGTCGTCGAACGGGTCGCCGAGCACGATCTGCTCGGTGACCGCACGGGCCAGCTTCTCCACGAACTCGTCGTAGACCGGGCGCGCCACCAGGATCCGCTCGCCCGCCGTGCAGCTCTGGCCGGCGCACAGAAAGCAGGCGCTGAGCGTAGCCGCCACCGCGGCGTCGACGTCGCCGTCGGCGAGCACCACCACGGGGCCGTTGCCGCCCATCTCCAGCAGCGTGGCCTTGCCGGCGGCGGCCGCGCCGACGAGGCGGCCGGTGGCGGTGGAGCCGATGAAGGCGACGCCGTCGACCCCGGGATTGCGCGCGATCTCGTCGCCGACCACCGGGCCCGGGCCGGTCACCAGGTTGAAGGTGCCGGACGGCAGGTCGGCATCGGCGATGCAGCGCGCCAGCACCACCGCGCACACGGCGGTCGTGGGGGCCGGCGTCCACACCACGGCGTTGCCACAGGCCAGCGCCGGAGCGATCAGCTCGGCCGGCATCGTGTACGGCCAGTTCCACGGGCTGATCACGCCCACGACCCCGCGCGGGCGGCGGGTCAGCAGCACCCGCTTGCCGGGCGAGAAGGAGTTGGGCAGCTCGCCGCCCAGGCGCTTGGCGTCCTCGGCCGCCATCCGCCAGTACTCGACCAGCTCGTCGACCTCGTCATAGGCCTCGGAGTGCAGCGGCTTGCCCTGATCCAGGGTCAGGGTGCGCGCCAGCTCGTCGCGTCGTGACTCGATGATGTCTCCCACGGCGTGCATCTTGGCGGCGCGCTCGAACGCGGTCAGCCGGCCCCAGGTGCCGGCGGCTCCGCGCGCGGCGGTGATCGCCCGCACCGCATCCTCGCGATCTCCCTGGGGCACGGTCGCGATCGTCTCGCCCGTCGCGGGGCTGGTGGCGTTGTAGGTCTCGGCGGTCAGGCTGGCGCCCCACTCGCCCGCGAGGAACATCTGTTCAGCGACCATCGGCTGCGGCACCCCCAGCCCGGAGGCGGGCTCGTTGACATGGTCAGACGACTGATATATAACAGCCCGATTCCGACTGGGTCAATGTTCTTGAGACGATCCCAGGGCGCTGACCAGGCGCGCAATCAGGTTCGACCACCGCGGCACAGAGCCGTGGAAGGAAAGGGTGATCGATGGCTACCGTAGACGCGCCGCGGACCGAGGGCGACAGCGACGAGCTGGCCGGCTTCGGCTACAAGCAGGAGCTGGACCGTTCGCTGGGGAACTTCTCCTCGTTCGCCGCCGGCTTTTCCTACATCTCGATCCTGACCGGGGTGTTCGAGCTGTTCGGCTTCGGTGTCCTGAACGCCGGGCCGGCGGTGTGGTGGTCGTGGGTAATCGTGTTCATCGGCCAGATGTGCGTGGCGCTGTGCTTCGCCGAGCTGGCCGGTCAGTTCCCGCTGGCGGGGTCGGTCTACCAGTGGTCCAAGCGGATGAGCAGCGATTTCATCTCCTGGATGACCGGCTGGATCCTGATCATCGGGTCGATCGTGACCGTCGCGGCGGTCGCGGTGGCGTGGCAGGTCGTGCTACCGCAGGCCAACAGCTCGTTTCAGTTCATCGGCGGGTCGGCCGACGTTGGCTCCTACAGCACGGCCGACGGCGCCAAGAACGCGCTGCTGCTCGGCGCGATCCTCGTTGTCTTCGCGACGATCATCAACATGCTCGGCGTCAAGGTCATGGCTCGGATCAACAACTTCGGCGTGATCGTCGAGCTGATCGGCGCGACGATCCTGGTCGTCCTGCTCATCTTCCACTTTCACCGCGGACCGTCGGTCGTCACCCAGACACTCGGGACCGGCGCAGGGCACTCCTGGGGCTACTTCGGAGCGTTTCTGATCGGCGGCCTGTTGAGCGCGTACGTGATGTACGGGTTTGACACCGCGGGCACGCTCGCCGAGGAGACCAACGACCCCCGTCGCGCCGCGCCCCCGGCGATCCTTCGCGCGCTCGCGACCGCAGGCCTGATCGGGGCGCTGCTCATCCTGTTCGGGCTGATGTCGGTCAAGGACATCCATGACAAGAACATCGGGGTGCTCGGTCTTCCCTACATCATCAAGCAGGCGCTTGGTAACACGCTCGGCGATGTCTTCCTGTACGCCTCGGCGATCGCGATCACGGTGTGCGCCCTGGCCGTCTGCACGGCCTGCATCCGGATGCTGTTCTCGATGGCGCGTGACGGGCGTCTGCCGTTCGGGACGCACATCGCGCGCGTCTCCGGCCGTGCCCGGGTGCCGATCGTCCCGGCGATCTTCGTCGGCGTCATGGCGCTCGTGATCCTCGTGGTCAACATCGCCAACCAGTCGGCGTTCGTGGCGCTGACCGCGGTGGCGATCATCATGTTCTACCTGCCCTATCTGGCGGTGACCGGGTCGATGCTGGCCAGGCGCCTGCGCGGCGAGTGGCCGCGAGCTGAGCATGGCCCGTACTTCAGTCTGGGCCGCTGGGGCATGCTGGTGAACGTGGTGGCGGTGGTCTACGGGGGCATCGTCGCGTTCCAGCTTGCCTGGCCGCGGGCAGCCGTGTATGGCACCAAGTGGTACTTCCGCTTCGGCGCCTATGAGTTCATCGGCGCGTCGTTCATCATCGGCTGCCTGTACTACTTCCTGGTGCAGAAGCGCAAGCCGCCGGAGGTTCTGGCCGAGCACCGTGCCCAGACCCCGACGCTGCCCGACGAGGGCCCGCTCGGCGAGATGGCGCCATGATCGCCGCCGGCGAGTTCGACTACGTCATCGCCGGCGGCGGGACCGCCGGCTGCGTGCTCGCCGCGCGGCTGAGCGAGGATCCCAACGTCAGCGTGCTCCTGTTGGAGGCCGGCCCCTCGGACGTCGACGACGACGCGATCCTCAAGCTCGGCGACTGGATGTTCCTGCTCGACTCAGGCTATGACTGGGACTACCTGATCGAGCCCCAGGAGAAGGGCAATAGCTTCATGCGCCATGCCCGCGCCAAGGTGCTGGGCGGGTGTTCGTCGCACAACTCGTGCATCGCGTTCTGGACCCCCAAAGAGGATCTCGACGAGTGGGCGGAGATGGGCCTCGAGGGCTGGAGCTCATCCGAGTGCTGGCCGCTGATCGCCCGGTTGGAGACCAACGACGGTCCCGGCGACCACCACGGGCGAAGCGGGCCGGTCAACATCATGACCATCCCGCCCGAGGATCCCTGCGGGGTGGCGATCCTGGAGGCCGCCGCCCAGGCGGGGCTGCCCACCAGCCGCTTCAACGAGGGCCACACCGTCACCAACGGCGCCGGCTGGTTTCAGATCAACTCCTCGACTGACAACACGCGGATGTCGGCCTCGCACGCCTACCTGCACCCGATCCTCGACAGCCGCAAGAACCTGGAGGTCAGAACCCGTTGCTGGGTCAAGCGCGTCGTCATCGAGGACGGCCGCGCCACCAGCGTCGAGTACCTGACGCCCGACATCCTCACCCAGGCCAGCGTCACCGCCCGCCGCGAGGTGATCCTCTCGGCCGGGGCGATCGACACTCCCAAACTGCTGATGCTCTCGGGCGTCGGACCGGGTGAGCACCTGCAGGAGTTCGGGATCCCCGTGCTCGTCGACTCGCCCGGCGTGGGCGCCAACCTCGACGACCACGTCGAGGGGATCGTTCAGTGGGACGCCCAGCGCCCGATGGTCCGCCAGTCGACGCAGTGGTGGGAGATCGGAGTCTTCGCCACCTCGGAGGAGGGCCTGGACCGGCCCGACCTGATGATGCACTACGGCTCGGTGCCGTTCGACATGAACACCGCGCGGTGGGGCTATCCGACCACCGAGAACGGCTTCTGCCTGACGCCCAACGTATGCCGCGGGCGCTCACGCGGGACGGTCAGGCTGCGCTCGCCCGACTACCGGGACCGCGCGCGCGTCGACCCCCGCTACTTCACCGATCCCGAGGGCCACGATGAGCGCGTGATGGCGTTCGGCATGCGCCTGGCGCGCAAGATCGTCTCGCAGTCGGCGATGTCGGAGTGGGCGGGCGCGGAGCTGGCGCCCGGGCCCGACGCGCAGACAGACGACGAGCTGATCGACTACATGCACAGGACGCACAACACCGTGTATCACCCGGCGTGCTCGGCGCACATGGGCCCCGACTCCGATCCCGAGGCGGTCGTGGACCCGCGCCTGCGGGTGCGCGGCGTGGATCGCCTGCGCGTCTGCGACGGCTCGGTGCTGCCGTTCCTGCCGGCTATCAACCCCTGCATAACGACGATGATGGTCGGCGAGAAATGCGCGGAGATGATCAAGCAGGACGCGGCGACGGAGGCGACGTCGGCGGTGGCCTAGGCTCGCCGCCGGAGGTCGCGCGCTTCCTGCGCGAGCATCCGCCGTTCGACGCCCTGGACCCGCGCGACGTCGCCCGGGTCGCCTCTGCCGCCGAGCTGGAGTCACATCCGGCGGGAGCGACGATCTTCTCGCAGGGCGCCGACGCGGTGGCGCACCTGCGGGTGGTGCGCTCCGGGGCGGTCGAGATCGTCGCCGAGGGCCGCGTGCTGGACCTGCTGGGGGAGGGGGAGATGTTCGGCCACGCATCGATGCTCTCGGGCCTGCCGATCGGATTCGAGGCGCGGGCCGCCCAGCCGACCACCTGCTATCGAGTCGGGATGGAGCTGGCCCAGGAGGTGCTGGCCGCTCCCGAGGGCCTGCGCTATGTAGCCCGCTCGCTGCTGGAGGAGCCGACCGACCTGCACGTGCTGGCCCGGGAATCGGATCCCGCCCACCCCAACGTGGCCGACGAGTCGGTGGCCACGCTGCTGCGCACGCCGGCCGTCGTGTGCACGCCGGACACGACGATCCGCGAGGCCGCCCAGCGGATGAGCGCCGGCGCCGCCAACGCGATCGTGATCGATCGCGGCTCCGACGGGCTGGGGATCTTCACCGATCGCGACCTGCGCATCCGCGTGGTGGCCGCCGGGTTGTCCGGCGACGCGCCCGTCTCAGTTGCCATGTCGGCGCCGGCGTACACGTGCGGTGCGGAACGGCCAGCCGGCGATGTGCTGCTGGAGATGCTCGACCGCGGGCTGCGCCATCTCCTGGTCCTGTCGGCGGCCGGCGAGCTGCTGGGGGTGATCGAGGACATGGACCTGGTGGCGGCCCAGACGCGCTCGTGGTTCTACCTGCGACGGCGGATCGCCGCCGCCGACAGCCCCCGCGAGCTCGCCGGCGTGGCCCGCGAACTGGGTCCGATGGTGGTCTCGCTACACGAGTCCCACGTCGCCGCCGCCAATGTGATGGCCGTCTACGCCGTGTGCGTGGACGCGCTCACCCGGCGGATGCTCGAGCTGGTGGGCGCCGGGCCGGAGCGCGCCGGTGTCGACTTCGCCTGGCTCGCGATGGGCAGCCAGGCGCGCCGCGAGGCGCTGCCCAGCTCCGACCTGGACTCGGCGATCGTGTGGTTCGGCGAGGCTGACGACGACGACCTGGTCCGCCAGCGACTCGTGGGGATCGGACGCGAGGTGCTCGAAGGACTGCGGGCCTGCGGACTGCGCCTCGACGAGCACGGCGTCAACGCGTCGGCGCCGGCTTTCGTGCGCTCGGTCGCCTCCTGGCAGCGGGAGGCTCGCGGCTGGCTGGAGGACCCGACCCAGGAGAAGGCGCTGGTGCTCTCCTCGGTGGTCGTCGACAGCCGCCCGGTTTGGGGCGTGCACACCGGCAGGGTGGGTGGGAATATTTCAGACACGTTCGCGCTCGCCCCCGACCACCCGGCACTGCTGCGGCTGCTGGCGCGCTTCGCGCTATCGGAACGGCCGCCGACGGGCTTCTTGCGCGGGCTCGTGGTGGAGCACTCCGGCGAGCACCGCGGGCGGATCGATCTCAAGCGGGGCGGGACGATCCCGATTGTCGCCCTCGCCCGCTGGGCGGCGATGGCGGCCGGGGTGACCAGCGCCTCGACCAGCGAGCGCCTGCGGGCGGCCAGCGCCGCCGGCAAGCTCGCGGCGGCCGACGCCGACAACCTGTCCGACGCGTTCGAGCTGATCAACGACGTGCGGCTCGAGCACCAGGTCAAGCAGCTGCGCAACGGGATCGCCCCCGACGACCACATCGCTCCCGACGAGCTCTCGGCGCTCAAGCGCGCGGAGCTCAAGGACGCGTTTCGCGCGGTGGCCGAGATCCAGAAGCGGGTCTCCGCGCACCTGCGCGTCGGCCCGGGCTGAACGCCGCCGGGCGATCGCCTACCGTGCCAGGCCGTGTCTGAGAACGGTGCACGCGAGCAGGCGATCGTGATCTCGGGTCTGGTCAAGGCGTTCGGCGACGTGCGCGCGCTCGGCGGTGTCGATCTGGAGGTGCGCACCGGCACGGTGCTCGGACTGCTCGGGCCCAACGGCGCCGGCAAGACGACGCTCGTGCGCGTGCTGACCACGCTGCTGACCCCGGATTCTGGCACCGCCACCGTCGTCGGGCTCGACGTGGTTTCAGACGCCGCGGCGCTGCGCCACGAGATCGGGCTGGCGGGCCAGTATGCGGCCGTCGACGAGAACCTCACCGGCCTGGAGAACCTGACCATGGTCGGGCGCCTGTACGGCTTCTCGCGCGCCAAGGCCAAGGCGCGGGGCCGGGAGCTGCTGCAGCGCTTCGACCTGGTAGACGCCGGGGACCGTGTGACCAGCACCTACTCGGGCGGGATGCGTCGCCGACTGGACCTGGCAGCCGCGCTGGTGGCCAAGCCGCCGGTGCTGTTCCTCGACGAGCCGACGACCGGGCTGGACCCCCGCAGCCGGATCGGCATGTGGGAGACGATCGAGGGGCTGGTGTCGGAGGGCACAACGGTGCTGCTGACCACGCAGTACCTCGACGAGGCCGACCGGCTGGCCGACTCGATCGCCGTCATCGACCACGGGCAGGTGATCGCCCAGGGAACCTCGGACGAGCTCAAGGACCGCGTCGGCGGCGAGCGCGTGGAGGTGACGCTGGAGGATCCCGCCGCTGCCCCGCAGGCGATCCGCACGCTCGCGCCGATGGCCGAGGAGGAGCCGACCAGCCGTGAGAAGACGGTCAGCGTTGCCGTGCGCTCCCGCCGCGGCGTGCTCGTGGAGGCGGTCAAGCTGCTCTCGGACGCCGGGGTGGGGATTGAGGACGTCAACGTCCGCCGGCCCACGCTCGACGACGTCTTTCTGACGCTGACCGGTCACGTCGCCGAGGAGGCCGCGGCCGAAGAGAAGGAGGCAGCACCGTCATGAGACGCCTGGTCACCGACACGCTCGTCATCGCCGAACGCAACCTCGTGCGCCTGCCGCGCCGCCCCGACCTGCTGATCGCCTTCACCGTGCAGCCGATCATGTTTGTGCTTCTGTTTCGCTACGTGTTCGGCGGGGCGATCGCCACCGGCGGGATCCCCTACGTGGAGTTCCTGATCCCCGGGATCATCGTGCAGAACATCGCCTTCGGCGGCTTCGTGACCGCGCTGGGCCTCAACGAGGACGTCCACAAGGGCCTGATCGATCGCTTCCGCTCGCTGCCGATGGCCCGCCCCGCCGTGCTCGCCGGTCGCACGCTCGCCGATGTTGTCACCAACCTGTTGTCGATCTGCATTCTCGTCATCACGGGCGTGATCATCGGCTTCTCGTTTCAGACCGGCGTCGTGCACATCATCGGCGGGTTCGCGCTGCTGCTGCTGATCGGCTACGCCTTCTCCTGGGTGTTCGCCTTCGTGGGCCTGCTCGTCTCCAGCCCAGAGTCGGCCAACTCGGTCGGCTTCATCGTGATCTTCCCCTTGACCTTCGTCTCCTCGGCGTTCGTCCCGCCGACCACGATGCCCGAGCCGCTGAAGTGGTTCGCCGGCGTCAACCCGTTCACGATCATGGTCGACGCGATGCGCTCGCTGTGGCTGGGGACCCCCGCGCACAACTATGTGTGGGGGGCGGTCGTGTGGTCGTTGGTCATCCTCGCGGTGTTCGCGCCGATCGCGGTGGCCCGCTACCGACGCGCCACCGGCAGCTGAGTACCGCTCAGGCTCAGATCGGTGGGCGGGCGAGGATCGGCTCGAACGCCGCCTCCATCGCCCCCACCAGTGGGCCGCGATCCCCGAGCGCGCCGGCCACCAGCTCCGGCGGCCGATCGGCGAGGGTCTGCATCAGCCCGTCGCGATAGGCGCGGCGCAGCCGGTTCGGCGCGGCATCCAACAGCTCCGCCGCCAGCCCGGAGAGCACCACCAACTCGGCGTCAGTGGCGTTGACCAGTCCGGCGGTCCCGCGCCCCAGCGCGGCCGCCGCCCGGCCGGCGGCGCCCCGCGCCCGGCGATCGCCCGCGCGTGGCGGGCACCGAGCGAAGCCACGACCTCGCCGCCCAGCTGGACCGCCTCCACCCGCCAGTCCTCGTGAGCGATCGACGCCACGGCTACCAGCGGACCTCCCGGGTGTGCCCACAGCGTCCGCGTCGGCCGCCCGCGCGTGCCGGTGGCGGCCGCGGGCCCCTCGCTGAGCTGCCGGGCGCCCACGAGCCGGGCGACCAGATCGGAGGCCAGTCCGCTCGACAGGCCGAGCTCGGCGGCCATCTCGGAGCGGGAGATCCCCGGCCGCGCGTGGACGGCACGCAGGACCTTGAGCTGCTGCTTCGCCGTGGTCGCCGCCCTGGCCCTGATCGCCGTGGTCAGCCACTCGACACCGGCCATGGCGGTCGCGGTCATCGCCTGGGGCGCCGGCTTCACGGCGCTGCCGATCTGCCTGCAGCCCGGTGGTCGCGCTGGCGCTGATCGGGGCAGGCTCGGCGATCGCGTCGGTCTCGGGGTCGACGTTCGCCCAGGACCCGAACTCCGGGTCGGGCCCGCTCATCCGTCGCCGTCGTCGCGGCGCCCACCGCCGGTCCGATCAGTTCTGCTCGCCCCGCGCCACCGCCAAGCAGGCCTCGCAGCGCGGCCAGGGTGGATTCCAGGGATAGCCAGTCACGTCCTTGCCGCACAGGGCGGTGTCGGGATCCTCGTCGGTGACGAGATGGCACAGCTCCTCGAAGCCCCCGTCGTTGATGCGCGGGACGTTGCGGCAGGCCGGATGGACGTTGGGGGTCCTGACCGGCACGCTGGGCATCGGGCGAGGATAACGCGCCGCTGAGGCTCAGCTGACGGCGCGCAGGTGCGCGAACGGCTTGCCGTCGCGCAGCTCGCGGACGACCGCCTCCACCAGGCCGCCGCTCTCCAGCGTCCGCCCGTCGGTGACCGCGGCGACCGTCGCGCGCTTGGACTGGATCAGCCGGGCCATCGTCTCGTCGATCGTCGTCGCGGCCAGCAGGTACCAGGCGGTGACGGCGTCGTGCTGGCCGATGCGGTGACAGCGATCCTCGGCCTGGTCGTGCATCGCGGGGGTCCACTCCAGCTCCAGGAAGGCCACGTTGGAGGCCCGCGTCAGCGTGATCCCCTGGGCGGCGACCCGGGTGGCGGCCACGATCAACGTCGGACCGCCGGTGTGCTGGAAGGACGCGATCGCCGCCTCCCGCGCGCCCATGGAGTCCTCGCCCAGCAGATGCAGCGCGTCAGGGAAGCGCTGGAGCACCGCGTGCTGGACCTCGACGTGACGGGCGAAGACCACCAGCGGCTCCCCGGAGGCCAAGAAGTCGTCGATCCAGGCCAGCGCCGCCGCGAGCTTCCCGCGCGCCGCAAGGCGCTGCAGGGTGCCCAGCTGGGCCAGCCGCTGCGCGCGCAGCGTGGCCGCGATCTTGGCGTTGAGGGTCGACAGGTCCAGTGGCTGGGTGCGCAGCCAGGCAACCACGTCGCGCTCGGCCAGCCGGTACTCGGAGTCGTTGGTGAGCGCCATCGGCACCACCACCTGGCGCTTGGCCGGCAGCTGGGGCAGAACGTCGGCCTTCAGGCGGCGCACGAAGCAGTGGCGGCGCAGGTGCCAATGCAGCCGCTCCTCGCTCAGCCGGCCGCGAAACTTGGCCGAGAAGCGCGCGCCCGAGCCGAAGTCGGTGAGGCGGTCGATCACTCGCAACTGGGCGATCAGCTCGTCGGCGTGGTTGAGCACCGGGGTGCCGGTGAGCGCCAGCCGCAGTCCGTCGGGCACCACCGAAGCCGCTACCGCTCGCACCGCCTGGGTGCGCTTGGCGCTCGGGTTCTTGCAGTAGTGCGACTCGTCGATCACGATCGCCCGCACGCGCGGCCGGGACAGTGCCTGGCGGTGGGCGGCCACGATCTCGTAGTTGAGGATCGTGATGTCGCCCCGGGGCGGAACGGCGCAACGGCCGTGGATCACCGCGACCGAGCGATGCGGCAGCCACTTCTGCGCCTCTCGCTCCCAGTTGAGCTTCAGCGCGGCCGGGCAGACGACGACCGCCGGGTAGGCACCGTCGGCCTCGAGCGCCGCCAGCGCCTCGACGGTCTTGCCCAGGCCCTGCTCGTCGGCCAGGAATGCCCGGCGGGCCTGCAGCGCATAGTCGACCGCCGCCCATTGAAAGGGGGCGAGCTCGCCGCCCAGCGCGCTCGCCGCCGGCTCGATCGGCTCGCTCGCGGTGGCCCGCGAGCGGCGCACCGCGCCGGCCGCCTGTCGGTGCTCGGCGCGCAGTTGCTCGAGCACTTCCAGCGCGCGGCCGGTCACCTCCACGTCGTGACGGGCAATGAACGCGTCGAGCTCCTCGGCCGCCCACGGGTCCAACGGCACCGCCCGGGTTCCCTCCGAAGCGGTCAGCCGCTCGAACGCCAGGCCCACCTCGGGGTCCCACAGCACCTCCAGGCGCAGCTGCTCGCCCTCCACTCCGCGAAACCACGCCAGCCGCGCCGGAGCGGGCGTGCCACCGTGCTCGACGATCTCCATGCACCGGTCGGCGCCGGCGTCCAGCCGCGCCGACTGCTGGGCCCGCAGGACCTGCGCGGCCGCCGGGGTGAGCTCCACCAGCAGCCGTCCCTCGTGCTGCACCGATCCCGGCAGGAGCTCCTCGGGGATCGGGCCGGCGAGCGTGCTCAGCGTCCACCAGCCGCGCCCGTCGTGACGAGCCGTCGAGACGTGGCCGATCCAGCGCCGCCTGACGCCGGCCAGCCAGGCCTCCACGTCGTCGGCGGCCTGCAGCTCCGGGTAGCGGTCCAGGATCTCGACCACTTTGAGCGCCGCCCAGTCGCTGGCGGGGGCATACCACACGCGGGAGTCCCAGTCGAAGCGGCGGTGGGGGATCGAGCGGGCCAGCTCCACGAGGGCGCGGTCGTAGGGAAACGAGAGCACGACCGTCGGCTGGTTGTCACGGTCACGGCGCAGCTCGACGTTGGGGCTACCGGAGACGAGCTGCATCGACTGTTCTACGGTAGCGCCGGCCCCGGCCGCCGATTCAGCCGTTCAGCCGTTCAGCCCGCCGGGGCGGGTTGCGGACCGCCGTCGCGCAGGCGCTCGGCGGTCGCCGAGGCGGTGTGGTTGGCCCAGCGACCCGTGGTCAACGTTCCCAGGAGGAGGATCAGGATCCCGAGCCCGACGACGATCCACCAGCTGACGTGGGTGGCCTCGGTGAACCCGGGTCCGAGGGCGCCGGTCGTGCCGCCGCCCGCCAGTGCGCCGAGCACCGCCACCCCCAGGGTCGCGCCGATCTGGCGGCCGGTCGAGGCAACGGCAGCGGCGACCCCTGCCTGGGAGGGCGGCATCCCCGACACCGCGGTGTTGGTGATCGGCGGGTTGACCAGCCCCATCCCCAGGCCGAAGAGGACATAGGCGACGATGAGCGCGCCGAACGGCGTGTGCGGTGTGAGCTGGGCGAGGATGACGCCGCTGGCGATCAAGGCCAGGCTGCCGCCTACGAGCGGCGGCCGGGAACCGTGGTTGCCGACGAAGCGGCCGGTGAGCGGCGCGACGACCAACATCACCCCCGCCATCGGCAGCGTGTAGAGCCCGGCCGAGAACGGCGACAGCCCCCGGACGTTCTGCAGATACAGGGTGTTGAGGAAGAGAAAGCCGCCGAGCGCGGCGAACATCGCCACCGCGATGGCGGTCGCCCCGGAGAACGGCGCCGAGCGGAAGAAGCGGACCTCGATCAGGGGCTCGTGTCGGCGCAGCTCGTACGCGACCAGCGCGGCGAACGAGATGACGGAGATCGCGAACAGGATCAATGTCTGCGCCGCCGTCCAGCCGGCCGTCGGGCCGTCGATGATCGCGTAGGTGAGGCTGGCGAGCCCGATGATCACCAGGATCTGGCCGACGGGGTCCAGCCGCCGTGGGTGATCGGCGCGTGACTCGGGAACGAACAGGGCGGTGAGGATGATGGCGACGATCCCCACCGGCACGTTGACGAGGAACACCGCCCGCCAGCCGACCGAATCGACGAGCGCGCCGCCGAGCACCGGCCCGAGCGCCATGCTGATGCCGATCACCCCGCCCCACACGCCGATCGCCTGGGCGCGCTCGCGCGGATCCTCGAACACGTTGCGGATGATCGACATCGCCACCGGGTTGAGCATCGAGCCGCCGATCGCCTGCAGCACGCGGGCGGCGATCAGCGTCCCGAGGTTGGGAGCGACGGCGCACAGCAGTGAGCCCAGCGAGAACAGCGCCAGGCCGACCTGGAAGACGCGCTTGCGGCCCAGGCGGTCGGCGGTCGAGCCCGACAGCATGAGCAGGCTGGCCAGCACGAGCGTGTAGGCGTCGATCGTCCACTGCAGGCCCGAAAAGGCCGAGTGAAACGAGCGGTGGATCGCCGGCAGGGCGATGTTGACGATCGTCGAATCGAGCCCGACGATCAGCAGGCTCATCGAGCAGATGCCCAGGATCAACAGACGCTGCCGACGATCGGGGACCACCTGATTCGAACCGCTCACATCGATCGATCCTAGTCACGGGCAACGGCCCGTCCGGATCCTGACCGGGGTGGTGGGGCAATTGCCCCGCCACCCGATCAGTTACCGGGAGTTCGCCCTCAGGGCGAATCTCTCAAGCTAATGCTAATCGCCGCCAGGCAATTAGCCGACCTTGTTGGCCTTCAGGAACGCGGCGGCGACCGCGGCCGGCTGGTGGTGATCGATCGCGACCGCCTTGTTCATCGCGATGATCGCCGGCGTGGTCAGCAGCTTGTTGACGCCGTTGACCGTGGTCAGCAGGCCGGGGCAGGCGTTGACCTTCTTCTTGTCGACGACGAGGGCGATGTTCTGGAAGCCGAAGATGTTGTTCGGGTCCTTGAGCACCACGTACTTGCCGCTCGCCAGCTGCGGGTCGGTCGTGAAGACGTCGATTGCCTGCACGGCGCCCGAGTCAAGCGCCTGGTATTGGAGTCCGAGGGCCAGCGACTTGAACGAGAAGTTCTTGACGCCGTAGATCTTCTTCATGCCCAGTGCGCCTTCCTGGCGGCTCAGGAACTCCGGCCGCGCGCCGAGGCTGAAGTGGGGCACCTTCTTGAGGTCGGCGGTCGTCTTGAGGCCGTATTTCTTGGCGAACGCCTTGGTCACGGCGATCGCGTCGGTGTCGAAGAACGGCGTCATCTGGCTCATCACCTGACCGCGCTTGGCGTAGAACTGCTTGGCCAGGCTGTACTCCTGAGCGGGGCTGGTCACGTTCTTGTTGATCCCGGCGACGGTGGCCACCGACTCGCCGGTGTACTCGGGGTAGGCGTCGATCTGTCCGCTGGTCAGGGCCTTGTCGACGACCTCGGTGGCCCCGATGTTCTCCTTGTAGTTGACCCTGCAGCCCTTGGCGGCGAGCGCCTGCTTGTACAGCTGGCCGACGATGAACTCCTCGGTGAAGTTCTTGGTTCCCAGCGTCAGGCTGTCGCCGCCCGAGGACGAGCTCGAGGCGCTGGTGCTGCTCGTGGCGCCCGAGCCGCCGGAGCTCGACGACGATGACGCCGAGCTCGAGCTCGACGAAGAGCTCGAGCCGCAGGCGGCGAGTGCGACCGCGGCGAGCAGCGCGAGCAGGACCGTGAACGTCGTCGCTCGGCGACGGCGCCCCGGTCCCCGGGATGGTGTCAATGCGGACATACGTGATCCTCCTCGGTGGTTTGCGACGTCACCCGGTCCCCCAACCTGCGGCTCCGGCGGCGGCCGCTCGTGCCCGGCGACCCGGTCGGCGCAGCGGGACCGGGGTCAGGCGATGCTGGACGAGCGCGAACAGGCCGTCGATCGCGAAGATCAGCACGATGATCCACAGCGATCCGGCGATCACTCCGCCCGTCCCGTAGCTCGGCTCGTTGACGACAATGTCGCCCAGTCCGCCGCCGCCGGCGAACGTGGCCAGCGTAGCGGTCGCGACGACGTAGACCGTCGCGGTCCTCACGCCGGCGAAGATCAGCGGCAGTGCGAGTGGCAGCTCGACGCGTCGCAGCACCTGAAGCGGAGTCATCCCCATCGCCCGCGCGGCCTGGACGCCGTCGGGATCAACTTCGTCGACGGCGACGAAGGCATTGGTGAGGATCACCGGTCCGGCCAGGATGATCAGCGCGACGACGACGTTCCAGAACCCGATGCCGATGATCCCGATGCCAATCGAGATGACGGCCAGGCTCGGCAGCGCGCGGCCGATGTTCGACACGCTGATGGCCAGGAACGACCCGCGATGCAGGTGGCCGAGCCACACCCCCAGCGGGATCGCGAGCACGATCGCCAGGCCGATGGCCACAACCGATAGGCCGAGGTGCGCGCCGGTCTTCGACGCGAACAGGCTGAGGTTGTCGAAGAAGAAGCTGAGGGGATTGCCGGTGCGCATCAGGCCCGCAGCCTCCGACGACTCCACGGCGTGATCGCCCGCTGGAGCAGGACGAGCAGCACGTCGGCGACGATCGCCAGCGCAATCGCCAGCCCACCGGCGGCGATGAACTCGGTCTTGAAGCCCGACTGGATCGCCTCGAAGATCGGCTCGCCAAGCCCACCCGCGCCGATGTAGGCAGCGACCGTCGCGAGGCTGATCGTCGTCACCGTCGCGATGCGGATGCCGGCCATGATCGCCGGCAGGGCGAGCGGCAGCTCGACGCGCACCAGCGTCTGGCGCTCCGTCAGACCCATCGCCCGGGCGGCCTCGATGGTCGCGTCCGGCACGCCGCGCAGGCCGGTGAGCATGTTGCGAAACAGGATGAGCAGCGTGTAGGAGACGAGCCCGATCTCGGCCGTCAGCCGGTTGATGCCGGTGACCTGGACGAGCAGCTCGAACAACGCGATCGCCGGGATCCCGTAGAGGAAGGCGGAGAACAGCGAGAACGGCGTCTCGAACCAGCTCTGCTTGTAGGCGAAGATCGCGGCCGCGAAGGCGATCGGCATGCCGACGCCGACGGCGATCGCCGTGAGCTCGATGTGCTGCACGAGACGCGGCCCGAACACCGTGTTGAAGTTCTGAGTGAACCAGCTGCCGCAGAACTGGCGGTTCTGGACCACGCAGTTGGAGGCGCCGCCGAAGTGGGGGATCACCGGGCCGCTGGCGGCCAGCGGCACCACTGGGAGGGCGAGGCTCACGACTGGTCCGCGGGCGGCTCCGGGCGGGAGACGGTCCCGCCCGCCCCCGGACGGTCAGGCGCGATCAGCTGTGTGATCGCCTCCAGGCGGACGCTGCCGATCGGTGTCCCCTGGTCGTCGACGACGTCGATCTGGCTGGTCCCGTCGGCGAGCATCTTGGAGAGGGCGAAGTGCAGCGAGGTGTCGCGCTTGGCCGTCGGGCGGTCGCGGTCGGAAGCGGGGAGGGGAGGATCGAGCTCCAGATCCGACAGCGATCGCACACGCAGGCGCTTGAGGCCGCGGTCCTCGCCGACGAAGCTGGCCACGAACTCGTCGGCGGGATTGGCCAGAAGTTCGTCGGCGCCGGCGAGCTGGACGAGGTGGCCGTCGCGCATGATCGCGATCCGGTCGCCCATCTTGATCGCCTCGTCGATGTCGTGGGTGACGAAGATGACGGTCTTTCGCACCTCTCGGTGCAGGCGCAGGAAGTCGTTCTGCAGGCGTTCGCGGGCGATCGGGTCGATCGCGCCGAACGGCTCGTCCATGAGCATGATCGGCGGGTCGGCGGCCATCGCCCGGGCGACCCCGATGCGCTGCTGCTGGCCTCCGGAGAACTCCCCGGGGTACCGGCGCAGGTCACTCGCGGGATCGAGGCCGACAAGGTCGAGCAGCTCGGAGGCCCGGTCGTGGATCCGCGACTTGGACCATCCCAGCAGGCGCGGCACCGCGCCGATATTCGACTCGACCGTTAGGTGCGGGAACAGGCCGATCTGCTGAAAGACGTACCCGATCCCGCGGCGCAGCTGGGTGAGCTCGAGCGCGCGGACGGAGCGGCCGTCGATCGTGATGTCGCCCTCGGTGATCGAGATCAGGCGGTTGACCATCTTCAGCGCGGTCGTCTTCCCGCAGCCGGAGGGGCCGATCAGGACGCAGATCTCGCCCGGGGTGACCTCGAAGCTGAGGTCTTGCATGGCCGCCTGATCTCGGCCGGGATAGCGTTTGACGACGTTGTGGAACGCGATTGCGGCAGGCTCGGACCGCGGGGTGGGACCCGACTTCGGTTCCGACGTAGGCTCAGCGTGCGCCGCTATGGGCCGTTATATATCAGACATCCGGCCAGCGGAGCTTCAGCCGCCCGGGAGTTTGCCCCAAGCCAATCGCCGCCAGGCGATTCGCCGCGGTCTCCCCAAGGTAATCGCCCCCACCAGGGCGATTGCCCATTGCCCCCAGGGCGATTACCCCAGCTCGACCTGCCAGCTCTCGACGAGCTCGCGCGCGCTCTCGACGTCGGGGTGCAGCGGCCGGTCGGAGAGGTCGGGGTTCAGGCGCTCGGCGGCGGCCTCCCACAGCGCCCGGTTCCCGGCGCCGACCGGCTCCTGGCCGGCCAGTCGCAGCGCTCGCACGGCAATCACGAGCTCGGCGGCGACGGCCAGGCGCAGCACCCGCAGCGCGTCCTCGGCGCGGCGGGCCGCCGTCGGGGCCAGGCTCGAGTGCGACTCGACGCCGCGGGAGACCGACACCGTCTGGGCGGCCACCGGGGTGACGAGCGAGCGCACCTCGGCGACGGCCGCATGGGCGGTGTACTCGAGCACGAGGGCGCCGGACTCCGGCCCGGGATCCCGGGCGAGAAACGGCGCCAGGCCGGTCAACCCGGAGTCGAGCAGCGTGCTCACGCGCGCGGCGATCAACGCCGCCGACTGGGCCAGGGCGGTGCGCAGGCCGTCGATCGCGTTGGCCAGCGGGGCGGCGTGAGGGTTGCCATTGGGCAGCGCGATGTCCTCGCCGGGCACGATCAGGGCGTTCTCGCCGGCGAAGTTCAGCTCGTGGCCGACGGTCTCCTCGAGCGCGAGGAGCGCATCGTGGACGGCGCCGTCGACCTGCGGCTGGGCGCGAAACGGGTACGGGTCCTGGATGCCGAGCGGACCCGGATCGCGGGTGCGGGACGCGACCCCCTCGAGCAACGCGCGCATCCGCTGGGCCACGGCGGCCTGGCCGGGCCGGTGGCGCGAGGAGTGAATCCGCGGATCGAGCGCCACCGGGTCGGCGGCAGCGGCCTCGAAGGACAGGGCGGCCACCGACAGCCACGCGTCGAGCAGTCGCCGGGCATCGACGACGAGCAGCGCCGCCCGCCCGATGCTCACGGCGTTGGAGCTCATGAAGGCCAACCCGTCGCGCGGTCCGAGCCGTCCCGGCGCCACCCCGGCGTCGGCCAGTGCGCCGGCGGCATCGACGAGCTCGTCGCCGCGCCACACCTGCCCCTCGCCGAGGAGCACAAGCGCGACGTCGGCGAGGTTGGTGAGATCGCCGGTGCCCAGCGAGCCGATCTCCCGCGTGAACGGCGAGAGACCGGCGTTGAGCGCGCCCACGAGCGCATTGAGCAGCTCGTCGGCGATCCCCGCGCCTCCGGCCCCGATCTGGTTGGCGCGCGTCGCCATCGCCGCGCGGACGATCGTCGCCGGCAGCGGTCGCCCGGCTCCGCAGGCATGGCTGCGCAGCAGGCCGAGCGAGTAGTCCGCGCGGCTGTCGGAGGGGACGCGATAGGCGCGCAGCGCGCCCACACCGGTGGTCACGCCGTACAGCTCGTCGCCGCGGGCCAGCAGGGTCGCGATCGCCTGCCGCGCGCGGTCGTTGCGGGTGCGCGCCTCGTCGCTCAGCACTGCCTCAGCGCCCTGCCGGGCGATCAGCGAGACCTGCTTGGGGGTGAGGGTCGCGCCGTCGAGCGTCACGGGCGGCGGCGTCGCGGTGGCGATCGTCCAGGGCATCACGGCCATGGTGGGGCACTCTAAACGGGTGCACATCGCGCAGTATCGTCGGGTCGATGCCCGCCCCCGTCGTCATCACCGGTCGCGATCTTGCACCCGAGGCGCTGGCCGCCGTGGCCCGCGACGAGGCGCCGGTGACGATCGACGCTGCCGCCCGGGGGCGCATCCAAGCGGCCGCCGCGACGGTCGCCCGGGCTGCAGCGTCGGGCCGGCCGGTGTACGGCATGACAACCGGGCTCGGACATCGGGTGGTCGACGCCGTCGACGGTGCCGAAGCGGCCGAGTTCTCGCTGCGCACGTTGCGCGGACGGGCGACCTCGGTCGGCGAGCCGCTCAGCCGCGAGCTCACCCGCGCGGCGATGGTCGTCCGCCTCAACGGCCTGTGCGCGGGCGGCGCCGGGGCCGGCGAGCCCGTGGCCGACGGTCTGGCAGCGCTTCTCAACGCCGGAGTTCATCCCCGCATTCCCCGCAGCGGCTCGATCGGCGCCGCCGATCTGTGCATGATGGCCCACCTCGGGCTGGGCCTGATCGGAGAGGGGGAGGCGGAGCACGGCGGGAAGTTCGTCCCGGCCGGGCAGGCCCTGGCTGCCGCCGGCCTCACGCCGGTCGTCCTGGGCGCCAAGGACGGGCTGGCGATCTGCTCCAGCTCGGCCGTGTCGATCGGGGCGGCCGCCCTTGCGCTCGTGGACGCCGAGGCGTGGCTGCGGGCCACCCAGGTCGCGGCGGCGCTCTCGATGGAGGGCTTTCGCGCGAACCTCACGCCGCTTGACCCGCGGGTCGTCGATGCTCGCCCGGCGCCCGGGCAGCGGTGGGCGGCCGACGGGCTCCGCGCGCTGCTGGCCGGCGGCGCGCTCACCGAGCCAGGCGCGGCGCGCCGGCTCCAGGACCCGCTGAGCTTTCGCTGCGCCAGTCAGGTCAACGGCTCGCTGCGCTTCGCGCTCGAGTTGCTCGCGCAGGCGCTCGAACCCGAGCTCACCGGCGCCGCCGACAACCCGGTCGTGCTCGCCGACGACGACGCGATCCTCTCCAACGGCAACTTCCACGTCCCCGCTCTGGCGATGACGCTCGACGCCGCGGCGATCGCGATCGCCCAGGTGGCGGCCACCATCACCGAGCGCCAGGCGCGGCTGAAGGTCAGCCGGCTGAGCGGCCTGCCGCAGAACCTCGGCGGCACCGACTCGTCGCTTCCGTCGCACTCGGGCATGGCGCCGCTGACCAAGACCGCCCAGGCACTGACGCTCGAGATCCGCCATCGCGCGGCGCCCCTGTCGGTGCATCCGACGGTCGGCGCCGACGGGGTGGAGGACGACTCGACCGGAGCCGCCCAGGGCGCCCTGCGGCTCGGGGAGCAGCTTCAGCGTCTGCGCTTGCTCGTGGCCGTCGAGCTGCTGGTGGCCGCGCAGGCGGTCGACGCCGCGGCCATTGATCGGCTGGGCGCGGGCACCGAGGTGGCCTACCGGTGCGTGCGCGAGACCGTCGCCGGGCTCGAGGACGACCGCGCGCTCGGTCCCGACGTCGAGCGGTTGGCAGCGGCGGCGCTGGGGTCTGACCGCGAGCTGCTGCAGCGTGTCGACGCGGCGCTCACAGGCGCCGGCGCAGGCGCAGGCGGCTGACCGTGCTCGAGCTCACCTATCTCAACGGCGCCGACGTCGACGCGCTGGCGCTGACCGACGAGGAGATCCTCGACGCGGTGCGCTCGGTGCTGGCGGCGCAGGGTCGCGGCGAGACGGTGATCGAGCCGCGAACCCACCTGTTCCCGCGCGGCGCCAACGGCCACTTCAACGTGCTGCGCGGCGCCACGCCCGAGCACGCCGGGGTCAAGGTGGTTGGCGACTACGTCGAGAACCACCGCCTCGGGCTGCCCTCCGAGCTGGCGCTCCTGCTGCTCATGGACCCGCTCACGGGGGTGCCGGCGGCAATTCTCGATGCCACCGCGATCACCGAGATGCGCACCGGCGCGGTGACCGCGATCGGCGCCGAGCAGCTGGCCTGCCGCAACGCTCGGGTGCTCGGCCACATCGGCGCGCGTGGCACCGCCTACTGGAACGTGCGCCTGCTGGCCCGGGTTCTGCCCCAGCTCCAGGAGATCCGCGTGCACTCGCGCCGGCCCGACAGCCGCGAGGGGTTCGCCGCGCGGCTCCGTGAGGAAGTGAACTGCGAGGTGCGGGCGGTCGAGAGCTGGGAGGAGTGCGTGCGCGGCGCCGATGTGGTGGTGGAGGCCAGCCGGCTGACCGAGCCCACGCCGCTGCTGCGCACCGAATGGATCGCGCCGGGATCGCTCGTCGTGCCCTACGGGACGGTCAGCGCCGTCGAGCTGTCGCTCACCGACATCATGGACATGATCGTCGTCGACGACTGGGGCCAGGCCGGCAGCGGCCCGCTCGGCGCGCTGCGAGCCCACGTCGACTCGGGACGCCTCACGCGCGAGAACCTGCACGCCGAGCTGGGCGAGATCGTGGCCGGCGCCAAGCGCGGGCGCGAGCGAGCTGAGGAGACGATCCTGTTCTGGCATCGGGGCCTCTCGATCACCGACGTTGCGCTCGGCGAGGCGCTGCTGGCCAAGGCCCGGGATCCGTCCCGCCCGCCCCTCGGGATGCAGCTGCCGTATCGCTGAGGCGTTCGGGCGCCGGAGCAGATGCTGCGGTAGCGTGCGGGCCGGATGAGCGCACGCGCGATGGAATGTCGAGGCTGGCAGCAGGAGGCGGCGCTGCGGATGCTGCGCAACAACCTGCATCCCGACGTGGCCGAGAACCCGGCCGAGCTGGTCGTCTACGGCGGGATCGGCAAGGCGGCGCGCAACTGGTCCAGCTACCACACGATCGAGCGCGAGCTGCGGCGGCTGGGGGACGAGCAGACGCTGCTGGTGCAGTCCGGAAAACCGGTTGCGGTGTTCGAGACCCACGACCGGGCCCCGCGCGTGCTGATCGCCAACTCCAACCTGGTGCCGCAGTGGGCGACCTGGGAGAAGTTCCGCGAGCTCGACGCCGCCGGGCTGATGATGTACGGGCAGATGACGGCCGGCTCCTGGATCTACATCGGCAGCCAGGGGATCCTGCAGGGCACCTACGAGACCTTCGCCGCCGCTGCACGCAAGCGCTTCGGCGGGACGCTGGCCGGCCGGCTGGTGGTGACCGCCGGCCTCGGCGGGATGGGCGGCGCGCAGCCGCTGGCAATAGGCATGCTCGACGGTGCGGCGTTGTGCGTGGAGGTCGATCTGCAGCGGATCGAGCGGCGAATCGAGACCGGCTACCTGGACGAGCGGGCCGCCGACCTCGACGACGCGCTGCGCAGGCTCGACGTGGCCCGCCGCGAGCGCCGCGCGCTGTCGATCGGACTGGCCGGCAATGCCGCCGAGGTCCTGCCCGAGCTGGTCCGCCGCGGGGTGCAGGTAGACATCGTCACCGATCAGACCAGCGCCCACGACCCGCTCAACGGCTACGTGCCCGCCGGGCTGACGGTCGAGCAGGCGCAGGCGCTGCGCCGCTCCGATCCCGACGATTACCTTCGCCGCGTGGGGGAGAGCGCGGTGATCCACGTGGGCGCGATCCGGGCGCTGCAACAGGCGGGAGCGGAGGCGTTTGACTACGGCAACGCGCTGCGGGGCCTGGCGGCCGAGCACGGCGACCGCGACGCGTTCGCCTATCCCGGGTTCGTGCCGGCCTACATCCGTCCGCTGTTCTGCGAGGGCAAGGGACCGTTTCGCTGGGTGGCGCTGTCGGGCGACCCGGCCGACATCCACGCCACCGACCGCGCGATCCTCGACCTGTTCGGCGATCAGGAGCACATCGCGCGCTGGATCCAGCTGGCCTCCGAGCGGGTGCGCTTCCAGGGCCTGCCGGCGCGGATCTGCTGGCTGGGCTACGGCGAGCGCGACAAGGCCGGCGCGCGCTTCAACGAGATGGTCGCCTCCGGTGAGCTGAAGGGGCCGATCGTGATCGGCCGCGACCATCTGGACTGCGGCTCGGTCGCCTCGCCCGAGCGCGAGACCGAGGCGATGCGCGATGGCTCCGACGCGGTCGCCGACTGGCCGCTGCTCAACGCGATGCTGATGACCGCGTGCGGCGCCAGCTGGGTGTCGATCCACCACGGCGGTGGGGTCGGCATGGGCAAGTCGATCCACGCCGGCCAGGTGGTGGTCGCCGACGGCACGCCCGAGGCGGGCGAGCGCGTGCGCCGCACGCTGACCGCCGACCCCGCGCTGGGCGTGGTGCGTCACGCCGACGCCGGCTACGAGCAGGCGCTTGACACCGCCCGCCGCATGGGGGTGGCGATGCCGATGCTCGACCCAGCCGGATGACTCCCGCCGCCGACAATCAGGCGAGCCTGGATGGCGAGCGTCGGCGATCAGTGGGAGCAGACCGGCGTTGAGCGCGCGCTCGGTCTCGATCGTCGGCGCCGAGCAGGTGCTGCGCCCGCCCGCCGACCGTCTGTCCCACCTGCGGGGCGAGGAGCTCAACGCGCAGACGCTGGCCCCGGGCGGCCTGATGATCGAGCGCGGACGGATCGTGGCGCTGGAGGGCGAGGGGCGCGCCGAGCTGACCATCGACGCGACCGGCTGCGCGCTGGTGCCCGGGTTCGTAGACTGCCATACCCACCTGCCGTTCGCCGGGTGGCGGGCAGGGGAGTACGAGCAGAAGCTCCGCGGGGTGCCCTACGAGGAGATCTCCCGCAGCGGTGGCGGCATCCGCGCGTCCGCCCGTGCGCTGGCGCAGGCCACCGACGAGCAGGTGCTCGCCCAGTCGCGCGCGGTGGCCGCCGAGATGCTGGCCGCCGGGACCACGTCGTTCGAGTGCAAGTCCGGCTACGGGCTGTCGCGCGAGGGCGAGCTGCGGGCGCAGCGCCTCGCTCACGAGCTGGACGGGCAGGTCGCTCAGACCACGCTGTCGACCGCGCTGCTGGCCCATGCGGTGCCCGACGGCTGGACGGCCGACGGGTGGATCGCCGAGGTGGAGTCGATGATGCCGGAGGTGCTGGCGCCCGGAACGGTCTCGGCCTTCGACATCTTCGTCGAGTCCGTCGCGTTCGGCAACGAGCACCTGGAGCTGATGGGGCAGCTGGCGGCCGCGGCCGGGCTGGCTCTGCGCTGCCACGTCGAGCAGTTCGGGGGCTATCGCTCGGTGCCGGTGGCGCTGGAGGCGGGAGCGCGCTCGGTCGACCATCTGTCGACGATGCACGCCGACGACATCGCGCCGCTGGCCGCCGCCCCGTGCGCCGCCGTACTGCTGCCGGCGGCCGAGTTCCTGGGCGCCGAGCACCGGGCGCCGGCCCGTGCGCTGGTCGATGCGGGCGCGATCGTGGTGCTGGCCACCGACGGCAATCCCGGCACGGCCCCCGTGTTCTCGATGCCGGTCGTCCTCGGGCTGGCCGCCCGCCTGTACGGGCTGAGCGTGCGCGAGCTGCTGGGAGCGGCCACCTTGAACGCCGCCTGGGTGCTCGACCTGCACCACGACCGGGGGTCGATCGAGGTGGGCAAGCGCGCCGATCTGCTGCTGCTCGACGGGCTGGCCGAGATGCTCGCCTATCGCTTCGCGCGCAATCCGGTGGCGATCGCGTTCGTGGAGGGGGAGCCGGTGTACGTGCGTGACGAGGCGGCCGCGGCGCGGATCGAGGGGCGGCCGTGAACCGCCGCGCGTCGGTGCGCGCGATGGCCAACGCCCACAGCCACGCGTTCCAGCTGGACCTGCGGGGGATCGGTGAGCGGCTGGGTGGGCGGGGGTCCGATTCCGACTTCTGGAGCTGGCGCACCGCGATGTACGCACTGGCCTCCAGCCACGACCCCGAGTCGATGCGCGCCGTGGGCGATCGCGTCTACGGGCAGATGGCGGCGGCGGGCTACGGCGCGGTGGGGGAGTTCCACTACGTCCATCACCAGCCCGACGGCACTCCTTACTCGGAGCCCAACGCGATGGCGATCGCGCTCGCCGAGGCGGCGCTGGGCAACGGACTGGAGATCACGCTCCTGCCCGCCGCCTATCACCGTGGTGGGCCGCGGCAGCCTCCCACCGAGGGCCAGCGGCGCTTCTGCGACCCGGAGGTGGAGACCTTCCTCGCGCGCGTGGATGCCCTGCGCGACTGGGCGTCCTCTCGCCCGGGGTGTCACGTCGGCGTGGCGGCACACAGCACGCGTGCCGTCCCCGCGGACTGGCTGTCGGCAATCGCCCGCTATGCCGATGAGCACGATCTGGTGCGTCACGTGCACGCCTCCGAGCAGGGCCGCGAGCTCGAGGAGATCGAGGCCGAGCACGGCTGCTCCCCGATCGAGCTGCTGCACCGCACCGGCTTCCTCGGACCGCGGACGAGCGTCGTACACGCGATCTGGGTCGACGACAACGACATCTCGCGACTGGCCGAGTCGGAGTCGATCGTCGTGACCTGCCCGACGACCGAGGGCAACCTCGGCGACGGCTTCCTGCCGGGGCTGCGCTATCGCGACGCCGGGGTGCGCCTGGCGATCGGCACCGACGAGCAGATCCGGATCGACCCGTTCGAAGAGCTGCGCGAGCTGGAGACCCTCGCTCGCCGCGAGGGCCACACTCGCGATGCCCTGCTGGCGGCCGCCGGTGGCGATCTGTGGGGGCAGATGGTTGTCAACGGCCGGGCCAGCCTGGGTCTGGAGCACGGGGAAGCCGGCCGGGTCGAGCTGAATCTGGACCATCCCGACCTGGTGGGCGTGGCCGAGCAGGACCTGCCGCTGGCGCTGGCCACGTGCGCCTGCGCGGCGGTGGTGAGCGGCGGGGTCGGCACGCGCCGATGACGGTCGTGCTCGCGCGTCGCGCGGACATCGACGTGGACGCGTTCCGGCGCGCCGCCTGGGAGGAGGAGCCAGTGGCCGTCGAGGCGGAGACGCTGGCGGAGGTGGACCGCCGTCGCCGGCAGTTCCTGGACTTCCTGGCGGCCAACCCGGGCCGCCGCTTCTACGGGGTCAACGTGCACGCGGGCGACGGCTCGGACCGCCCGCTGAGCGAGGCCGACCAGCGTGACTACGCGCGCGGCATGCAGAGCGCGGTGTCATTCGGGTCCGAGACGCTGCCCCGGCGCGTGGTCCGCGGGATCGTGCTGGCGCGGCTGGCCAACATGATCGAGGGACATGCCGGCGTGACCGCGGGGCTCCTGGAGGCGGTGGCCGCGCGGCTGGATGGGCGCCCGCTGCCCGAGGTGCCCCGCTACGGGCACGGCGGCCCGGGCGAGATCGTCGCCCTGGGCTGGGTGTTCGGCGACCTCGGTGCGGAGCGGGACCTGCAGCTCAGGGAGTCGATGGCGCTGATCAACGGCTCGCCGTGCGCTTCGGCGCTGGTGTCCGACGCGACGTTGGCCGCCGAGCACGTGGTGGCGCGCGCCGAGGCGGTGTTCGGACTGGCAGCCGCCGCCTTCGGGGTCTCGCCGACGATCTACCACCCGCGCCTGGACGAGCTGTGGGGCGATCCGCACCAGGCTCGCGCGCTGGCCGGGCTGCGCGACCAGCTGGAGGGCGCTGCGCCCCCGGGCAGCGACGACCGAGACGAGGCCGGGCATCCCCAGCCTCCGGTCAGCTTCCGGATCCTGCCGCGCGTGCTGGGCAACGCCCACCGCGTGGTCGCGCAGGGCCGCGAGGTGGCCGAGACCGCTCTGCGGGCGGTGTCGGACAACCCCACGTTCCTGTTCGACGACGAGGCGGCCGGGGACATCGTGTCGACGGGCGGCTTTCACTCGGGGACGGCCGCCCCCGCGATCGACGCGCTGACCTTCATGCTGGCCGACTTCACCCAGATCGCCCAGCACGAGCTGCATCGCCTGCAGACCAGCCGCCGCGCACTGCCGCGCTTTGACTCCACCAACCTGGGGATCCTGCAGATGGCCGCCTCCGGCTACGCCGAGGAGGCGCGCGGCGCATGCGTCCCGACGCTGCTGGGGCTCGGCGGGTGGGGGCAGAACGACGTCCCGTCACCGGCGTTCATCGCCTGGAACCGGTTCGATCGGGTGCGCGGATTCGTGGCCGGATCGCTGGCGTGCCTGGCGGCGATCGCCGGCCAGTCGTTTGCCCAGACCGGCCATGAGGCCACGGCGGCGCTGGCGCCGCTCCTGGCCGACGTGCTCGCACGGTGTCCGCCGATCGTCCAGCGCCGCTCGCTCGGGCCCGACCTGGCCGCCTTGGCCCGGCTCCTGTGCGAGGGCATCCCGGACTGACCCTGGCCGACGGCGCGATTGGGTAGAGGGCGGGTGGCGCGGCCGGTCGTCGCTGATCAAACATCGAGCGGCGGTGTCAGATCCACGACCGGCGACGGTTCGCGTGGCGCGCGCCACCGCCTTGCGGTCGAGGTCGAACGCCGTCACCCGGTGGCCGTAGGTGCACACGTGGCGGCACATGTGCGAGCCCATGTGGCCCAGCCCGACGAACGCGACGCGGCGGCGCCGTCTCATCGGCTCACGCCCGGTCGAGGCGGTAGTGGGCAACCGCCTCCTCGTCGAGCTCGATCCCCAGCCCGGGGCGGTCGCCGACCTGCAGCATCCCGTCGGCGTCGATCCCGACCGGCTCGGCCAGCATGAAGTCGCGGCGCTCCGGCGTCCAACCGGGCGGGTCGTAGGGGAACTCGAGGAACGGTCCGCCGCCGACTCCGCAGCAGACGTGCAGGTTGGCGAGCACGCCGATCCCGTTGGTCCAGGTGTGGGGGGTGAACCAGCGATTGCGGCGTAGCGCCAGCTCGGCCAGCGTGCGGGTCCCGGAGATGCCCAGCGCGAGCACGACGTCGGGCTGCACCACGTCCAGCGCGTCGCGCTCCAGCGCTCGGCGCAGCTCATCGAAATCGCGAGCCATCTCGCCGCCGGCGATCCGCACCCCCGTCTGCGCGCGCAGCATCGCCATCCCGGCAAGGTCGTCTCCGGCCAGCGGCTCCTCCACCCACAGCACACCGTGCTCGGCCAGGCGGTCGATCACGCGCCGGGCGCCCTGCGGTCCCAGACCGGGAGCGATGTCGCCCGCCATGCGCCACCACTGGTTGAGGTCGACCATGATCTCCAGGGCGTCGCCCACCGCGTCACGCATCGCCGCCACGACCGCGATGCCCTCGTCGAGCCGGTCGCGCACGATCCGCACCTTGACGGCACGAAAGCCGGCGGCCACGAGGGCGTGGGCGTCCTGCGCCCGCTGCTCCGCCGTGCGCAGCTCCCCCAGCGAGGCGTAGGCGGCGAGCTCCGTCGTCGCCCCGCCCAGCAGCGTCGCCACCGGCGCGCCGAGCGCCTTGCCGGCCAGGTCCCAGAGCGCCGCCTCCAGCGGCCAGAAGCGCCCGGCGTGAAACGCGATCGTCTCCAGCGTGCGGGCGTGGGCGGACAGCTCCAGTGCCTCGCGCCCCACGAACAGGTGCTCGAAGTCGCCAAAGCCGCTCATCGTGTCGCCGCTGCCGATCCCCGTCAGTCCTTCGTCGGTGCGTACGCGGACGATCGTGGCGTCCAAGACGCGCCGTGGATCGGGGTCCCAGGCGGCGAAGAAGGGCGGGTCCAGGGGAAGGCGCAGGCGCTCGAGCTCGATCCCGGTGATCTTCACGCCCTCAGTCCCCGCTGTAGAACGGGCTGGTGACGCTGTCGCGCCGGTCGATCAGCGCCTGGACGGCCTCGGCGTCGCGTCCGCGCGTCGCCATGCGGATGCCGCCGGGGGCGGGGGAGGTGAAGGTCGTCACGTGATCGCCCCCGCCGTGGTCCCGGCGAGCTCGGGGTCGACGATCACCACGGAGCGATCGCCCTCGCCCCGGCGCAGGCGCTCGAACGCCTCGGGGATCTGGTGCAGCTCGATCATGTGCGAGACCATGTCGGCCAGCTCCAGCCGGCCGGCACGCACCAGCTCGACCAGCCCGGGGAGCGTCACCGCGGGGTCGGCGGACCCGTAGTAGCTGCCCACGATCGACTTCTCCGAGAGGAACTGGATCGCCGGCAGCGAGACCTCGACGCCCCGCGGGGCCAGGCCGACCACGACCGCGGTCCCGCCCGGGCGCAGCGCGTCCCAGGCGGCGCGGATCGTGCGGGCGGCGCCGACCACCTCGAACGCGTGGTCCACGCCGCCGCCCGTCAGCTTGCGCACCTCCGCGGAGGGGTCGTCCACGGCGGTGGCGTCGACGGTTTCGGTGGCGCCCCGGGCCCGCGCGTGGGCCAATTTCTCGGGACGGCGGTCGACGGCCACGATCGTGGCCGCGCCGGCCAGGCGAGCCGCGGCGAGCACCTGCAGGCCGACGCCGCCGCAGCCGATCACGCACACGCGCTCGCCGATCTTGACCCGCGCGACATGGGCCACCGCGCCGAAGCCGGTGACCACGCCACAGCCCAGCAGGGCCGCCTGCCACAGCGGCACGTCGGCGGAGATCGGGATCGCGCCCGCGGCGGCGACCACCGCGTACTGCGCAAAGCAGGCGACGCTCAGGCCGTGCTGCAGCAACTCGCCACCGGCGCCGCGCAGGCGCGAGCCGCCCGCGGGCAGCATCCCGGCGAACGAGCTCTCGCCGACCGGCTCGCACAGCGTGCGCCGCCCGGCGCGACACGCGGGGCAGGCCCCGCAGGCCGGCACCAGGGAGAAGACCACGTGATCGCCG
Source organism: Solirubrobacteraceae bacterium (assembly GCA_017882405.1). The sequence goes on along the minus strand of JADGPO010000143.1, from coordinate 7,666 downwards.
GGCGCCAGGCCCACGACGTCGGCTCCGACCGCCTCCACGACGCCGGCGCCCTCGTGGCCGAGGACCATCGGCCAGCGGCCGGCGCCCAGCTCTCCGTCGGCGAGCCGCAGATCGGAGTGGCAGACGCCGGAGGCGGCGACACGCACCAGCACCTCGGTGGCGCGCGGCGCCTGCAGCGAGACGGTCTCGACGGCCACGTCATGCCCCGGCTCGCGCAGCACACAGGCACGCATCGTCAGCTCGGTGGCATGCGATGAGCTGGCGGTCACGGCGCTCACGCCCCGAATTGCGATCGGACGGCGTTCATCAGCGTGAGCGCCGAGGCGCTGGCGTCGCGATGGCGGGGACGGCAGAGCGCGATCGTGCGAGGCACGAGGATCTCCTTGGGCTCCAGCCAGGTCAGCGACGGCTCCACCGCCCCCCGGGCGCTCAGCCGGTCCAGGCAGGCGTGGCCGTAGCCGGCCGCCACCAGCCGCTGCAGCGCGAGGTTGTCGTCGGTGCGGTAGACGACCCGCGGGCTGATCGCGCGGCGACGCCATGCCTCCTCGAGCTCGGTCTGCGTCCGCCAGCGGCGGTTCCAGGCGACCACGTCGACGCCATCAAGCAGGTCGAAGGTGGGCACCTCGGCGGCGGCCAGCTCGCTGTCGCGGCGGGTGAGGATCACCCACGGGTCGTCGAGTAGCGGGATCGACCGGATCCGCACGCAAATTGCGTAGAGCAACGAGGTTTTGATCTGCCTCACCGATCATAAACGCGCCAAACGGTCATGAAACGTATCTTCTCTAGTCGATGCTGTCCACGTTCTTTCATCGCTGCCGAACACGCGCGCTTCTCCGCTCCGGGGTGCTGCTGTGGCTGGTCTACGGCCTGTTTCTCGCCGGCGGGGTGGCGGGCGTCGGCGTCGGCGTCACCTCACCCGGCATCTGCTGCAGCTGGCGCAGCTCGTCGCGCGGGATGTGACAGCGGATGCCGTGGCCGGCCTCGTCCTCGTCGAGCGCCGGCTCGGTGGTCTCGCAGATCTCGCCGATCTTGCGTGGGCAGCGGGTGTGAAACGGGCAGCCCGACGGCGGGTCGGCCGCCGAGGGGATCTCGCCCTCGAGGCGGATGCGCAGGCGGTCGAGGTCGTCGATCGTCGGCACCGCCGAGAGCAGTGCCTCGGTGTAGGGATGCTGCGGGCCGTTGAACACGTCCTCGGCCGGGCCGATCTCCATCACCCGGCCCAGGTACAGCACGACGATCCGGTCGGCGAGGTAGCGCACGACGCCGAGGTCGTGGCTGATGAACAGGTAGGCAACCTCCTTGCGCTGCTGCAGATCGGTCAGCAGGTTGAGGATCGCCGCCTGCACCGACACGTCGAGCGCCGAGGTCGGCTCGTCGCAGACGACGATCCGCGGATCGCCGGCGAACGCGCGGGCGATCGCCACCCGCTGCTTGAGGCCGCCCGAGAGCTGTGAGGGCTTCATCGGCAGATAGCGCTCGGGCAGGCGGACCGAGGCCGCCAGCGAGAGCAGCCGGTCCTTGAGCGTCTCCCCGTGATAGCCGCCGAGCTTGGAGAGCGAGCGCGAGATCAGCTGCTTGACCGAGTGACGCCGGTTGAGCGCCGAGTCCGGGTTCTGGAAGACGATCTGCAGCGCCTTCTGGTCGGCGGACGAGCGGCCCTTGGCCAGCGCGGCCACTTCATGGCCGTCGAGCTCTATTTCAGCTCCCGGATCGGGGGGGATGATGCCCATCAGCACCCGGGCCAGCGTCGTCTTGCCGCTGCCCGACTCACCGACGAGGCCGACGGTCTCGCCGGGGCGGATGTCGAGGTCGACGCCGAACAGGCCTCGCACGCTCTGGCCGGTCATGTGGAAGGTCTTGGACGCCGAGCGCACGCGGATCAGCGGCTCGACCGAGGGGGCGTGCCGCGGCTCGGAGTCGACGGGTTCCTCGGCGGTGGCGCCCATCGGCACGGTCTGCGCGCGCTCGTGGTAATGGCAGCGCGAGCCGCGACCGCCGCCGATCTCGTACATCGGCGGCGCGTCCTCGCGGCAGTGGTCGTCGGCCAGGCCGCACCGATCGGCATAGATGCAGCCCGTGATCACCGATCCGGGCGCCGGCAGCGAGCCGGGGATCGTCGCCAGGGTGGCCCGGGCGCTGCTGGACCCGGCCTCCGCACGCCGCGGGATCGAGCGCAGCAGCCCCACTGTGTAGGGATGGCGGGGGTCGCCGAAGATCTCGTCGGCGGGGCCCTCCTCGACGAGCTCGCCGGCGTAGAGGACACCGACGCGGTCGCACATCTTGGCGATCACCGCCAGGTTGTGGCTGATGAACAGCAGCGAGGTGTTGAACTCCGAGCGCAGTCCGCGGATCAGGTCGAGCACCTCGGCTTCGACGGTCGCGTCCAGGGCGGTGGTCGGCTCGTCGAGGATGAGCAGCGAGGGCTCGGAGGCCAGCGCCATCGCGATGACCACGCGCTGGAGCATTCCGCCGGAGAGCTGGTGCGGATAGCGCCCCATCACGCCCTGGGGATCGGAGATCCGCACCTTGCGCAGGATGTCGAGTGCCCGCTCCGTCGCCTCGCCGCGATGCAGACCGGCGATCTCGTAGACCTCGGCGACCTGGCGGCCGACCAGGATCGACGGGTTCAGTGCGCGACCCGGTTCCTGGTAGACCATCGAGACGTCGCGGGCGCGCAGCTGACGCAGCTGGTTCTTGTTGAGCGACAGCACGTCGCGGCTGCCGATCTCGATCGTTCCGTTCGAGACCGAGCCGTTGCGCGCCAGATAGCGCACGATCGCCAGCGCGATCGTCGACTTGCCACAGCCCGACTCGCCCACCAGTCCGAACGACTCGCCGCGGGCCACGTGGAAGCTGACGTCGCGCACCACGCGCTGCTGCTGGCGGCGCACGTTGTAGCTGATCTCGACGTCTGAGAGGTTGAGCGCGTCGGCGGTCTCGGGCGCGGGGGGAAGGGTCTCGGTCTCGGTGTCGGTGCTCATGACGCGTCCAGGGCTGACTCGATCGAGGTGGCGATCATGTTGACGCCGATGACCAGTGAAGCAATCGCGAAGGCGTCGAACAGAACCTCCCACCAGAACCCCGCCGGCACCTGTCCGAAGTTGGAGGCGATCTCCAGGCCCCAGTCCGAGGACGGCGGCGGGATTCCGAAGCCCAGAAAGGACAGGGTGACGATCGTGAACACCGCGTAGCCGAGGCGGACGGTGAACTCGACCATGATCGGCGCGAGCACGTTGGGGAGGATCTCGACGAACATGATGTAGGCGGAGGTCTCGCCGCGCAGCCGGGCCGCCGACACGTAGTCCAGCTCGCGCTCGAGCAGCACGGCGGCCCGGACCGTGCGGGCGATCAGGGGCGTGAAGATGATTCCGATGACGAGGATCAGGGTGCCGACGGAGGGACCGAGCGCGACGACGCCGAGGATGCCCGTCACGACCAGCGGCAGGGCCAGGAACGCCTCGACGAAGCGGCCGATGACCTCGTCCACAGCGCCGCGGAAGTAGCCCATGACCAGCCCGAGTGCGGTGCCGATCAGGGTGGCGATCAGGGTGGCGAGCGGGGCGGTGATGAGGATGTCACGCGACCCGGTGACCACGCGGGCGAACATGTCGCGCCCCAGCGAGTCGGTCCCGAACCAGTGTGAGCCCGACGGGGCCTGGTTGATCGACAGCAGGTTCTGGGCCTGCGGATCGTGGGGCACGAGCAGGTTGCCGAAGATGGCGGCGATGATCCAGAAGCCGATGATGACCACGCCGGCGATGAACGTCTTCTGGTGGGTCAGGTTGCGCACGAACTCGCGGCGGAGGTCGACCTGACCGGCGCTGAGGGCGCCGCGCGACTCGACCGGGACCGAGCCGATGCTCACTCGACGCCCCGGTAGCGGATCCGCGGGTTGAGCAGCGAGTAGAGGATGTCGGCCATCAGCGTGGCCAGCATGTAGACGACGCCGATCACCAGCACGCCGGCCTCCAGCATCGGGAAGTCCTTGCTGTTGGCGGCGTTGTAGATCAGCGAGCCGATGCCGTTGTAATGAAACAGGAACTCGACGAGCACGAGTCCGCCGATCAGGTAGCCGGTCTGGGTGGCGATCACCGTGATCGTGGGCAGCAGCGAGTTGCGCAGGACGTGGCGGCGGATCATGACCCCGCGCGGCAGGCCCTTGAGGGTGGCCGTGCGCACGTAGTCGGAGGCCAGTGCCTCGACGGTCCCCGCCCGGGCCATCTGCTCGATGTAGCCGAAGAGGATCAGTACCAGCGGGATCGCCGGCATGATCAGGTGGTAGATCGTGGTCCCGATGCCGGCCCCCGGGGGCACCGACGCCGACAGCGGCAGCACATTGAGCGCGATCGCGAAGATCAGGATGAGCACGATCCCCGAGACGACCTCGGGGATCACCGTGGCCGACAGGCCAACGACGCTGATGATCCGGTCGGTCGGTTTGCCGACGCTCAGCGCCGCGATCACGCCGCCAAGGATCCCCAGTGGCACGACGAGCACGAACGCCACCGCGGCCAGCTTCAGCGAGTTGCCGAGCGCCGAGATCAGCAGCGGGCCGATCGGCGCCCGGTACTGATACGACTCGCCGAGATTGCCCTGGACGACGTGGCTGATCCACGTCCAGTACTGGTCGATGACCGGCTTGTCGGTGCCCAGCTGGTGGGCGAGCGCCTTGACCGAGGCGGCGGAGGCCAGCGGACCCAGGATCGCGCGCGCCGGATCGCCCGGCAGCACCTGGGCGGCGAAGAACACGATCAGGCTGAGGATGAACAGCGTGATCACCGCCAGGCCGATGCGCTTGAGGATGAAGCTGATCATGGCGACGACTCCACGGCTTTACCCGCGCTTGAGCTTACGCGGATCGCGGACGCGCGGGCCCGCGCCTTCCCCTAAGGGATGCTCATCGCCTGCCACCGGCGCCGTTCTTTCACACCCCGGCGCCGCTGTCAACCTCCAGACGGCGCATCACCTCGGTCACCACGCGGCCCGCCTGAACGATCTCGCTCAGATCCGCGCCCTCCTGCGGGGTATGGCTCTCGCCGCCGTGCAGTGGGACGAACAGCAGCAGGGCGCCGGTCAGGGCGCTCAGGTGCTGGGCGTCGTGGCCGGCCCCCGACCAGGTCTCCCGCGCGGCGATCCCCAGCCGCCGCGCCGCCTGCAGCGCGGCCCCGGCCAGCGTCGGGTCCAGCTCGGTCGGCTCTCCGGCCCGGGTCAGCCGGACCTCGGCCTCCACGCCGCGGGCGGCCGCGATGTCCGTGACCCGCGTGCGCAGATCGTCCTCCAGCCGCTGCAGCGAGCCGATCTGCACCCCGCGCGCGTCGACGCCCAGCCGCACGGTGCCGGGGATCACGCTGACCGCCCCCGGAGCCACCGCCAGCGTGCCCACGGTGGCCACGGTCTCGGGGGGCTGCGCCCGGGCGGCGGCCTCGACCGCCAGCACGATCTCGGCCGCCGCGGCCAGCGCGTCGCGCCGCTGCGTCATCGAGACCTCGCCGGCGTGGCCGGACTCCCCGGTCACCGTGATGGCGAACCGCCGTGGTGAGGCGACGCGCCGGACCACCCCTAGCTCGCGCAGGGCCCGGCGCTGGGCGACGTGGACCTCGGCGTGCGCACGCAGCCGGTCAACGGGCGGCGCAACGCGGGGCAGCTCGGCGAGCGCGTCCAGGTATTCGGCGAGGGCGTCGGCGGCGCTTATCCCGTCGGCATCGGTGAGCTGCGCCAAGTCGGAGCTCAACAGCTTCCCGGTCAGCAGGCGCGAGCCCATCGTCCCGGCCCCGAACCGCGGCGCCTCCTCGGCGGCGCACACCAGCAGGCCGGCCCGGGCGCCGTCCGGCGACTCGGCGCCCGACGCCGCGAGATCGGCCACCAGCTCCAGCCCCAGGGCCGTCCCCAGCGCCCCGTCGTAACGGCCCCCGTCGGGCACGGTGTCGACGTGCGAGCCGGAGGTGATCAGCGACCCCGACCAGCCGCGCGGGAGCGCCCACAGGTTGCCGTGCTCATCAATGCCGGGCTCCAGAGCATGGTCGCAAGCCCACCCGGCCACCAGCAGCATCGCCTGCGCCTCGGCCGCCGAGTAGGCGGGGCGATCGGCGCCCCCGCCAGGTCCATGGGAGATCTCCCACAGGGCCTGCAGGCGAGCGACGATCCGCTCGCGGTCAGGCACGGCGGCGACGTTTCACGCGGCCAGGGGACGCAGCTCTTCGGCATAGCTGATCGACCGGCGGCGCATCACGCCGTCGTCGTCGATGGCGTACTGGCCGAGTCGCCACAGCGGGGGAGAATAGGCGTGGATCGAGACCGACCGCGCCTGCTCGCCGGTGAGGCGGTGGATGTGATCGGGCCCGAACGAGAACGCCTCGCCGGTTTCGACGACCCGGGCCGCCGGTGCTCCCCCGATCCGGGGGTTGGACTCCGTGAGGGCGCCGTGCACGACCCGCACGGCGCCGGAGGAGATGTCGTGGTCATGCCAGCCGGTGTCGTTCTCCGGCGTCCAGCACAGCAGCCAGACGTCCACGTAGTCGTCGCGGTAGAGCGACACGAACACCCGTTCCGAGTCGGAGTAGCCGACGAGCTCTCGCCAGAGATGGGTGTCGCTCGCGAGCTGGTCGACGAGCGTCTCCAGCTCGTCACGGTCAAGGTTACGCGCGGGCAGAGAGGGCAATGTCATCTGACGCCTCCTCGGAGTGCAGTAGACGGTCGGGATTGGAGGTGCGCAGCGCGTGGAGCGCCGCTTCGCCCAGTTCGGGGGTGACGGGGTCGGCGTAGGGACGGTCAGATCCGTTGACGAGCACGTCGATCCCCAGGGTGCGCACGACGGCGTCGACGGCGCGGGTTCCGTATGAGGAGACCTCGAGGAAGCTGCGCTTGTCGACCACGCTGCGCTGGCCGGCACGAGCGGCGAACCGCTCGGAGTGAAGCGGCGCCAGCCCGGCGAGCATCGCGAAGCAGACCTTCAGCCGCGGATGGCGCGGGCGCCCGAGCAGCCGGAAGCCGTACCAGGCCGCGTGCATCTGCTGCACGTAGTCGACGATCGCCGGCCACCAGCCGGGCGTCGTGCGCCCGCGCGCGCCGCTGCGGGCCGGCGTGGCCAGACCAGGATGTATGAACAGGGGCCGGCCCGCCTCCTGGAGCACGTCGAGCAGCGGCGCCACATGCGCATAGCCCTGCTCGTCGAGCAGCGTGGTCGCCGGCAGCACCAGCCCCACGAAGCCTCGATCGAGCTGACCGACGAGCCCCGCCGGGTCGATGTCGCGAAGGCCCGCCGCCGCCCAGGCCCTGAACGGGTAGGGCAGTGACAGCACCCCGTCGTGGTAGGCGTCGAGCAGCGGCGCGGCTTCCTCGGGCGCCAGGAGCTCGATTCCCAGCGCGGTGGAGAGCGAGATGAGCGCCGTGTCCAGGCCGTCGTCGTGAGCCTGCTGCGCGCGGCGGCCGACGTCGTGATCGGCGGGGGCGACGTCGTACTCGGGTTCGCCGTGCAATGCCAGCCGCCACTCCCGCAGGCAGGGAGGGGCAGCGCGTCGGCGCAGCGCCTCGATCAGCGCCGGCGGCCAGAGGTGCTGGTGGACGTCCGTGGTCAACCCGTGGAGAGACATTCCATGAACCGTTTCAGTGAAGCGGTTAACACGGTCGGCGTCAAGGCCTCCGGGCAAATCTCATCCCTGGGGCCGAG
>JADGPO010000142.1 GCA_017882405.1 Solirubrobacteraceae bacterium | reverse complement strand
GGAGGCGATCCAGGCCTGGCTGGACCTCGGCCTGCCGCGTGAGCGGATCGTCGAGTGCAACCGGGAGGAGAACTTCTGGCAGGCCGGGCCGACCGGTCCCTGCGGGCCGTGCTCGGAGCTGTACCTGGATCGCGGAGTGCAGTACGGCAAGCCCGACGACCTGCCCGGCGGCGAGAACGAGCGCTTCCTCGAGTACTGGAACCTGGTGTTCATGCAGCTGGATCAGAACCCGGTGAACGTGCTCGCGCCGCTCCCGGCCAAGAACATCGATACCGGGATGGGGCTCAATCGGATGGCCGCGGTTCTGCAGAACAAGGCAACCGTGTTCGAGACCGACCAGTTCGCGCCGCTGATCGAGCTGGGCGAGGAGCTGTCGGGCCGCTCCTACGGCGTGGAGTTCCCCACCGACAGGGCGATGCGGGTGCTCGCCGACCACAGCCGTGCGGTGACGTTCCTGCTCGCCGACGGGGTCGTCCCCTCCAACGAGGACCGCGGCTACGTGCTGCGCCGGGTGATGCGCCGCGCGATCCAGCACGGTCGCGGGCTGGGCCTGGACCCCGGCTTCCTGCAGCGCTACGCCGACCGTGTGACCGAGCTGATGGGGGCCGAGTATCCCGAGCTGCACGAGCAGCGCGAGCAGGTGCAGCGCTGGCTGTCCTCCGAGGAGGAGAGCTTCGGGCGCACGCTCGAGCAGGGGCTCAAGCGCCTGGACGAGCTGATCGCCCGCGTCCGGGAGTCGGGCGCCGAGGGGGTCGCCGGCGCCGACGCCTTCCTGCTGCACGACACCTACGGATTCCCGATCGACATGACGCTGGAGATCGTGGCCGAGCACGGGCTCGGCGTTGACGAGGAGGGGTTCGAGGCCTTGATGGACGACCAGCGCGCCCGTGCCCGCCAGGGGTCCAGCCGCACCGCCACGTCCGGCCTGCGCGACCGGGCCGCCGCGCTCTCGGGCGGTGCCGGCTTCGCCACCGAGTTCGTCGGCTACGAGACGACCGATGCCGAGACGACGATCGGCGCCGTCCAGTCGGAGCCGGCGGAAGCTCGTCTGCTGCTCAAGCTGCTGGAATCGCCGTTCTACGCCACCGGCGGCGGCCAGGTCGCCGATGCCGGCGTACTGGAGTGTGCCGCCGGGGGCTGCCGCGCGCGCGTTACCGACGTGATCCGCCTGGGCACCGACCAGGTGGTGGAGGTCGACCCCGAGCACGGCACCTTCGAGCCCGGCGAGCGGGTGGCGGCGCACGTCGACCGGGCCGCGCGTCATGCCACCGCGTGCAATCACACCGGCACGCACCTGCTGCACGCCGCGCTGCGACGCCATCTCGGCGACCATGTGCGCCAGGCCGGTTCCTACGTCGGGCCCGACAAGCTGCGCTTCGACTTCACCCACGGCTCGTCGCTGAGCGCCGAGGAGCTGCGCGCCGTCGAGGACGACGTCAACCGTTGGATCCTGGAGAGCCATCCGGTGCGCGCGATCTCAACCACCCTGGACGAAGCCAAGCGCCTGGGCGCGACGGCGCTGTTCAACGAGAAGTACGGCGAGATCGTGCGCATGGTCGAGGTCGGCAACGGGTCGTTCTCACGCGAGCTGTGCGGCGGCACGCACGTGCGCAACACCGCCGAGATCGGCCTGTTCCGCATCCTGAACGAGACCTCCAGCGCCGCCAACGTCCGTCGCATCGAGGCGATCACCGGCCCCGTGGCGGTGACCTTCGTGCGCGAGCGCGACCGGGAGCTCCGGCATGCCGCCGAGCTGCTGCGGGTGCCCCCCGAGCGCGTCGCGGAATCGATCGGCCAGCTGCGCGAGCAGCTGCGCCAGCGGGAGCGCGCCGCCCGGCAGGGCGGCGACGGGAACGGCAGCGTCGACCTCGACCAGCTGGCCGCCGGCGCCACCGAGACCGAGGGGGCCAGCGTGCTGGTCGCGGCCGTGCCGGTGGCCGACGGCGAAGCCCTCCTGCAGCTGGTCGACCGGCTCAAGGGCAAGCTCGGCGACGCCGCGATCGTGCTCGGCCGCGGGGGCGAGGGCCGAGTCGACCTGGTGGCGTCGGTCGCTCCGGCACTGGTGGCGCGCGGCGTGCGCGCCGGCGAGATCGTCAAGGTGGCCGCGGCGGTCGTGGGCGGCGGCGGCGGAGGCCGCGACACCCTGGCGCGAGCCGGCGGACGCGAGCCCGAGCGACTGCCCGACGCGATCAGCGCCGCCCGGACCGCGATCGAAGCGGCGCTCTCCGGGTAGACGTGTGAGGGTGCTGGCGCTCGATTACGGCAGCGCGCGCTGTGGATGCGCGGTGAGCGACCCGACCGGGGTGCTGGCCACTCCTCTGCAATCCATCCGGGCCCCCGACTCCCGTCGCGGTCGCGCGCGCCTGCGCGAGCTGATCGCGGAGTTGGGGGTGGAGCGGATCGTCGTCGGTTTGCCGCTGTCGCTGGCCGGCGGCGACTCGGCCCAGACCGCGGAGACGCGGGCGTTCGCGGCCGGCCTGGAGCGGGCGCTGCCGATCCCCGTCGAGCTGTACGACGAACGCTTCACCACGCGCATGGCCGAGCGCTCTCCAGGGCGCGCCGACGAGGACTCGCGCGCGGCCGCCCATCTGCTCCAGAGCTGGCTCGCCCATCAATCCAGCCCCACCCACCCCGGAGCCGCCCGTGACTGACGGACGCGAGCGGAGCGCCGCAGAGCGCGAGGCGGCGCGCCGGGAGCGAGAGGCCGCCCGCCTGGAGCGCGCCCGCCGGCGGGCCGGCCGGACCGAGCAGGCCGCGCCCGAGCCCAGCGAGCCACCGCTTCCCGTCGAGCCCGAGCCCGAGCCCGAGGCCGAGTTCGCACCCGACCCCGAACCCGTAGACGAGCCGGAGTTCCAGCCCGACCCCGAGCCCGAGCCAGTGGCCGCACGCGCCGAGCGACAGGCACCCGAGCAGTCGCCACCGGCGCTGCCGTTGCACCAGCCGGCGGGGCGGCCGGGACCGGTTGCACCCGAGGTCGCCGGCGTGTCGGCCCGCCCGGTCAAGACGCTGCCCTCGCCCCCGGACCCCGACTTCTATTCAGACGAGGAACGCGACGACCCGGAGGTCGCCTCGGGCACCCGACGCGTTAGCCGGCTCACCGGGCAGCCCAAGTCCAAGTCGAAGCCGAAGAAGGCGAAGGCGCGGCCCGTCAAGCGCCGTCGCCGGACGCCCGGCAAGCGCACCTCGTGGCTGGGGCGGATCGCCTCGCTGGCCGCGCTCGTGCTGGCCGGCGGGCTGGTGTGGTTCCTGGTGGCGCTGTTCCAGCCGCTGGGCACCTCGCCCCACGGCCGCATCACCGTGCGGATCGCGCCGCACTCCAGCGCCGGCCAGATCGGCAAGCAGCTGGCCGCCGACAAGGTGATTGCCTCGAGCTTTTTCTTCAGCTTGCGCGCGACGCTCGCCGGCGACCGATCGCAGCTGCGCTCGGGTACGTATCACTTCCAGCTGGGGATGAGCTATCACGACGTGCTCGCCGCGCTGACCAAGGTGCCCAAGGCCGCCAAGACCAGTCAGCTGACGATCAGCGAGGGGCACACCCGCCAGTACGTCGGCCAGCTACTGCACCGCCAGAAGATCAAGGGCAACTACCTGGCCGAGACCCGGCATTCGCCGCTGCTGGATCCCCACAAGTACGGGGCGCCCCGGCACGTGCCCTCGCTGGAGGGCTTCCTGTTCCCGGACACGTTCACGCTGGTTGACCCGGTCAAGGCCTCGACGCTGGTCGCCGAGCAGCTCAAGGACTTCAAGCGTCGCTTTGCCAAGGTCAGCCTCGGGGCCGTGCGCCGCGTGCACCTGAGCGCCTACAACGTGCTCACGGTCGCATCGCTGATCGAGGCCGAGGCGTCGAGCAACCGCGCCCGGCCACTGGTCGCCTCGGTGATCTACAACCGGCTCAAGGACCACATGATGCTGCAGTTCGACTCAACCACCCGCTATGCCACCGGCAACTTCACCCGGCCGCTGAAGGTCTCGCAACTGCGCTCGCACTCGCCGTACAACACCCACACCCATTTCGGCCTACCACCCACGCCGATCGACAGCCCCAGCATGGCGTCGATCCAGGCGGCCGCCCATCCGGCCCGCCGCCGGTACCTGTACTTCTTCGCCAAGCCGTGCACCAACGACACCGTGTTCGCCAACAACTACGCCCAGTTCCTGGGCCTGCTGCAGCGTGACCGGCGTCCCCACTGCCACTGAGGCTGGGGTCACCCGTCTGGGGGTGCTCGGCTGGCCGGTGGCCCACAGCCGCTCGCCGGCCATGCACAACGCCGCGCTGGCCGCCGCCGGACTCACGCGCTGGCGCTACCAGCTGCTGCCGGCGGCGCCCGAGCTGTTCGACGAGCTGGTGGCAGCCCTCCCCGGGGCAGGATTTCGAGGCGCCAACGTCACGATCCCCCACAAGCGTGCCGCGCTGGCGCTGGCCACCGCCCCCACTGACCGCGCGCGGGCGATCGGGGCGGCCAACACGCTGACCTTCGAGCCCGGGGGCGAGATCGTCGCCGATAACACCGATGCTCCGGCGCTGGTGGCGGCGCTGCCGCTCCCGATCGCCGGTGCCAGCGCGCTGGTGCTGGGCGCGGGGGGCAGCGCCCGCGCCGCGGTGTGGGCGCTACTGCACGCCGGCGCCCGCGAGGTCGCGGTGTGGAATCGCACTCCGGAGCGGGCCCGGGCGCTGTGTGAGCAGCTGGGCGCGGTTCCGGTGCCAACTTCGTCGTCGGCGGCCGCGCTGGACGCCGACCTACTGGTCAACTGCACCTCCGTCGGGCTGGACGGCGGTGACCCGTTTCACCGTCTGCCCGTCGGCGCCGAGGACCTGGAGGGTTACGGCTGCGTGGTCGATCTCGTCTACACGGTCGAGGGGACCGCACTGGTCGCGGCGGCGCGCGCGCGGGGGGTGACGGCGGTCGATGGGCTGGAGCTGCTGGTCGGCCAGGGCGCGCTCAGCTTCGAGCGCTTCACGGGTAGACCCGCGCCCGTGGCGGCGATGCGCGCGGCCGTGCGCTTGGGCGAGGGCTAGCTATCGTGGGCGGTCGTGATCGTCACCGCCCGCGTCAGCGACTACATCGACCAGCTGCGCAGCACGCCGGACCGCGTGCTCGCAGAGATGGAGACCCACGCCGGCCGGGACGGGATCCCGATCGTTGTCCCCGCCACCGGCCGGCTGCTGCAGGTGCTCGCCCTGACGCGGGGAGCCCACCGCGCGCTGGAGATCGGTACCGCGATCGGCGTCTCCACCCTGTACATCGCCCGCGGGCTGGCCGAGGGAGGCCATGTGGTCTCCTTCGAGGTGGACCCCGAGCGCCACGCCGCCGCCCGTGAGTACCTGGAGCGCGCGGGCGTCGCCGAGCGCGTCCAGCTGCGCCTGCAGGATGCCCGCCAGGGCCTGACCGAGCTGAAGGGCAAGTTCGACTTCGCCTTCCTGGACGGCGTCAAGGCGCAGTACGGCGATTACTTCGACGCCGTGCTGCCGCTGCTCGACGACGGCGCCGTGCTGGTGGTCGACAACGTCCTGTTGGACGGCCGGGTCGCCGAGGCGTCCGGCGGCGAGCGGATCTCGGTGGCGCGGGCGTTCAACGAGCGACTGCTCACCCATCCCGAGCTGACCGGCACGCTGACCCCGGTGGGCGACGGCGTCCTCGTGGCGGTGAAGCGATGAGCGCCAACGGGGAGGCCCAGCCGCCCGACGGCGCGGCCGGCGCCCCCTGCCTGGCCTGCCGCGCGACCGGGCAGGTGAGCTCGGGTCTGGGCGGGACGCCGCACCAGGTGACCTGCCCATGGTGTCAGGGCACGGGGCACCGGATCCCCGGCATCGACGCCCAGGAGCACCCTTCCGAGGCCGGCGCCGAGCCGTCCGCAGAGCCCCCGTCCACCTAAGCTGGCCCGAGCCATGGAGCTCCAGCTGACAACCGCCGGCGAATCGCACGGCCCGGGACTCACCTGCATCGTGCAGGGCCTGCCCGCCGGCCTGGAGCTGGGGCGAGAGGCGCTGGACCGCGACCTGGCGCGCCGCCAGCTGGGCCACGGACGGGGCGGCCGCATGAAGATCGAGCGTGACAAGGTGACTGTCACCGGAGGAGTGCGCCACGGTCGCACGCTTGGCGGGCCGATCGCGCTCCAGGTCCCCAACCGCGACTTCGCCAACTGGGAGGAGCGGATGAACCCGTGGCCGGTGCAGGCCGAGTTGGCGGAGGTCCACCTGCCCCGCCCCGGTCACGCCGACCTGGTCGGCACCCAGAAGTACGGGCTGAGCGACGTGCGCGACATCCTGGAGCGCGCCAGCGCTCGCGAGACCGCCGCCCGGGTGGCCGGCGGCGCGCTGGCCAAGGCGTTCCTGCGGGCGGTCGGCGTACAGGTCTTTTCGCACGTGATCCAGATCACCTCGGTCCACGCCCCTCGCCGTGACGATCTCGTACCTGGAGACTTCGCCGAAGTGGACGAGTCACCGGTGCGCTGTCTGGACCCCGACGCGACACGCGCGATGGTCGCTGAGATCAACCGCCTGCGTAAGGCCAACGAGTCGCTCGGCGGGGTGTTCGAGGTGCGGGCCTTTGGCCTGGTGCCCGGTCTGGGGTCACACGTCTCCTGGCGCGAGCGTCTGGACGGCCTGCTCGGCCAGGCGATCCTCTCGATCCAGGCCGTCAAGGCGGTCTCGATCGGCGACGGAGTCGAGGTCGCCGGGCTGCCGGGGTCCCAGGCCCACGACGAGATCTTCTACGACGACGAGCACGGCTTTCATCGTCACACCAACCGAGCGGGCGGGGTGGAGGGAGGCATGACCACGGGCGACCCGCTGGTCGTGCGCGGCTCGATGAAGCCGTTGCCGACCCTGACCAAGCCGCTGCGCTCGGTCGACATCGCCACGCACGAGCCCGCCGAGGCCCTGCGCGAGCGCACCGACTCGTGCACGGTGCCCGCCGCCGGAGTGGTCGGCGAGGCGATGGTGGCCTTCGTGCTGGCCGATGCCTACCGGCGCAAGTTCGGCGGCGACCACATCGACGACGTACGCGCGGCCGTGGCGGCCTACCGAGAGCGGATCGGATGGGCGGGCGGGTGGGGACCCTAGATCGGGTGGTCGCGATCGTCGGCTTCATGGGAGCCGGGAAGTCGACCGCCGCGCGCAGCGCCGCCGAGACCCTGACCCCGCCCGCCGGCGTGGTCGACGTCGACGAGGAGCTCGAGCGCCGTCAGGGCAGGTCGATCGCGCGGATCTTCTCGCAGGACGGCGAGGGCAGCTTCCGCGCGATCGAGGAACGGCTGATCCTGGAGCTGCTGGACGGGCACGGCGTGCGCGTGCTGGCCCTGGGCGGCGGCGCGCTGCACTCGGCGAGGGTGCGCGAGGCTCTGGCCGACCACCTCGTCGTGTGGATCGACGTCGACGTGGACACCGCGTGGGCGCGCTGTCGCGGCACGGGCCGTCCATTGGCGGCCGACCGCGAGCGGTTTGCCGAGCTGCACGCCGCGCGTCAGCCGGTCTACGCGGCCGCGGCCGACGTGATCGTGCCCCAGGAGCGCTCGGTGCGGATGGCCGAGGTGCTCGATGCCCTGCAGGGGCTGCCGACCGGCGTGAGCCTCCTGTGGGCGATGAGCAGCTCCGGCGACTACCCGGCCTACATCGGCCCCCGTTTGCTGGACGCCGAGCGGCCATTCTGGCCGGCCACCGTG
Organism: Solirubrobacteraceae bacterium; assembly: GCA_017882405.1. The sequence continues at coordinate 6,597 of JADGPO010000142.1, read as the reverse complement.
CCGGGCCGCCGCTTCCTGGTCACCGACGGCACGGCCGGGCGCCTGTACGCCGACGGCCTGCCTTCGCTGGACGGCCGCGTGGCGATCATGCCGGGCGAGCAGTCAAAGACGATCGCCCATGCCGAGATCGTGTGGTCCGAGCTGGCTCGTGGCGGAATGACCCGTGCCGACGTGGTGGTCGCGCTGGGCGGCGGCGTCGTCGGCGATCTGGCGGGGTTCTGCGCGGCCACCTACCAACGCGGCGTGCGCTTCGTTCAGGTCCCGACCACGCTGGTCGCTCAGGTCGACTCCGCCTACGGCGGCAAGACGGGCGTCGATTTATCGGAGGCCAAGAACTACGTGGGCGCCTACCACCAGCCGCAGGCGGTGCTGGCCGACACCGACGCCCTGGCCACGCTGCCCGCGGCCGAGCTGGCCGCCGGCTACGCCGAGGTGGTCAAGACCGCGTTGATCGCCGGGGGCTCGCTGTGGGATATGGTGCGCGGCGGCGCAGAGCCGGATGCGCTGGAGGTGGTGACCGCCTGCGCGCACACCAAGCTGCGGATCGTCGCCCGTGACGAGCGCGACGACGGCGTGCGCCAGACGCTGAACCTCGGACACACGGTGGGTCACGCGATCGAGACCGTGACCGGCTATGCCACCTACCGTCACGGCGAGGCGGTCGCGCTGGGGCTGCTGGCCGCGCTGCGCCTGTCGGGCTCGGACGACCTGCGCGCCGAGGTCGCGGAGCTGCTGCACGCCCGAGGTCTGCCGATCGCCCTGACCGACGTCGATCCCGATGCCGTGGTGATGGCCACCGCCCGTGACAAGAAGCGCGTCGGGGAGGGCCCGGTCCCGTTCGTCCTGCTGCCCGAGCCGGGCGCCGCCCAGCCCGGAACGACGGTGGCGCCTCGCGAGCTGATCGCCGCCGTCCGAGAACTGGCAAGCTAGATCGAGATGCCCGCCGTCCGCAATCGCATCGAGATCATGCACGGGGTCAACATGGACCAGCTGGCGCGCCGCGACAACGCGCACTACGGTCAGCTCACGTTCACCCAGCTCGAGCTGGAGATCTCGAGCGCGGGGGGAGAGCTGGGACTGGCCACCCGCTTCTTTCAGACCAACCACGAGGGCGAGTTCGTCGAGCATCTGCACGGCCTCGACGGACTGGCCGACGGGATCGTGATCAACCCCGGGGCGTGGACCCACTACTCATATGCGATCCGCGACGCGCTGGAGCTGACCGGGCTGCCGGCCGTGGAGGTCCACTTGTCAAATGTCGACTCACGCGAGGAGTTCCGGCGTCACTCGGTGATCTCGGACCTGTGCTTTGCGCGCGTCGCCGGCCGGGGCCCGGAGGGCTACCGCGAGGCGCTGACGCGGCTCGGGGAGGAGCTGTCCCGTGACTGATCGCGCGGCCCGGCTCGTCGAGCGCCTATCGGCCATGGAGGCCGATGCGATCGTCGTCACCAACCTGGTCAACGTCCGCTACCTGACCGGCTACACCGGCAGCAACGGAGTGGCCGTGATCGGCCCCGAGACGCGCGCGTTTCTCACCGACTTTCGCTATCGGGAGCAGGCGGCGGTCGAGGTCGAGGACAGCTTCGACCGCCGTATCTCGGCGCTCGACCTGCTGGCCGGCGTGTCCGAGGTCCTGCCCGCCGGCCTCCGCCGCCTGGCCTTCGAGGACGGGCACATGACCGTCCGCGCCCGCACCCATCTGCGCGAGCTGTTGCCAGAGACGATCGAGCTGGCCCCGGCGGGCGATCCCGTCGAGGAGCTGCGGGCGGTCAAGGAGCCCGAGGAGATCGAGCGCGTCCGCGCCGCCTCGGAGCTCGCCGACGCCGCGCTTCGCCAGATCATGGCCGAGGGGCTGGTGGGGCGCACGGAGGTGGCGGTGGCCGACTCGCTGGAACGGGCGATGCGCGCCCAGGGTGCCACCGCGCTGTCGTTCCCGTCGATCGTCGCCGCCGGTCCGCACGGCGCGCTGCCCCATGCCCGCCCGCGTGACGTGGAGATCTCCGCCGGTGAGCTGGTGGTGATCGACTGGGGGGCCGAGCTGGATGGATACAACTCGGACTGCACGCGCACGCTGGCCACCGGCGAGCTCGACGACGAGTCCCACGCCGTCTATGAGCTGGTCCTCGAGGCTCAGCTGGCGGGTCTGGGCGCCGTGCGCGCGGGCGTCAGCGGACGTGACGCCGACGGCGCCGCCCGCGCGGTGATCGACGGCGGCGGCCACGCCGAGCAGTTCGGCCACGGGCTGGGCCACGGCGTCGGCATGGAGGTCCACGAGGCTCCGCGCCTGTCGCAGCGCTCGGACTCGGTGCTGGCCAGCGGCAACCTCGTGACGGTCGAGCCGGGGGTGTACCTGCCCGGGCGTCTCGGGGTGCGGATCGAGGACCTGGTGGCTGTCACCCAGTCCGGCTGCGAGATCCTCACCGGAGTGCCCAAAGAGCTCATCACCGTCGAGTAGGCCATGGCGCGTCGAACCGAGCAGCGCCGCGCCGCCGTTTGGGCGCTCTATCAGAGCGACCTGCTCGACCTGCCCCTGGGCGAGACCCTCCCGCGCAACGTGCACGGGTTCACCTTCGCGCTCGCCGAGCAGGTCCGCGAGCACCAGCCCGAGCTCGACGAGCTGATCCGCCGCTACGCCACCGACTGGCCGCTGGAACGAATCGCGCCGCTGGAGCGCTCGATCCTGCGCGTTGGCCTGCTGGAGCTGCTGTACCCCCGCGTGCTCCCCGGCGAGCAGCCGATCCCACCCGAGGGTGCGATCAACGAGGCGATCGAGACCGCCAAGCGCTTCTGCGGGTCGGGCGCCCCGGCCTTCATCAACGGAATCCTCGGCACGGTCCTGCGCGAGCGCGTAAGCGAAACGTAGGAAAGACCGGCGGTCGGCCCGTTCAGGGGCGACAATCTGACGATATGAGGCTGCTCGTCGTCGACGATGACCGGGGACTGCGCGATGTCCTGCGCCGCGCGCTGACGCTCTCGGGCTACGAAGTGCGTGTCGCCGACTCGGGCTCGGAGGCGCTCGCCGAGGTCGCCTCCGGGGTACCCGATGCGGTGGTGCTCGACATCGGCCTGCCCGACATCGACGGCTTGGACGTGTGTCGGCTGCTGCGCCGCGAGGGCAACCGTGTGCCGGTGCTGATGCTGACCGCGCGCGATGCTGTCTCTGACCGGATCGACGGCCTGGACGCGGGCGCGGACGACTACCTGGTCAAGCCCTTCGACGTCGACGAGCTGCGGGCTCGCCTGCGCGCGCTGCTGCGTCGCGCCGGCGGCGAGGGCGACGTCGACGGGAGCCTGTCGTTCGCCGAACTGCGGCTCGACCCGGCCCGCCACGGTGTGAGCATCGCCGACAAGTTCGTCGAGCTGACGCGCACCGAGTACCAGCTGCTGGAGCTGTTGATGCTCAACCCGCGCCGCGTGCTGCCGCACACCCTGATCTATGACCGGGTGTGGGGCTATGACTTCGGGCCGACGTCCAACGCCCTGCGCGTCTACGTGGGGTACCTGCGGCGCAAGCTCGAGGACGCGGGGGCGAGGTCGTTGATCCACACCGTCCGCGGGGTGGGCTACGCACTGCGAGAGCCATCGGCGGGAGAAGTCGGATGACTCACGCCGCCGACTTACAGGCGAGCCTGGATGGCGAGCGGAGGCGATCAGCGTGAGTCTCCGGGCGAGGATGGGCCTGGCCGGCGGCGTGGCCGTCGCGCTGGCGGTGATCGCGGTGGCGGTCTCGGCGTACGCGGGCACCAGCTCGGAGCTGCACGGCCAGCTCGACCAGTCGCTGCGCAGCCTCACCAGCCAGGCGATCGGCGGTCCCCCGGACAGGGGTGGGCCAGGTGAGGGCGGTCCACGCACTGACGGCGAGGTGCCTCCGTCGAGCACCCTCCCGCACGGGAGGCTGCCGGACTTCGGTCACCGGGCGCCGGCGTTCGGCGCCGCGGCCGGGGTGCTGACGATCGTTCGGCCGGACGGCTCTAGCTCCGTCCTGCGCGGGGCCCGGGCCAGCGCCATTCCCGTGACCGCGGGGTTCAGAGCGCTCGCGAAACGCGGCCGCGGGAGCTATTTCACCGACCTGTCGGTCCGCGGCAACTCGCTCCGCGTCCTGGCCACCGGTGCTGGACAGCGCGGGGCGCTGCTGGCCGCGCTGCCGCTCAAGGACGTCAACAGCGCGCTGTCTGACCAGTTGCTCCTGCTGGTCCTGATCGCCGCCGGGGGGATCGCGCTGGCCGCGCTCTTGGGGGTGCTGGTCGCCCGCACCGCCCTGGCGCCGATCGCGCGCTTCACCCGTCAGACCGAGGAGATCGCCGCTGCCCCCGACCGCCTGGACTCCGAGCGCCTCGACGTCCAGGGCGGCGATGAGCTGGGCCGGCTGGCCCAGACGTTCAACCGCACGCTTGACGCCCTGGAGTGCTCGGTGCAGGCACAGCGCAACCTGGTCGCTGACGCCTCCCACGAGCTACGCACGCCGATCGCCACGATCCGCGCCAACCTGCAGCTGATGGCCGACGAAGAGCAGCTGCCGCCGGAGGAGCGCGCCGCGCTGCGCCGCGACGTGATCGAGGAGCTCGACGAGCTGACCGCGCTTGTCTCAGACGTGGTCGAGCTGGCCCGGGGGTCCAAGCCGGGCAGCGACCTGAGCGACGTGCGCGTCGATCAGATCCTGCAGGCCGCCGTGGACCGCACCCGCCGCCGCGCGCCCCAGCACACCGTGGAGGCCGAGCTGGCGCCGACGCTGGTGCGGGGGGAGGGGGACCGGATCGCGCGGGCGGTCGCCAACCTGCTCGACAACGCGGTCAAGTGGAGCCCGGACGGCGGAACGATCGAAGTCGCCCTGCACGACGGCGAGCTGACCGTCCGCGATCATGGTCCCGGTTTCGCCGAGGAGGACCTGCCGTTCGTGTTCGACCGCTTTCACCGGGCACGGGCGGCGCGCGCCCAGCCCGGCTCGGGGCTGGGACTGGCGATCGTGCGCCAAGCTGCCGAGGCGCACGGGGGGTTCGTCACCGCCGCCAACGCGTCGGACACGGGCGCTGTGCTGAGGATCGGGTTCGGACCGGCCACCGTCCCGGCCGACGATCCCGTGGCCGACGCCGTCAGCTCGTAGTGGGGCACTAGCCGGAAGTCGACTAGCGGGCGGCTGGGCCTCGAACGATCGTCCAGCGTGGGACGGGCCGGCTGGAGCACGGGGCCGCGGACGTCGATCAGGTCGCTAGGGTTGCCGGCGAGTTCCCCGGTGGGTCGCGAGGCCCGCTGCCGGCACCCCGCCATCTTCGGGAGGAGTCAGTGAAGCGAGAGCTCGCGCAGCCAGCGAGCGACCGCTTCGTCGATCCGAGACGGCTCGCGCTTGAGGCCGTGGTCGCCCTCCACGACCAGGACCTCCCGCCCGGAGGCCGGGCCCGGCATCCCGAAGCGGTCGTTGCGTCCCTGTACGACGAGCATCGGCACGCCGACGCCGTCCAGCTCGGGCTGGCGGCTGGGCGCGACCCGCGTGGCCCCAGCGCGCGCCGGGGGCTGCAGCGGGAATGCCAGGCACAGCACGCCGACCGCGCCCGTGGCGTCCGCCGTCCGGCAGGCGACCCGCGCGCCGGAGGAGCGGCCGCCTACGACCAGCTTGCACCCGCTCAGGTGATGGGCGCCCAGCCACTCCAGGACCGCCGTCCAGGCGAGGTCCAGACGGGCCGCAGGCGGCGGCGAGCGCCGCCCGGCCACCCGATACGGCTGCTCCACCAGCGCCACCGCCAACCGTTCTGCGAGCGCCGCCCGCTGTGCGACGAGCAGGTCGGGAGCGCCGACCCCGCCGCCGGCGCCATGGCCGAGCACCAGCGCCGCCCTTGCCGCCCCGCTGTCTGCGGGCAGCGTCACGTGGGCGCGCGCGTCGCCGATCGGCGTGGGGATGAGGACGGTTTCCACGAAGTCGTCCGGCATCGAATCAGGCCAGCGCGTCGCGCAGCGACTGGGTGAGCTGCGCCAGCCGCGCGGCCGGCAGGTAGCACCCGTTCCCGCGCCGCGCCACAGCGCGGCCGGCGGCCACGGCATCCGGCGCCTCGCTGGTGCCCAGGACGTGCAGGCAGTCCAGGCCGCTGACTGCCCGCAGCGGGTCCCCGCCGGCGGTGTGCAGCGCATCGGACATCAGCAGCGCGGTCCGCCCACCCGGGGGCACGCCCTCCAGCAGCTGCTCGGCTAGCCGCAGCGCTCGCGCCAGGTCGGTCACTCCGTGCCCGCGCAGTGAGAGCAGGTCATCGACGACCGCCGCCGCTGGCCGCGCCCGGCCGCTCTCGAGCAGCACCAGGGACTCGGCCGCAAACGCCACAACGCTGCAGCGCAGGCGGTCGGAGGCGGCGCTGACCACCGCGCCCGCCGCGACCGCGGCCAGCCCCACCGCGTGGCCGCTCATAGAGCCGCTGCGGTCGACGAGCAGGCACACCGCCCGCGGCGCGGCCGCGAACTGGCGGGCGACGAGCTCCCGCGGGTCCCGCGGCCGCCGGCCGAGGCTGCGCTCCAGCGTGCGCTCGAGATCCAGGTCCCCCTCGGTGGCGGCCGCGCGTGCCACCATCCGCCGCGTCCCGCGCCGCCGGGGCTGGCCGGCGCGTCCCAGCGGCG
>JADGPO010000141.1 GCA_017882405.1 Solirubrobacteraceae bacterium | reverse complement strand
CCAGGCGGCGCGCGAGGCCACCGGCGCGCATCCCTACGGTCGCTACCTCGAGGAGTTCGAGGTCGGCGCGGTGTACAAGCACTGGCCCGCCAAGACCGTCACCGAGGGCGATGATCACCTCTTCTGCCTGATCACGATGAATCACCACCCGCTGCACATCAACGACGTGTACGCGAAGCAGTCGCAGCAGGGCCGCAATGTCGTGGTCGGGCCGCTCGTCTACTCGTTGGCGCTCGGCATGAGCGTATCCGACGTGAGCGGGAAGGCGATCGCCAATCTCGCCACCGAGGAGCTCAAGCATCCCGCCCCCGTGTTCCATGGCGACACGCTGTTCTGCGAGTCCGAGGTGCTCGAGGTCAAGCCCTCGCAGTCCAAGCTCGATCGCGGCACGGTGCGCGTCCACACCCGCGTGCTCAACCAGGACGGAGTCATGGTGGCCGAGTTCAAGCGACTCGTGCTCGTGCCCCGCAAGGAGCCCGGAGCGCCGCTGGCCGGCGCCGAGACGAACGTCGAGTAGAGCGTTTCGGTGTTCCGGGGCCGGTGAGCGCCCCGCGAAATCTCCGCATTTTCAAACTCGTTCTGCTGACATACTGACCATGGAGCGTCGGTTAGGCTCCAATCCCCGCAGGGCAGCGCGACTGCGGGGATTATGTCGTCCCTAACGCGGATATGCCCTTCTGCGGCCACCCCAGCCACGAGGAGTTGTCGAACACCAATGGCTCATACTGCACCACCCACGCACCAGGCAACCACCGACCACGAACGCCTTCTGGCGTGGGTGGAGGAGGTCGCCGCGCTGACCCAGCCCGACGACATTCACTGGTGTGATGGGTCGGCCGAGGAATACGACCACCTCGCCACCAAGCTGATCGAGGCCGGCACCTTCGAGAAGCTCTCGGACGCCAAGCGTCCGAACTCGTATCTGGCGTTGTCCGACCCGGCCGACGTGGCTCGAGTGGAGGACCGGACGTTCATCTGCTCCGAGAAGGAGGCCGACAGCGGCCCGACCAACAACTGGCGTGAGCCGGTGGAGATGCGGACGGCGCTGAACGAGCGGTTCGAGGGGACGATGCGTGGGCGGACGATGTACGTGGTGCCGTTCTCGATGGGCCCGATCGGCTCGTCGATCTCCCACATCGGCGTGCAGCTGACCGACTCGGCCTACGTCGCGGTCTCGATGCGGATCATGACCCGCATGGGGCAGGCGGCGCTGGACGTGCTCGGTGAGGACGGCGACTTCGTGCCCTGCGTGCACTCGGTCGGGATGCCGCTGACCGAGGGCGTCGAGGACGTGCCGTGGCCGTGTAACGGCGACAACAAGTACATCGTTCACTTCCCGGAGACCCGGGAGATCTGGTCCTTCGGCTCCGGCTACGGCGGCAACGCGCTGCTGGGCAAGAAGTGCTTCGCGCTGCGGATCGCCTCGGTGATGGCGCGCGACGAGGGCTGGCTCGCCGAGCACATGCTGATCCTGAAGGTCACCTCGCCGGAGGGTGAGGTGAAGTACCTCACCGCGGCCTTCCCGAGCGCATGCGGCAAGACCAACCTGGCGATGCTGATCCCGACGCTCGCGGGCTGGAAGGTCGAGACGATCGGTGACGACATCGCGTGGATGAAGTTCGGCGCCGATGGCCGGCTCTACGCGGTCAACCCCGAGGCCGGCTTCTTCGGCGTCGCCCCCGGGACCGGCGAGGTCACCAACCCGAACGCGATCAAGACGATCGAGCGCAACTCGATCTTCACCAACTGCGCCAAGACCGACGACGGCGACGTGTGGTGGGAGGGCCTCACCGAGGAGCCGCCCGCTCACGCGACCGACTGGCGCGGCGGATCCTGGACGCCCGAGGTGGAGACCCCGGCCGCGCATCCGAACGCCCGCTTCACCACCCCTGCCGCGCAGTGCCCGTCGATCGCCTCCGAGTGGGAGGACCCCAAGGGCGTGCCGATCGACGCGATGCTGTTCGGTGGTCGCCGTTCGACGGTGGTGCCACTGGTGCACGAGGCCCGCGACTGGACGCACGGTGTGTTCCTCGGCTCGATCATGTCCTCGGAGACCACGGCGGCCGCGGCCGGCGCTGTCGGCAAGCTCCGCTTCGACCCGATGGCGATGCTCCCGTTCTGCGGCTACCACATGGCCGACTACTTCGCCCATTGGCTGAAGGTCGGCGAGCACAAGGGCGCCAAGCTGCCCAAGGTGTTCTACGTCAACTGGTTCCGCAAGGACGAGAACGGGAAGTTCCTGTGGCCCGGCTACGGCGAGAACTCGCGCATCCTGGCGTGGGTCTTCCGCCGCTGCGAGGGCACGGCCGAGGCGGTCGAGTCGGAGATCGGGCTGGTTCCGGTCATCGGCGAGGGCGGCATCGACGTCAGCGACCTCGACATCTCCGCAGAGGCGATGGCGAAGCTGCTCGAGGTCGACCGCGAGGGCTGGAAGCAGCAGCTTCCGCAGCTGCACGAGTTCTACGCCCAGTTCGGCGACCGGCTGTCGGCGGCGCTGCACGAGCAGCTGAACTCGCTGGACGCGCGCCTGCACCAGTAGCCACCGGCCTCGCCGGCCGCGTTGCGCCCCCGCGGCGCAGCCGCCCGGCCTGTGCCTGTGCGTACCCTGAGGCCGATGGCGCTCGCTTTCGTCCCCTCGGATGCCTGCATGCTGGCGGTGCAGGCGGGCTGCGTGCTCGCGCCCCGGCTTCCGCCCGGGGCCGAGCGGCTGCGGAGGCTGGGCGGCCGGGGCTGGGCGGTTGTGCCGCTGGCCTCGATCGTGCTGGTCGTGTTCGCGATCCGCTACGTCAACGACACGGCCACGGGACTGACATATCTGGCGCTGATCGCCGTGCCCCCGCTCGCGGCCGTGGCGCTCGGGTGGGCGATGCGGGGCGCCCGGCTGGTGCTGGTTCCGCTGGCCGCGGTCCTGTTCGCGCTCGCCTGGGGCGCGCGCGGATCGCTCGTCGGGGAGGGGGCCGCGGTGCTGCTCTCGGCGCTCAGCTGCATCACGCTGGGCGTCCTGCTGGCCGCTGTCACGCCGGCCAGTTGGCTCAAGGTGGGGATCGTGCTGATGGCCGGGGCCGACACGTGGCTCGTGGTCAGCGACCTGCTCCAGGCTCCCAACGCGAGCCTGATCGCCGCCGCCCCGGGTGGCGGCCTGCCGCAGCTGCAGAGCGAGGCGTTCGGATCGGTGTCGATGGGCTACGGCGACCTGTTCATCGCCGCGGTGCTCGGTGCCGTGCTGGCGTCCGATCCCCGGCGCCAGCGTGTCGCCGCGCTGATCGCGTTCGTGGTCGCGGCGCTGTTCGACCTGCTGTTCTTCGCCGTCAACGAGCTCCCCGCGACCGTGCCGGTGGCGCTGACGCTGATCATCCTCGAGCTGTGGGACCTGTACCGCCGCCGACGGCCGCGACCGGTGCTGGCGAGGACCCGAGGGGCGCCGGAGAGGGCGTAGCCGCCGAGGACGCCGCTAATGCTGGTCGCCGCCGGTTGACGCCGGCGGGCGTGACTCCTCGGCCAGCGAGGTGATCGCCAATGTGCCGCGGGCGGCGTCCTCGAGCACCTCGGTGGCCTCCTCGGCCGAGCGCGCGTAGAGCTCGACGAGCAGGTGCACGACGATCCGGTCCTCATCGTGCTTGTGGAAGCGCACGTGGGTGAAGAACTCGCGCGTACCGTGGTCGCCGAAGGCCGCGTAGGACAACGCATCCCCGGCCTCGGGACCTGAGCACGTCTCGACGTCGTCGGCGTCGACGGTCACGGTGCACGACGCGACCCACGGCGTTCCGGCGATCATCCGCTCCCAGCGGTCCTCGATCGGCTCGACGCGTCCGTTGTGGAACCCGAGGTGCGGTTGGTCGTGCATGCAGTCGAGGCACTGGACCACAGCCTCTTGCATCTCGTCGACGACCTCGCCGCGCTCGCCGGTCTCCGCATCGATCCGGTGTATCCCCTCGTAGTGCACCTGCACCTCGAGGTTCTGCGACCAGCAGCGATAGCAGCGAAGCCAGCTCCGGACCTCAGTGGAGCCCTCCATCGCATTGATTCTATTCCCCCCCGCCTCGGCCCTTATGCTCGACACGTGAGCGACCGGCTCCCGAGGACCTGATGCGACGCCGCCGAGACCCCGTTGGCGTGGTGCTGGCCGGGGGTCTGGGGCGGCGGATCGGGGGCTCGAAGGCGATCGTCGAGCTGTGTGGGCGACCGCTGAT
>JADGPO010000140.1 GCA_017882405.1 Solirubrobacteraceae bacterium | reverse complement strand
ATCCCGAGCTGCGCTCGCGGTTTGCCGGCACCCCGGAGCACGTGACCGCCTACCTGATGTTCATCGCCGAGGAGGTGCGCACGATCATGGCGTCGCTGGGCGTGCGCCGCTTCGAGGACCTGATCGGTCGCACCGAACTGCTCGAGATGGACGATGCGATTGACCACTGGAAGGCGCGTGGTGTCGACCTGTCGATGATCCTCACCAATCCGGACCTGCCACCTGAGACGCCGCGGTCAAGGACGCGTCCACAGGTTCCGGTGCTCGACGACGCGCTGGACTGGGAACTGGTCTCGATGTGCGACCCGGCGATCCAGAACGGGGAGTCTGTTCGCCAGGGGCCGATCCCGGTGCGCAACGTCAATCGCGCCGTCGGCGGCATCCTCTCCGGAGAAATAGCGCGCCGGCACGGCGCCCGCGGCCTGCCGGAGGGCACGATCGAGATCTCGTTCAGCGGCTCGGCCGGCCAGAGCTTCGCCGCCTGGCTGGCGCCCGGGGTGACGTTCTCGCTGCGCGGCGAGACCAACGACTACACCGGCAAGGGGCTGTCGGGCGGGATCGTCTCGGTCCGGCCACCGGAGGCCGCCCTGTTCCGTGCCGAGGAGAACATGATCGTCGGCAACACGGTCCTGTACGGCGCGACCTCCGGCCGCGCGTTCATCCGCGGTCTGGCGGGCGAGCGCTTCGCCGTTCGCAACTCCGGCGCCCACGCCGTGGTGGAGGGCGTCGGCGACCACGGCTGCGAGTACATGACGGGCGGCCGGGTGGTCGTGCTGGGTCGCACCGGGCGCAACTTCGCCGCCGGGATGAGTGGCGGGATCGCCTACGTCTACGACCGCGACCGAGGGTTCAGGGCTCGCTGCAACCTGGAGCTGGTCGACCTCGACGAGCTCGGCGAGGACGACGAGACGGAGGTCAGGGCACTGATCTCCGAGCACGCCCAGCGCACCGGCTCGCTGGTGGCCCGCAATGTGCTGGCCGCCTGGGAGCGCGAGCGGGCCCGCTTCGTCAAGGTGATGCCGCGTGACTACAAGCGCGTGCTCGCGGAGCGCACCCACTCCGAAGCTCCCGTGAGCGCCTAGTGGGCCACTAGATCGTCGTTCCGCGGCCGCCCGCGAGGCGGATGAGGACCGTCGCCCACGTCCGAAACGGTCGCCAGCGCTCCGCCAGACGGGCGAACGCCGGCCCGTCCGGTGACGCCTCAAGACCGTAATACCGCGCGACGAAGGCCGCTCCCCTCGGCTCCGGCGTGGGCGCCAGCGCGTCGGCGAACCCGCTGCCGCGCACCACGATCAGCCCCGCGTAGAAGGGGCCGATTCCCGGTAGGCGCTGCACGTCGTCGTAGGCGGCCTCGGGTCCGAGCCAGTGCAGCCGATCGACGTCGAGCTCGCCGGCAACCGCGGCCGCCGCCACGGCCCGCAGGCGCTCGCGCTTAGTGTCGTCGAGGCCCGGAAAGTGATCGCCGATCTCGGCCAGCCGCTCGGGCTGCGGGAACGACGGTTGCTCGACGCCGGCGAGCTGGAACGTGGCTCCCAGCCGCGAGCCCAGCTCCGCGCGTACGCGCGCGCCCTGAGCGGCCGGGCGCCGGGCCGAGATCACCGACCAGGCGGCGGCCTCGTAAGGACTGGGGAACAGCACCGGGCGCTGGCCGGGGTGGGCGCGCTGCAGCGCCCCGAGCACGGGATCGGACTCCCCGAGGCGCATGAACTCGCGACCGTCGTGATCCAGCGACAGGGTCCGGGCCACCTGGGCCAGCGCGGCCTCGCCGGCGGCGCCGCCCTGCAGCTGCAGATCCACCACCACCGGACCGTCAGGTTTCGGCTGGCGCAGGACCGCCCCGGCGTGACCACGGCCGCCGTCCACCGGGAAGGCGAGGCGCATCATTGCATCCCACTCGGGAGTCCGTCCCTCGGTCGGACCGAATCCGAATGCTGCGGCCGCCCGGAGCGAGAACGGACCCTGCGGCGTGATCTCCACAGTCTCGCCCATTGCAGGTCCATCATGCCAGTAACCTTCTGCGTCCCGTGGGCGAGCTCGGAGCATTCCTGAAGATCCACCGAGTCGGCTTCGACAAGCGCGACCCGCGGCGCCGTGTCTCGGACTACGACCAGTACTTCGCCCTGCAGCCCGAGGCGGAGCTGCGCCGCCAAGGGGCGCGATGTATGGACTGCGGCGTGCCGTTCTGTCACGAGGGTTGTCCGCTGGGCAACCTGATCCCGGACTGGAACGACCTCGTCTACCGCGACAAATGGCGTGAGGCGATCGACGAGCTGCACGCCACCAACAACTTCCCCGAGTTCACCGGCCTGATCTGCCCGGCGCCGTGCGAGTCGGCGTGCGTGCTGAAGATCAACGACGACCCGGTGACGATCGAGCAGATAGAGCTGGCGATCGTCCAGCGCGCGTTCGACGAAGGCTGGATCGTGCCCGAGCCGCCCGACCGCCGCTCGGGTCGCACGGTCGCGGTGGTGGGCGCCGGACCGGCCGGCCTGGCCGTTGCCGCCGAGCTGAACCGCTGCGGCCACGCCGTCACGGTGTTCGAGCGCGACGAGGGCGCAGGCGGACTGCTGCGCTTCGGCGTGCCTGACGCCAAGCTCGAGAAGTGGATCATCGACCGGCGGGTGGAGCTCCTCAAGCAGGAGGGCATCGAGTTTCAATACGACACCGACGTCGGCCGCGACGTGACCGCCGAGGAGCTGCAGGAGCGCTTCGACGCGATCGTGATCTCGATCGGCTGCCGGGTCTCGCGTGATCTCGACGTGCCGGGACGCGACGTCAGCGGCATCCACCTGGCGATGGACTACCT
>JADGPO010000022.1 GCA_017882405.1 Solirubrobacteraceae bacterium | reverse complement strand
GAGAAGGGCTGCTCGGCCGTGCAGGAGGTGGCCTTCACGCTGGTCAACGGGATGGCCTACGTGCAGGCGGCGCTGGACGCGGGGCTGGAGATCGACCGCTTCGCCCCCCGGCTGGCGTTCTTCTTCAACGGCCACAACAACGTCTTTCAGGAGGTGGCCAAGTTCCGCGCCGCCCGGCGGATGTGGGCGCACATCATGCGCGAGCGCTTCGGCGCCCAGGACGAGCGCTCGTGGAAGCTGCGATTCCACACCCAGACGGGCGGGGTGACGCTCACCGCCCAGCAACCGGAGAACAACATCGCCCGCGTGGCCCTGCAGGGCTTCGCCGCCGTCTGCGGCGGCACCCAGTCGCTGCACACCAACGGCTTTGACGAGGCGCTGGCGCTGCCCACCGAGCGCGCCGCCAAGATCGCGGTGCGCACCCAGCAGATCATCGGCTACGAGTCCGGCGCGGCCGACACGGTCGACCCGTTCGCCGGCTCCTACTTCGTCGAGGCGCTGACCGACGAGATCGAGACCCGCGCCCAGGAGCTGATCGACAAGGTCGACCAGCTGGGAGGCGCGGTGCAGGCGATCGAGTTCATGACCGCCGAGATCGAGGAATCGGCGTTCGGCTACCACGAGCGCTACCGCACCGAGCAGGACATCGTCGTGGGGGTCAACAAGTTCGTCGAGGACACGCCCGAGGTGCCCGACCTCCTGCGCGTCGACCCCGAGTCCGAGCACGAGCAGGTGGCTCGGCTGGCCGCCTTCAAGGCCGACCGCGACCAGGAGCTCGTGCAGACCCGCCTGAGCGAGGTCCGCACCGCCGCCGAGGGCACCGACAACCTGCTGCCCTCGCTGCGCCGCGCGCTCAAGGATCGCTGCTCGATCGGCGAGGTCTGCGGCGCGATGCGCGACGTGTTCGGCGACTATCGCCCGGGCTTCTGAGTGCCGGCGCCAAGGAGGATCGGTTCCGACCTCCCGATGCGCATCTTCGTCGCGGGCGCCACCGGGGTGATCGGCGCCGCGCTGGCGCCGCTGCTGGTCTACAGCGGTCACACCGTGGCGGGCATGACGCGCACGCCGCAGCTGGCGTCGGCGCTGGAGACGGCGGGCATCGAGCCGGTCGTCTGCGACGTCTACGACCGCGAGCGGCTGATCGCGGCGGTCGGCCAGTTCGCGCCCGAGGCGGTCATCCACCAGCTCACCGACCTCCCCGACGACGCCGCCGAGATACCCGCCCACGCCGAGCGCAACCTGCGCATCCGGACCGAGGGCACCGCCAACCTGCTGGCGGCCGCCCAGGCGGCGGGCGCCTCTCGGATCCTGGTCCAGAGCATCGCCTGGAAGCTGGCCGGGCCGCGCGCCGAGGCGATGGAGACGTTCGAGCGCAGCGTGCTCGACGCCGGTGGAGTCGTGATCCGCTACGGCCAGCTGTACGGGCCGGGCACCTACTACGCGCAAGAGCTGCCCGACGGGCCGCGGATCGCCGTCACGGAGGCGGCGCGGCGCACCGCGGAGCTGCTGGACGCGCCCTCCGGGGTCGTCGAGCTGGTCGAGTGACGGCCATCGACGTCTTCCTCGACGGGCTGGTGGCGCGCGCCGCCCGCGCCTGACGGGCGCGACCGTGCAGGACCCGGTTGCGGGGAAGGAGTCGCCGTCGGGCGCGCGAAACCCGACACGATGTCCGATCAACAAGCCAGCCGCACGCTCGTCAAGTCGGCCCCGGAGCTGTGGGCCGAGTGCAGCGATGCGTCATCGCTGGCCAAGCACCTGGGAGGGTTCGGAGAGATCCGGATCACCAAGCTCGAGCCCGAGACCGCCGTCGCCTGGGAGGGTGACGCCGCACGCGGCACGGTGCGTCTCGAGCCGTCGGGCTGGGGGACGCGGGTCGTCCTCACGGCCGACAGCGACCCCCCCGCGCACCAGTCACAACCCGAACCCGAACCCGAGCCGCCGCCGCCGCTCGAGGTGACCACCGACCCGCACCGCGGAGTCCTGAGCCGCGTCTTTCACCGGTGGCCGCGGCGCGGGCCGGCGGAGGCGCCCATCGCATCGGCCGAGCCGGTGCCCGAACCCGAGCCAGAGCCCGTCGACGGCCCGGGACAGGTGATCGTCGATGCTCTCGACGCGGCGCTGGACAGCCTCGGGCGCGCGCATCACCGGCCGTACTCGCGCGCCTGAGGTAGTCGCCGGCTCGTACGCCATAGACTCCGCGCGCCATGCGCGAAAAGGCACCCGAGACCTACGAGGAGAAGCTCGCCCAGCTGGAGGAGCTGCGCCAGGAGGCGATCCACAACGCCGGGCAGACGGCGGTCGACAAGCAGCACGCCAAGGGCAAGTTCACCGCCCGGGAGCGGATCAACAAGCTGCTCGACCCCGGCTCCTTCCAGGAGCTCGATGTCTTCATGCGCCACCGCACGTCGGACTTCGAGATGCAGCGCAACCGCCCCTACGGCGATGCCGTGGTCACCGGCCACGGCACGATCGACTCACGGCGGGTGTGCGTGTTCAGCCAGGACTTCACCGTGTTCGGCGGCTCGCTGGGCGAGGTGATGGCCGAGAAGATGTGCAAGATCATGGATCTGGCGGCCAAGATCGGCTGCCCCGTGATCGGGATCAACGACTCCGGCGGCGCGCGGATCCAGGAGGGCGTCGTCTCGCTGGGCGCCTACGGCGACGTGTTCCTGCGCAACGTGCGCTGCAGCGGCGTGATCCCGCAGATCAGCCTGGTGATGGGACCGTGCGCGGGTGGTGCCGTGTACTCGCCGGCGATCACCGACTTCGTCTTCATGGTGAAGGAGACCTCGCACATGTTCATCACCGGTCCCGACGTGATCAAGACGGTGACCGGCGAGGAGGTCGGCTTCGAGGAGCTGGGGGGCGCGATGTCGCACAACTCCAAGTCCGGGGTGGCGCACTTCGCCGCCGACGACGAGGACCAGTGCCTCGAGGACGCGCGCTACCTGCTCTCCTACCTGCCCCAGAACAACCTCGAGATCCCGCCGCGCGTTGCGCCCACCGACGATCCGCTGCGCGAGGACCCCGAGCTGGACACGGTCGTCCCCGACAGCCCCAACAAGCCCTACGACATGCGCGAGGTGATCCGCCGGATCGTCGACGATTATGAATTTCTGGAGGTCCACGAGCACTACGCGCGCAACATCGTGTGCGGCTTTGCCCGGATGGACGGCTTCTCGGTGGGGGTGGTCGGCAACCAGCCCGCCCAGCTGGCGGGCGTGCTGGACATCGAGTCCTCCGAGAAGGCGGCGCGCTTCATCCGCACCTGCGACGCCTTCAACATCCCGATCATCACCTTCTGCGACGTGCCCGGCTTCCTGCCCGGCACCACCCAGGAGTGGGGCGGGATCATCCGCCACGGCGCCAAGCTGCTGTACGCCTACGCCGAGGCCACGGTGCCCAAGATCACGATCATCACCCGCAAGGCCTACGGCGGCGCCTACGACGTGATGGGCTCAAAGCACCTCGCCGCCGACTTCAACTTCGCCTGGCCGAGCGCCGAGGTGGCGGTGATGGGCCCCGAGGGCGCGGTCAACATCATCTACCGCCGCGACATCGGCGCCTCGCCGACGCCCGATGAGCGTCGCCAGAAGCTGATCGAGGACTACAAGGCGCACTTCGCCAATCCGTACGTGGCCGCCGAGCGCGGCTACCTCGACGACGTGATCATCCCGCACGAGACGCGGCCCAAGGTGGTCACCGCTCTGCACACGCTGCAGACCAAGCGCGAGCCGGGCCCGCGCCGCAAGCACGGCAACATCCCGCTCTAGGGACGTACATACGTCCAGAGGGTCGATGTTTGGCCTACGGGCACCGCAGGTCCCCACCGATATGGGGGCATGCCCCAAAGCCTGCGACACCTGTGCCGGGCGAGCCCAGGATGGGCTGCCTAAAGCGTCATGTGGCGCTCCCGTCTCATCCAGGCCGCCGTCGCGGCGGCCGCGGTCGCCCTCGCTCCGAGCCCGGCGCAGGCCGCCCTCTTTCACCCCGCCACCCACGGTAAGACGGGGATCCCGGCCGGCTCGCGAGAGCTCGGCGCAGTGGCCCGCAACACCACCGTGCACGCCGCGGTGGCGCTCCAGCCGCGTGACGCCGCCGGCCTCGCCGCCTACGCCCAGGCCGTCTCGACTCCCGGCTCGGGCCTGTATCACCACTATCTGAGCGTCCGCCAGTTCGCCGAGCGCTTCGCACCGACCGCCGCCCAGGTCGCCGCCGTGCGTGCCTCGCTGCGCAAGGACGGCCTGACACCCGGCCAGGTAGGGGCCAACGGCCTGACCCTGCCGGTCACCGCGGACGCCGGGACGGTGGAGAGCGCCTTCTCCACGTCGCTGCAGCGCTTCGCGCTGCCCAGCGGCCAGAGCGGCTTTGCCAACACCGCCGAGCCGTCGGTCGACCCCAGCGTCGCCGGCCTCGTGCAGGGGATCGTCGGGCTCAACACCCTGGCGCCGACCGCCCCGCGGATCACCGTCGCCCACGCCAAGCAGCCCGTCGTCCACGCCGCCTCCGCCGGCGCCGATGGCCAGGGCTGCTCCGCCGCGCGCACCGAGGCCGCCAGCCAGGCCAGCTATACGACCAGTCAGATCGCCGCCCGGTATCACCTCAACGACCTGTACGCCGCCGGCATCCAGGGCGCCAACGTGACCGTGGCCGTGTACGAGCTGGAGCCGTTCAGCGCCTCTGACATCGCCGCCTTCCAGTCCTGCTTTCACACC
Source organism: Solirubrobacteraceae bacterium (assembly GCA_017882405.1). Next base: position 8,220 of record JADGPO010000022.1, on the reverse strand, counting down.
AACGCCAACGTGAGCACCGTGCGCGTCGACGGCGGCGCCGGCAGCGGGGGCGGCACCGGCGAGGCAGCGATGGACGTGGAGGACGTGATCGGCCTGGCACCCCGCGCCAACGTGAAGGTGTACGAGGGACCGACCTCCGGTGGTGGCGCCTATGACACCTACGCCCGGATCGTCTCCGACAACGCCGCCAAGGTCGTGACCTCCTCCTGGGGCCTGTGCGAGTCCTACCAGGGCGCGGGCACCGCCGCCGCCGAGTCGACCCTCTTCCAGGAGGCCGCCGCCCAGGGCCAGACGATCCTCGCCTCGACCGGCGACCTGGGCTCCAACGACTGCTCGGACCACCGCCAGGCCGTCGACGATCCCGCCAGTCAGCCGTGGGTCACCGGCGTCGGCGCCAGCTCGATCAGCTCCGGCGCCGACAGCGTCTGGAACAACGGCTACGGCGCCACCGGCGGCGGCGTCTCACAGCTGTGGTCGCGCCCCGCCTACCAGGCGGCCGCCGCGCAGTCCCAGAGCGCCGTCACCTGTGGCTCGGCCGGCACCAGCTGCCGCGAGGTTCCCGACGTCACCGCCAACGGCGATCCCAACACCGGCTATGTCGTCTACTACGGCGGCCAGTGGAACACGATGGGCGGCACCAGCATCTCGACCCCGACCTGGGCCGCGGTGACCGCCCTGGCCGACTCCTCCCCGGCGTGCGCCGGCCACCCCGTCGGCTTCGCCAACCCCGCCCTCTACAAGCTCGCGGGCGCGGCCTACGGTGCCAACTTCGGCGACGTCACCAGCGGCGCCAACGGCTACAACCACGTGGCCGGCTTCGCCGCCGGATCGGGCTACGACATGGCCTCGGGCCTCGGCACCCCGAACGCCCGCTCGATCGTCCCCGCTCTGTGCGGCGGCGCGCCGATCCCCGCCGCCTCGGCCTCCACGCGGTCCAAGGCGCCCGCCAGGGAAACGGTCGCGCAGGCCGGCGGCATCACCCTCGCCCGGCTCGGCGCCCGCTCGTCGCGCCTGGGCACGCCGGTGCAGGTCCGCCTTCGCGCCCGCGACGGCCACGGCCTGGCGATGCGCTACTCGGCCGCCGGCCTGCCCCGCGGCCTGCGGATCAACTCCCGCACCGGCGTCATCGCCGGTCGCGCCAAGTACGCCGGCACCCGCCGGGTCACCGTCCGGGTCTCCGACGGCCACGGTGGCTTCGCCCGGGCCAGCTTCCGCTGGAATATCGGTCCCACCCACCCCCCGCGTCACCACTAGCCCACCGGTGCCGGCTCCGGGTCTGGCGGCGGGGCTTCAGGCCTGTCGCGAGCGGCGAAGAACTCGGCGCCCTCGATGCTGACGTGGGGAACCACGCGGTCCAGCCAGCTCGGCATGTACCAGTTGACGTTGCCCATCAGGAGCATCAGCGCCGGCACCAGCAGGCACCGCACCACCGTGGCATCGAGGACGACGGCCACGGCGAGCCCGATCCCGAACTGCTTGATCGTGGGATCGCCGTTGAGCACGAAGCTGCCGAACACGAACACCATGATCGCCGCGGCAGCGGTGATCACCCGGGCGCTGGTGACCAGCCCGGACACGACGCTCTGCTCGTTGCTCTCGCCGGCGTGCACGTGCTCCTCGATCTGGCTGACCAGGAACACCTCGTAGTCCATCGAGAGCCCGAACAGGATCGCGAACATGAACAGCGGCACGTAGGAGACGATCGGAACCGGCCCCGACAGTCCGATCAGGCCGCTCAGCCAGCCGTACTGGAAGACCGCCGTGAGCACCCCGTAGGAGGCGCCGATCGAGAGGATGTTCATGAGCGCCGCCTGGGGCGGGATCACGACGGTGCGGAACGCCAGGACCAGCAGGATGAAGCTGAGCGCGATCACGACGATGATCTGCAGCGGGAGCTTGCTGGAGATCTTCGAGGCCAGATCGTCGTAGGCCGCGGTGGTGCCGCCCACGTAGGCCGTCATGTCGGTGCCCTTCTCGGCGCCCGGTATGACCGTCGAGCGCAGCCGGTTGACGAGGCTGGTGGTCGCGCTCTCGGCGGGGCCGTGCTTGGAGATCGCGTTGAAGAACGCGGTCGTCCCGGCCTTGTCGATCTGCACCGGCGTGATCGCCACGACCCCGGAGGTGGAGGAGACGTCCTTCTGGAGCTTCTGCAGGCGGGGATCGGAGGGCTGGGCCGGCGAGCCGAGCGAGGTGGCGATGATCAACGGGCCGTTGGTCCCCGGTCCGAAGTACTTCGAGAGCAGGTCGTAGGCCTGGCGGGCGGTGGTGGACGTCGACAGCGCGGCCGTGTCCTGCTGACCCAGGCTCAGCGAGAACAGGGGGATGGTCAGCGGAATCAGGATCGTCAGCGCCGCCAGTAGGGCGACCAGCGGCCGCTTGGCGATGTCCGCCGCCCACCTCGCCCACAGCCCGGTCTTGGCACTCTCCTCGGGGTGCACGTCCCGCACGCGCAGGGAGTTGATGCGCGGTCCGAGGATCGCCAGCACGGCCGGCAGCAGGGTGAGCGCCGCGAGCACGGCCACCACCACGGCGACGGCCGCCATCAGGCCCATCGTCGTCACCAGGGGAATGTCGGCGATCGCCAGCGAGACGAGCGCGATGGTGACCGTTGAACCGGCGAAGAACACCGCCCCGCCCGAGGTGGCAGCCGCCCGCGCGATCGACTCGCGCATCTCGAGACCGTCGTGCAGGCCGCGGAAGTGCCGGGTGACGATGAACAGCGCGTAATCGATGCCCACTCCCAGGCCGATCATCGTGGCCAGCGTCGGCGCCACCGTGGGGACGTTGGTGACATGCCCGAGCATCCGGATGATCGCCAGGGTCGACAACAGAGCGAAGATCGCGGTGAGGATCGGCACCAGCATCGCGGTGACGGTCCCGAAGGTGAAGGTCAGGATGATCATCGCGGCCACGATTCCGACCAGCTCGCTGGACTCGGTCGACGGCTTGGAGACCTTCTGGCCGAGCTGCCCGCCCGTCTGGACCTCCAGCCCGGCGGCTCGCGCAGGCTTGGCCGCCGCGTCGATGATCGTCTGCGCGTCGTCCACCGAAAGCGACCCCGAGCTCACGTCGAGCCCGACGGTCAGGTATCCCGTCGACTTGTCCTTGCTGAGGGCCGAGGCGCCCTGACTGGTCAACGGATTGACCACCGACGCGACGTGCGGCGCCTTGGCCAGATCGGACGCCGCGGTGTTAACGGCGCTCGAGTACTTGGAGTCGGTCAGGCTTCCCGAGCGCGCGTGAAGGATGATCGGGCTGGTGCCGTTGGCCTGAGTCGGAAACGACTTGCCGAGCAGATCGGTGGCGCGCTGGCTGTTGGTCTGAGGGAGCGACAGGTTGTCGTTGGTGTTGTCGCCCAGCTGATGGGAGACGCCCACGAGCGCCACCGCCGCCACCACCCAGACACTCACGACAGCGAAGCGACGCCGGACGCAGAACCGAGCGATGCGATACAGCACTGCGGTCATACCCCACCCCTCTCCGACCTACCTAGGAACACGCTGACTGTATGCGCCCCGACGGGTTTGTCAAGAGTCGCCACGGCCTACAGAAAGACGGTCTGGGCCTCCACGGCGCCGTCGCGCCACGCCTCATAGGCGGCCGCCGCCACCGCCAGGTCCTGGATCGCCAGCCCGGTCGAATCGAACAGCGTCACCGCCTCGTCGGCGACGCGTCCCGGCGCGTCGCCGGCCAGCACCGCGCCCAGCTCGGTCACCTGGTCGCGGACGACCAGCCCGGCGTCGATCGCGCCGGTCAGCTCGCCGCCGTGGGAGGCCTGGTCCCACTCGTCGCAGAACAGGGCGCACGCCGTCACCGCCTCGACCGTCGCCTCGGCCTTGCCGGGCCCGTCGGCGCCCAGCATGTTGAGGTGAAGCCCGGGCCGCAGATCGTCGGCGCCGACCACGATCTCCGCGCCCGGAGTCACGCAGCAGACGACGTCGGCACCCCCGGCAGCGGCGCGATCGCCCACCTCCCAGCCCAGCTCGTCGGCCAACGCCCGCGCTGCCTCCGCGCTGGGATCGCAGCACACCCCCGGCCCGTAGCCGGCGGCCGCCAGGCAGCGAGCGCTCCACGCGCCGTGCAGGCCGCTGCCGATGATCCCCACCGTGCGGGCGCCCCGCGGCGCCAGCGCCCGGGTGGCGACGGCCGCCACCGCGCCGGTGCGCAGCGCCGTCACCGAGCGGGCGTCGAGCAGCATCAGCGGCTGGCCGGTGGTCGCGTCTGACAGGCACAGCACCCCGGCGACGGTCGGCAGTCCTCGAGCCGGGTTGCCGGGAAACGAGCTGATCCACTTGAGCAGCGCGAGGCCGCCGCCGAGGGCGGGCATCGCGCGGAAGTCGCCGTGCGGCGGGCTGGTCAGATACACCTTGGACGGCATCGTCCACTCGCCCGCGTGGTGGTGGCCGAACGCCTCGCGCACGCGCTCGATCGCCTCAGACGGCGAGATGGCCTGGAGCACGGCGTCGTGATCTAACACTGCCAAGGGCGGCACGGCCCCGTGACGATACCCTCGGTCGGGCGATGAACCGCCGTCCCGAGCTCTCGATCGTGGCCCCCGACGCCTCCCCGGAGGAGGCGGCCGCTGTGGTCGCCGCGCTGGAGCGCTTCATGCGCGAGACCGCGCTCGTACCGGCGCTCGCGGTGCCGCGGCGCGATGCCTGGCAGGTGGCCGCATTGCAGGAGGGAGTGGCTCGCTCGCCCGAGCTGCCGGCGCCCTGGACGTAGACGCCCGTTCGCCGCCCTCGGTCTGTCGACGGAGGAGCGGTCCGGGCCCCCAGCCCCGGAAAATCCTAATACCCGATTGCCTTTTGGTAGTTTTGTGGGTCGAGCCCGACGCTGTCTACCCAAAGGAAGCCGATGGAGCCCAGCTCGATTGACGCCAAGCGCAGTCCCCGTGAAGGATCGCTGGAGAACCCGGAGGTCGTAGAGAACGTTCCCGGGCACGTCATCCCGATCCTCGAGCGGGAGTTCGACGACTTCGACACGGAGTCGACGCGGTATCTCGACGGGAAGCTGACCGAGCAGGACTTCATCAAGTTCCGCCTCAAGCAGGGCGTATACGGCCAGCGCCAGCCCGACGTGCAGATGGTCCGCGTCAAGCTCCCCATGGGCGGCGTGACGCCCGATCAGCTCGACGCGTTCGCCGAGGTGATCGAGAAGTACGTGCCGCTGCGCAAGGGCCACGTCACCACGCGGCAGAACATCCAGATGCACCACATCCCGCTGCCCGATGCGGCCGAGCTGATCCGTGAGCTGGGCGATGCCGGGCTGTCCTCGCGCGAGGGCTGCGGCAACACGATGCGCAACGTGACGGGCGACGCCCGGGCGGGCACGCTGGCCGGCGAGCTGTTCGACATCACCCCCTACGCCGGCGCCTACGTGCGCTACTTCGTGCGCCATCCCACGACCCAGGCGATGCCCCGCAAGGTCAAGACGGCGTTCACCGCCACCGACGACGACAACGCGATCACCGGCATCCACGACATGGCGTTCATCCCGCGCGAGCGCGACGGCGTGCGCGGCGTCGAGGTGCGGGTCGGCGGCGGCACCTCGATCATGCCCCGGATCGCGCCCACCCTGTACGAGTTCGTCGAGCTCGACAACGGCGACTACCTGAAGGTCACCGAGGCGTGCATGCGGATCTTCGACCGCCAGGACTTCCTGCGCGTCAACCGGGCCCGGGCCCGGATCAAGGTGCTGATCGACAAGATCGGGATCGACGACTTCCGGGAGCTCGTGGAGGAGGAGCTGGAGGGCGAGTGGGTCGACGAGCGCGACTTCTCGCTGGACGAGATCTTCTTCGACGTCGACGAGGAGGCCAACGCGCCGGAGGCCGGCACGAGCTTCGTCAGCGCCAACGGCGACCGCCGGGCGTTCGATCGCTTCTTCGAGTCCAACGTGACGCCTCAGCGCCAGCGCGGCTTCTGCACCGTGGAGGTCAAGATCCGGCGCGGCGACCTGACGCCCGACCAGCTGCGCGGGCTGGGCGACGTGATGCGCCGCTACACCGGCGGCTCCGCCCGCACCACCGTGCATCAGAACCTGGTGCTGCGCTGGGTGCGCGACGAGTCGGTCTACGAGGTGTGGCGCGAGCTGAGCGAGCTCGAGCTCGGCGACGCCGGAGCCGACGAGGTCACCGACGTGGTCAGCTGCCCGGGCACCGACTCCTGCAAGCTGGGGATCACCAGCTCGATGGGGCTCAACCAGGCCGTCCAGGACCGTTTGGTGGCGATGGACATCGACGACCCGCTGACCCGGGGCATCCACATCAAGATGAGCGGCTGCCCGAACGGCTGCAGCCAGCACCACATCGCCGACATCGGCTTCTACGGCGCCTCGATCAAGGTCGGCGAGCGCACCATCCCCGCCTACATCCCGCACATCGGCGGCGCCTACGAGGGCGGCGACGTCCGCTACGGCCACCGCCTGAAGGCGCGCCTGCCCGCCAGGCGCGTGCCGGAGGCGATCGAGCGTTGGCTACGCTTCTACGAGTCGGATCGGTCCGACGGCGAGACGTTCCGAGCGTTCGTGGACCGGGTGGGCGCGGATGAGTTCCAGTCGCGCGTGAAGGACCTGACGATGCCGGTCGAATTCAACCTCGACAACATGAACACGTTCATCGACTTCAACCGCGACGTGCCCTTCGAGGTCCAGCGCGGCGAAGGGGAGTGCGCGGTCTGAGCGCCACTCTCCCCGATCTGGAGGGCCGGTCGGCTCAGGACGTGCTGGCGTTCGCCGTGGACCGGTTTGACCGGCTGACGCTCGCCTGCTCGTTTCAGAAGGAGGAGTCGGTCCTCTTTCACATGCTCTCGCAGCTGCGTGACGGTCGGGAGGGCGTGCGCGCCTTTGCGATTGACACCGGGGTGCTGTTCGGAGAGACGCTGACGACGTGGAAGCAGTTCGAGCAGCGCTTCGCGCTGCCGATCGACGTGTTCGACGCCTCGAGTCCCGGACAGCCGTGGACGGTGGACAACTGCTGCAGCGCCGCCAAGGTGGCCGCTCTGGAGCAGGCGCTGACCGACGTCGACGCGTGGATCACCGGGATCCGCCGCGAGCAGGCGGCGACCCGCGCGGCATCGTCCAAGATCGAACTCGACGAGCGGCGGCAGATCGTCAAGCTCAACCCGCTGGCCGACTGGTCCGAGAAGGACGTCTGGCGCTACATCTTCGAGCACGACCTGCCCTACAACCCGCTGCACGACGAGGGCTACGCCTCGATCGGGTGCGCGCCCTGCACGTTGCCCGGATCCGGCCGCGACGGTCGCTGGGCGGGGACCGAGAAGACCGAATGCGGAATCCACGTGGAGCAAATTCAGTGAGCCCGACCCATTACGAGCTGTCCCATCTCCAGGCCCTGGAGGCCGAGTCGATCCACGTCTTCCGGGAAGTGGCGGCCGAGTTTGAGCGCCCCGTGCTGCTGTTCAGCGGCGGCAAGGACTCGATCGTGCTGCTGCGCCTGGCCGAGAAGGCGTTCCGCCCCGGCAAGTTCCCCTTCCCGGTGATGCACGTCGACACCGGGCACAACTTCCCCGAGGTGATCGAGTTCCGCGACTGCCTCGTCTCCGAGATCGGCGAGCGGCTGATCGTGGCCTCCGTGCAGGACTCGATCGACAAGGGCCGGGTGACCGAGGAGACCGGACCCCGCGCCTCGCGCAACCGCCTGCAGACGACCACCCTGCTGGACGCGATCGAGGAGCACGGCTTCGACGCCGCGTTCGGCGGCGCCCGGCGCGACGAGGAGCGCGCGCGGGCCAAGGAGCGGGTGTTCTCCTTCCGCGACGACTTCGGCCAGTGGGACCCCAAGCGCCAGCGCCCCGAGCTGTGGTCGCTGTACAACGCGCGGATCCGCAAGGGCGAGCAGGTGCGGGTGTTCCCGATCTCCAACTGGACCGAGCTCGACGTCTGGCAGTACATCGCCACCGAGGGCCTGCAGATGCCGTCGATCTACTTCGCCCATGAGCGTCAGGTGTTCGCGCGCGACGGGATGCTGTACGCCGACAACGAGTTCATCGAGCTGATCGAAGGCGAGTCGCCGTTCGCGGAGTCGGTGCGCTATCGCACCGTCGGCGACATGACCTGCACGGGCGCCGTGCGCTCGACCGCGACGACGCTTAAGGAGGTGGTGGCCGAGATCGCCGCCACCCGGATCACCGAGCGCGGCGAGACGCGCGCCGACGACCGCGTGACCGAGGCCGCGATGGAGGACCGCAAGCGCGAGGG
>JADGPO010000139.1 GCA_017882405.1 Solirubrobacteraceae bacterium | reverse complement strand
TCGCCGCGCTCCGCAGCCGACATCCTGCCCGCAGACGACGACGAGCGCCAAGCCGCCCGACCCGCACCCAAGGCCAAGACCCGCAAGCTGAAGGTCACGATCCTGATCGACTGCGTGCACGTGATCGGGTACCTGTGGTCCGCCGCGTGGTGCTTCTTTGACGAAGGCGACCCCGCCGCCGAGCGGTGGGTGCACGACAAAGCCCGGCAGATCCTCGAAGGCAAAGCGGGGATCATCGCCGCTTCGATCCGCCGCAAAACCACCCGCCTCAAGCTCGATCAGGTGAAAGTCCCAGTAGGTGTCGAAGTCGCCGTTGCTGAAAGAGCGTGCTGTTGCTGGGCTGTGTGAAGCTCAAGCTAGATCGCTGACCCGGCGGCCGACCACCCGCGCCGCGCCGAGCACGACGACCCGACTCACGACGCCCACCACCCAGCATCAAACCCAGGAGTGACATGAGACGTCGACGCCCAGCCAGCCGTCGCCGGCCGTTACGACATTCGCTTCATTCCACCTTGATGGTGCTGCGCGACGGTCAGCCGCTGGCCGCCCAGGCCGGAGTGATGAGCGCCGAGCAGCTCGTGCAGGCCCTTGACCGCATCGCCTCCTCCCCGGCGCACGCTGCCGAGGAGCAGGCCGCGTGAGGCGCAACCGAACATCCTGGCCGCTGGAGCGTGTGCTGTTCGCGCTCGCCGGCTCGATGACCCTCGTCGCCGCGATCCTGGCAGCGACCGTCTCGACATGGTTCTTGGTGCTCGCCGCTGTGGTCGGCGTCAACCAGTGGGCTCTACGTGCTGGCCGGCGCGTGCCCGGCGTCGATTCTGTTGCGCCGGGCCTGTCACTTGCGTTCGGCGATCTATGACAACAACGACCGCGCACAAGCGGGCTCGATGGAGGTGACGGTCTGATGGCTCTGGTGCAAGGAGAACCTGTGGCGGCGGTGCTGGGGGGCGAGGAGTACCCGCACGCGGTCAACGTCGGACCGATCGGTCGCCTCGGTCGCTACACGGCAACGCATTTCCGGACGGTGCTGGTGGCCTGGGTGCTGGTGGCTCTGGTGTTGGGGTTCTTCGCGCCGCGGGTGGAGACCGCGCTGTCGGGCGCGGGCTGGGAGACGACCGGCTCGCAATCGGTGCAGGCCCGCCAGTTGATCAACCGCAACTACCAGGGACTGTCGAGCTACGCGCTGATGACCGTCGTCTATTCCCCAACCCACACGTTCAGCGACCCGGCGTTCCAGCGGGTGCTGGCCGACGTGGAGCACGCCCTGCGGACCAACAGCGCTGTCCGGAGCGTGGTCGCGCCATCAGCGGGCGTGTCGATCTCCCGCGACGGGCACACCGCGATCGTCGAAGCCGGCGCCGCGCGCGGCTCCAACGCCATGGTCACGGCCGCCGACAGCATCAAGGGCCAGCTGGGCCAGCTCTCAGCCTCCGGCGTGCAGGTACACCTGACCGGCGCGTCGGGCATGTGGTCGGACTTCAACGCCGCCAACCGCTCCGCGATGCTCAAGTCCGAGGTGATCTCCTGGCCGGTCACGCTCGGGATCCTGCTGCTGGCGTTCGGCTCGCTGGTGGCCGCCGGGCTACCGCTGATGCTGACCATGGTCGGCCTCGCCTCAGCCGCCGGCATGCTGTACCTCGGGACCTTGATCATCCCGATCTCGATCTGGGCGATGAACTTCGCGCTGACGCTCGCGCTCGCGCTCGGGATCGACTACGCCCTGTTCGTCGTGCACCGCTACCGCGGCGCGCTGTTCGGCCACGGGCTCTCACCCGCCGACGCCACGGCAGTCACGATGGACACGGCCGGAAAGGCCGTCCTGTTCAGCGGCGTCACCGTGCTCATCTCCCTCAGCGCGGTGATGCTCGTCCCCAGCCCGGCGTTTCGATCGATGAGCCTGGGGATCATGCTCGCGGTCATCTTTGTGCTCGGGGCGACATTGACGCTGCTGCCCGCGGTCCTGGCCCGGATCGGACCCAAGGTCGACAACCTCTCCCTGCCCTGGGCGCACTCCGATGAGCACCACTCCCCCCGCTTCCAGGCCTGGGGCGAGCGGCTGTGGCGCCAACCCATCCGCTGGGGCATCGTGGCGGTGGCGATCCTCGCCGGCCTGGCCATCCCCGTCACCCAGCTGAAGACCTCGATGCCGTCGATCAAGGTCGTCCCGACCACCGACGCCTCCTACATCGGCTACCACCAGGTCCAGGCCGCGTTCGGACCCGGCGCCACCGGCCCCCTGCAGATCATCACACCCGCCGCCAACGCATCCTCGGCAGCACGGATCGCCACGCAGGCCCCAGGGATCGCAGCGCTGATGCCGGTGCAGACCAGCGGCGGCTACTCGCTGATCACCGCCATCCCCAGACAGGACCCGTCAAACCCCGCTGTCGGGCAGACGATCGACCGGCTACGCGCAGAGCTTCCCGCCGGTTCTCTGATCGGCGGAGCGGTGGCCGAGAACCACGACCTCCAGGCCGCCCTGTCGGCCAAGACGCCAGGGGGACCACACTCACGACCCGCGCGCGGCGATGATCGGCGGCGTCGCGCACTCCGGCCGGGTGATCTTCGCCGCCGGCGGCGTCATGGTCGCCGTGTTCTTCACCTTCGCCTTGTCGGGACCGTTGCCTCCGAAGGAGATGGGCGCCATCCTCGGCGTCGCCGTGCTCCTGGATGCCGCGCTGGTCCGGCTGCTGCTCGTGCCGGTGCTGCTGGCGCTGATGGGACGCTCGGCCTGGTACCTGCCCGCCTGGGCGCCCCGGCTCCTGCCCAACGTGACCTTCGGCCACTCGTGAACCCGACCCACCCTCAGTAGTTCGACAAGGAGTTCTGAATGCTGTTTCGTCGCTCGAAGTCGATGACCCCCGCGCAGGCGTCCGCTGCGATGAGCGCCGGCGAGCTTGTCCTCGTCGACGTGCGCGAACCCGCCGAGCTCGCCCAAGCCCGCGTCCGCGGCGCGATCCACATCCCCTCGGCCAGCTACCCGCTCGAGTCGCCGAGCTCGACCCCCAACGCCCCGTCGCGCTCCTGTGCCGATCCGGGGGACGCAGCGCCCAGGCGACCCGCACCGCCGCCCGAGCCGGCCTTGACGCGATCAACGTCACCGGCGGGATCACCGCCTGGAAGCAAGCCGGGCTGAGCATGAGCACCGGCAAGCCCAGGGGCGCCGCCTGAGCCCACGCCTACCTTGGCCCGCCGCAACCTCACGTCAGCCCGCAGCCAACCACCACAGCACCCCGCAAACCGAAGGACATCCGATGAGCTCCACCGCCACCGCCCACTCCATCAACGGCACGCTGCGTCAAGAAATCGACGTCAACGGCCGTCACACGATCATCACCGACGAACCGCTGGAGATCGGCGGAACCGACGCCGGCCCAGCGCCTCACGAGTTGCTCGCGGCGATGCTCGCATCGTGCGTGTCGACCATGATCGCGCTCTACGCCCAGCGCCGCGACTGGCAGCTCACCGACGTCCGCGTCGACGTGACCTATGACGCCGACACCACCCCCCGCGACGTCAAGATCACGGTGCACCTCCCCGACGGATTGACCGAAGATCAGCTCGCGCGTCTGCAACGCGTCGCCGAGACCTGTCCCGTGCGCCGTGCCTTCGAAGCCGGCTTCGCCTTCACCGAGGAGATCGCCACCGACCTGCCCGCCGCCGCTCCGATGCACTGACACGGCCACGACCTCGCGAGAGACCCGCGCGCGCGGGATCAAGCCGATGACTGGCTCTCATCCACCCTCCGGCCGGACAGTGGACGCAGCATCCCGGCGACCGAGGCCTGGACGCCCGTCCACCGCGGCGAAGCCGAGATCCTGGACCTGCGCACCTCGCTTGAGCGTCGTCGCTACGGATGGCCGCCCGGAGCGCGCCAGGTCTCCCTACATGACACGCGCTGCATCCCGGCGGACCCGACACGATCTACCTATGCCAGCGCGCTCGGCGTTCCAAGCTCACCCTGCGCCGCGGCGCTGCCGAGATCGCCAACGGATGGAACGGATGGAACGGATGG